>JAFXAC010000032.1 GCA_017522125.1 Clostridia bacterium | reverse complement strand
TTTTTTCTCGTGTTTTTGCCCGTTTTCCTCTTTCGTTTGCAGGTATACATCACAAAAATCACCGTTATACGCTGTAATTTTTATCCCCGTTGACGAATATGATTTAGCAAAGAAAAAGGAGGTAGATCATGATACCAAAGTACAAACCCGAAGGAATGACCATACACACGCCCGAAAACAAAATGTATACCGCGTCGGTTGCGGGGCTTGAGCGAGCTATGCAGGCGGGCGCGATAATCGAGGACGTTGCCGTTCTTTGCGACTCGGAGATGAATCTTCATTTCGAGCTTGGCGGAATACGGGGCATACTTCCTCGCGCAGAGGCTATGCTGTGCCGTCCCGGTGAGCAATTCAAGGACATTGCAGTTATCACGCGCGTAGGAAAGCCCGTGTGCTTTAAGGTGCAGGACATTCGGAGCATAAACGGCGAGTGTGTCGCGCTTCTGTCCCGAAAGGAAGCACAGCGCGAATGCGCAATGGCGCACCTTGCCGACCTCATCGCGGGGGATATTCTGAAGGTAAAGATAACGCACCTTGAGAGCTTCGGCGCGTTTGCGGACATAGGTTGCGGAATATCCGCCCTGTTGCCCGTTGATTCCCTTTCGGTGTCGAGGATATCACATCCGCGCGACCGACTTACCTGCGGCTCTTACGTTTACGCGGTAGTAAAAAGCATCGACGAGGACAGCGGAAGATTCTTCTTATCGCAAAAGGAGCTTCTCGGAACGTGGGAGGAGAACGCGGCGCTGTTTACGGCGGGGCAAACGGTTGCGGGCATAATAAGGAGCGTCGAGAGCTACGGCATATTCGTTGAGCTGATGCCGAACCTTGCGGGACTTGCTGAGCTCAGGACGGACGGAGTGATGCAAGACGTTACCGTGGGAGATACGGCGGCGGTGTACATAAAGAGCATGATACCCGAGCGAATGAAGGTAAAGCTCATCCTCATAGACACGCACTCGGCATCGGCGGAGATAGCGCCCATAAGATACTTCGTGGACTGCGAGCATACGCAGCACCTCGACACGTGGCAATATTCGCCAAGCGCATCCTCGCGTATCATAAGAACGGTGTTTTAAAAAGAAAGCGTCGGAATCCGACGCTTTCTTTTACGCCTTGGTGAGCTTTGCATAGCTTCCCATAAGCTTTTTGGTTCCTACTCTGTCGAAGATGATCTCATAGAGCTTGTCCGAGCCCATGGGCTTGACGGACAGGACCTCGCCCTCACCAAAAGCCGGATGCTTTACGCGGTCGCCCGCCGCGAAGGACGGAGCGTCCTTGCGTGCCGCAGGCTTTGCAACGGGGCGATTGATAGTAAGCACGTCGGCGTGCGGCGCGCTTCCCTGCCCGTCCGTGCTTGAAAAATACACGCGCGGTTTTTCTGCCGAGGCGTTGCCCCAAGGCGAATACTCACGGCTCTTCTTCTTTTCCTTTCTGGTAACAAGCTCCTCGGGAATATCGCCGATAAAGCGCGACGCGGGGTTACGCATCGTTCTGCCGTAAAGCAGACGGCAATCGGTGTGATAGAGGTACAGCTCCTTTTTAGCACGCGTCAGAGCAACGTAGGCAAGTCTGCGCTCCTCCTCAAGCTCTGCGGGGTCTATAAGCGCCTGACTGCCGGGGAAGATGCCCTCCTCAAGTCCGGGGATAATTACGACGGGGAATTCAATTCCCTTTGCGCTATGTATCGTCATAAGAACGGCGGCATCCGCGCTTTCGTCAAATCTGTCCACGTCGGCAACGAGCGCCGTTTCCTCAAGGAAGCCCGTCAGCGTCGGCTCTTCGTTGTTGTTCATATACTCGATAACGCCCGACACGAATTCCTCGATGTTTTCAAGGCGGTCCTTCTCCGCCTCGCCCGCGTCCTTTAGCATCTGCCTATAGCCGCTCTCGTCAAGCACGGCATTTGTGAACGCGTCAAGCGGACATCCGCCGTCGAGCATAGCACGCAGCTTGTTTATCATCTCGGCAAAGGCTGTGAGCGTTTTTGCGGCGCGGGAAAGCGCGACGTATTTATCGGCGTTACACATTACCTCGAACATCGTAATACCGTTTTCGTCCGCGATCGCCTCAACTGCGGCGATAGTGGTATCACCTATCTTTCGCTTCGGCTCGTTGATGATCCTCTTAAGCCTTACGCGGTCGGAAGGGTTGTTTATGAACTGAAGATACGCAACGACATCCTTGATTTCCTTGCGATCACCAAAGCGCACACCGCCGTAAATTCTGTACGGCAAGCCGCTTTTCGCAAAGGTACGCTCGATGGTGCTTGACTGCGCGTTTACACGGTAGAGTATCGCAAAATCGCGGTAGCTGTACTGGTTCTTTGCGACAAGGCGGGTTATGAGGTCGGCGATCCTTCTCGCCTCCTCGTTCTGATCCTCGCACTCCTCGATCTTTATATTCTCGCCGTCCTCGCTGTCTGTCCAAAGGCGCTTGGGGCGGCGTTTTGTGTTTTTCGCGATCACCGCGTTTGCGGCGTTGAGGATAACCGCCGAGGAGCGATAATTCTGCTCAAGCTTTATTACCTTGGCATCGGGATAGGTCGAGTCAAAGCCGAGGATATTCTCTACGGTCGCTCCGCGGAAGCGGTAAATGCTCTGGTCGTCATCTCCGACGACCATAATATTGCGCCATTCCGATGCAAGGAGCGAGCAAAGCTCAAACTGCGCGTGATTCGTATCCTGATACTCGTCTACGCATATATACTTAAATTTGTTGGCATAATAGCGGCGCACCTCGTCCTCGCGGCGAAGAAGGAACACCGTTTGCATAATGATATCGTCGAAATCAAGCGCGTTCGACTCGTTAAGTCGGCTCTGGTAGAGCTTATATATTTTAGCGCAGGTCTTTTCGCGGAAAGCCGTCGCCTCCTCGGTATACGCCTCGGGGTCAAGAAGCCTTTCCTTGGCGCGGCTTATCTCACCCGCGACTGAGCGCACGGTAAACTGCTTTTCGTCGATATTAAGCTCCTTCATGACCGCCGTGAGCAGCTTTTTGCTATCGTCGGCATCATATATCGTAAGCGTGCCGCCGTATCCGAGCTTTTCGGAGTGCGAGCGAAGTATGCGCATACATATGGAGTGGAAGGTTCCCGCCCATATGCTTTTGGCAATATCGTCGCCGTCGAACACGCGAGATAGCCTTTCGACTATCTCCTTTGCCGCCTTGTTCGTAAAGGTTATGGCAAGCACGTTCCACGGCGCACAGGGCGATGCGGAGAACTCGCCGAGAAGCGGCTCTATATCCTCGGCGCTAAGCTCGCCCGCCGCCTCAAACGCCGCCACGGTTTCGGCGGACAGACGCGCGGGAACGCTCTCATCGTAGTACGCGTTTCCGTAGCGTATTATCTGCGCTATTCGGTTTACGAGAACGGTAGTCTTTCCGCTTCCCGCGCCCGCTATAACGAGCAGAGGGCCTTCGGTGGTGTGAACCGCCCTTCTCTGCATTTCGTTAAGGCTTGCGTGGACCTTATCGAATAGCGCTCTTTTGGCTTTTATGTATCTGTTTTCAAGCTCTGTCATTTTTCACCTTATATGTATAGGGCTGTCAAGCGACAGCCCCATAATAATTATTTGCTCTGCTGACTGTTTTGGTTGTTTCTGTTCTGATTCTGGTTCTGGTTCTGATTCTGGTTTTTGTTCTGATTCTGGTTCTGATTTTTGTTCTGGTTCTGGTTCTGGTTGTTGTTCATTATAATCTCTCAGCGATGTGAATTTGCGGAAGTCCGCGTATCGCATTAAAATTATTGCCGAACATGCGCGTCTTTATTCAGTCGAGCATATATCTCGAATCAACTTCCTCATTAACGGCATTTGAGAACGACCAAAACGTTGCCGCAAGCAAGAGCGAAAGCACGAGTGTGATTATCCACCATATCTCGCTGATAATGATAAGTGAATTACGCCCCTCGCCCGCCGCAAAGCCCGGAAGTGATGCCATAAGTCCCGCCACGGCGTTGCATACTGCAACAGCGACGGCAAAAACGCCTATGGGTATCATCCTTTTCTTCATTTCGCTCATTATCGCGCTCATACGTCCGACGCGGTAATCGTCCGACAGCGTGTCCGGCAGATATCCGCAATGCTCTGCCACGACGTCCTTCATAGCCGAAAGCAATATAAATATAACAACTGCGAAAAGCACACTCTCAAGCACGGAAAGCGGCAAAACAAGGCTGAAAAACTTGCCGTAAGCGTCGCTGTCCTTCCAAATGCGGACGTATGTAAATTCGTGCACAAAGCTGTTGTTTGATCCCCACGATACTGCGGCAACAACGGTATATACGGCAGAAGCAATAATTCCGCGCTTTGCCTTTTTTGCAGAAAATCCTCTGAGTAAAACGAAAACGAGCAGGAATGCCGCACCGCATACAAAATCGGGTAAGACATCAAGCACGTCCATATAGTCCGTAATGCTGAAAAACACGTCCGCGCAAAGCAGACACGCAAGAGTGGCAACACCGAGCGCGAGCTTTATGTTACGGCGCATAAAGAGTCCGCTTCTCGATGCCACCTCGGTATTATATTTTTCCTTAAGCGCGGTGATGAATGGGGTGTCTGAACCTATGCTCCAAAAATAGCGCATAGCGCGAATAAGCCATACCACGCCTACGGTGAGCATCACGGCAAAGGCGAGAATGCGGAAAAGTCCGATAAAGCGCGACCAGTCGAACGCCGTGTCGTCGTAGGACTGCCCCGAAAGAGATGCAAATTCGGGAAGCACGGCAAGCACGTTCTTTGACCAAATAAAGAAAACCGTAGCTTTTTTTATTCTTGTAGTATAATCCCTGCCAAAGCGGTCAGCCTTGAGGGCAACGCCGTCCACGGTGCGCTGGGAAAGATAAATTATGCCGTCAAAAAGCGCGTTCCACGCGGGTACGGCAACGATGATCTCAACTACTGCAATGCTGAATGCAAAAAGCAAGATCATAGTAGGTCTTGTATCAAAGCTTGTCAGTCCGAAAATGAATGCTATCGAAAGCAGCTTCGCCGCTCCGACAATGAGCATTCTCGAAAAACCGACGCTTGCCGCCTCGATATGCGGACACATATCGCGCAGATATTTAAGTCCAAGCGTGATAAACAAATATCCGAACAGATCGGGGAGAACGTCTACCACGGCGATATCGGGGTTAAAAAGGAATATCAAGCCGAAAAAGATCATGCCGAAGCCGAATCTTTTGCCTCTTATTGTGGCTTGCTTTGTCATTTCACCGTTTCCTTTACTTATTTTTTCTTTTTAGAGCTTTTTTGACTCTTTTTCTCATTTCGCTCCTGAAGCGAGCGTCTGCGCGCGGCTATTTCCGCCTTGCTTCTTTCAAGCTCCTCGACGTTTCTCTTTTCAAGAGAATCGTTTATCTTATCAATGAAGGGAATGCCTGATTTGCGGTGAGGCATATCCTCGTCTCCCTCGGGGCAAATACGCATATAACAGCCGAACAAAAGCACCATTACCATTATATTTGCCGCAAGTCCCACAAGCACGGCAACACTGCCGATGCTCGGGTAGGTGAGGGACAAAACGTACATAACCGATGAAAACGAAACCGCTACGATATCCGTGACCGCTGAAATACGCTTGTCGGGTAACTCGACCTCGCCCGCCGCAAAGCTTATGGAAATAAGGAGTGCAAAATGGAATGCAAGCTGAAGCACGAAGCGAGCGTATCCGTTTATTACCGTCGCTTGAGAAAGCCAAGCGGGAGCGTAGCCGACAAGCCGTGAAACCTCAAGCACAGCCTCGGCTACGCCTGAGATCGCAAGTAGCGCAAGCACAAGGAGCGAATATTTGAAATGTGGAAAATATTCCTTTATCTTCACACACGCCGACGCCATAATTATATATCCGACGAGCCTTATTGCCCAGCCGTAAAGCGTCATTGACATTATGAAGGTTATGAAATATCCGACTACGAGAATTCCGAATCCCATGATTATCCCTCAGTCTGCTTTCCTGCGCCACAGCACTTTTTGTACTTTTTACCGCTTCCGCAGGGGCAGGGGGAGTTCGGGCCGAGCTTTTCGGCGTTCATAGCCGCCGAGGTAGCCGCAGGTGCGGGCATGGGACGGCGAGGACCGCCCTCTCCTACTCTGCCAAACTTAAGTCCGCGAAGGTCCGCCGCCGAAATAACGACGGTTTCGGGGAGCTTGCGCGTAAGCACCTCGCGCACGGTCTTTTGTCTGATTTCGTCGATAAGATCGGCATACATATTCGAGCCCGTTATCTTATATTCGGTAAGAGGGTCACGGTGCGCGTAGGATTGAAGCATAACGTTACGCTCAAGGTTTTCCATTCCCTCGATGTGATCGAGCCACAGCTCGTCTATGCTTCCGAGCAGGATAGCGCGCTCAAAGCGCTTGAACAGCTCCTCACCCGCCTGCTGCTTGCGGCTCTCGTAGAGTGCAAGTGCGTTTTCGGTAATGAGGTCGCCTATGCGATCGGAGTTTTCGTCACTTTCGTCACCGACGGCAAAATCAAGCTCGCCCTCGTGACAGCCCCAGCCGCCGTACTTGCGGTAGAGCTGCTCGAAATCCCAAGGCTGATCCTCGTCGTGTGCCGAGGTGGTTGCAAGCTCCACGTTTTCCGCAATGGTGGAGATTATCATATTTTTGATCTTCTCGGAAACGTCGCCTTCCATAAGGATCTCGTTTCTCTGCGCATATATCTGCTTTCTCTGCTCGTTGAGTATATCGTCGTACTCAAGCACGCTCTTGCGGCGCTTGAAGTTCTCGGACTCAATGCGCTTTTGCGCCTTTTCCATAACGTCGGAAAGAATTCTCGTGTTCTGCGAAAGGTCGCCGTCCGTTCCCTGAAGGAGCTTCGAGGAAAATGCGGAAAAGCGCTTCATTCTATCGTCGCCGAACAGACGCATAATATCGTCCTCAAGCGAGATAAAGAACGTGGATTCACCCGGGTCACCCTGACGTCCCGAGCGTCCGCGGAGCTGATTGTCTATTCGGCGCGACTCGTGGCGCTCGGAGCCGATGATGTAAAGTCCGCCCGCGGCAACAACTGCGTCGCGATCGGGCGCGATAGCCTCCTTGTATTTTTCAAAATACATCTTGAAGGTGTTTCTTGCGTTGCGCACGTCAATATCGTCCGTGGGGGCAGTACCCGTCGATTGCGCTATGAGGTCGGGGCGAATACCGAGGCGGCGCATCTCGTTCTTTGCCATATGCTCCGCGTTTCCGCCGAGCATTATATCCGTGCCTCTGCCCGCCATATTGGTGGCAACGGTAACGGCGGACGGTCTGCCTGCGTCTGCTATTATCTCCGCCTCGCGCTCGTGGTTCTTCGCATTGAGCATATTGTGCTTGATGCCCGCGCGGCGAAGAATGCTTGACATAAGCTCGGACTTTTCGACCGAGGCAGTACCGACAAGCACGGGCTGTCCCTTTTCAAGGCAAGCTCTTACCTGATTGAGTATTGCGGCATACTTTGAATTTGCATCAACGAAAATACGGTCGGGGTTGTCCTTTCTGATCATGGGCTTGTTTGTGGGAACTTCCACAACGTCAAGTCCGTATATCTGTCTGAACTCCTCTTCCTCGGTCATGGCGGTACCCGTCATACCCGAGAGCTTTGAGTACATTCTGAAATAATTCTGAATGGTAACGGTCGCGTTAACGCGGCTCTCGCCCTTTACGTTGACCTTTTCCTTTGCCTCGATCGCCTGATGAAGTCCGTCCTGATAGCGACGTCCGGGCATAAGTCTGCCCGTGAAGGGGTCGACGATAATGACCTCACCGTCTACGATAACGTAGTCAACGTCCCTCTTTTTGACTCCGTGGGCGTGGATCGCCTGATTTACGTTGTGTGCGATAACGGCGTTTTCGGGGTCGTTAATGTTATCAATACCGAAATGCGCCTCCGCCTTCTTTGCACCACGGGGCGTGAGGACTGCGCTGGAGCGTTTTTCGTCAACTATATAGTCAACGCTCTCCTCGTCTATCTCCTCCTTGCTGTCGTGCTCCTTTATAACTCTCTTGGTCATAGAGCGAACGACCGCGTCGCATTTTTCGTAGATATCGCTCGTCTTGTCGCCAACGCCCGAAATAATAAGCGGCGTTCTTGCCTCGTCGATGAGAATGGAGTCCACCTCGTCGATGATACAGAAGTTATGTCCTCTTTGAAGAAGCGCGCTTTGAGTTCTCGCTATATTATCGCGCAGATAGTCAAAGCCGAACTCGGTGTTCGTGCCGTAGGTGATGTCGGCGTGATACTGCGCCCTCTTGACGTCGGGAGCCATCGTTTTCAGAACGACACCCGTGGTGAGTCCGAGATATTCGTATATTCTGCCCATTTCCTGCGCGTCACGCTCGGCAAGGTAATCGTTTACGGTAACGATATGCACGCCCTTGCCCGAAAGCGCGTTAAGATACGCGGGCATCGTAGCTACGAGGGTTTTACCCTCACCCGTTTTCATCTCGGCAATTCTACCCTGATGCAGAAGGATTCCGCCGAGTATCTGAACGTAGAAGGGGCGCTTGCCGAGTATTCTGTCAGCGACCTCGCGCACTGCGGCAAATGCGTCTGGCAGAATGTCGTCAAGCGTTTCGCCCGCGGCAAGCCTTGCACGCAGAACGTCACTCGTCCCGCGAAGATCGGCTTCCGACATTGCGCGGTATTTATCGGCAAGAGCCTCGACCGCCTGCGCAAGCTTGGTTATCTTTTTTATTTGTTTTTTACTGTAATCGCCAAAAAGCAATCTATCAAGATTCATAATATGCATCCTTTGCGTTTCGTCATATTTTTTCATCTTATTATACTACATATTTGAGAAAATTACCATAGGTATTTGTAAATTTTCTCTTGCTTTTTATTTTCAGTGTTGTATAATTATATAAAACCGCGAAAGGAGCGCAATATGGCAAAAATACTGCTTGGCATGAGTGGCGGAGTCGACAGCACGGTAGCCGCACGTCTTTTGCTTCGTGACGGACACGAAGTGACGGGAATAACCTTCATAATGCACGAGTCGCAGCACACGCTTGCCGACGACGCGCGACGCGCGGCTGATGAGCTTGGCATCAGGCACGAAACGGTGGATATGCGCTCTGCGTTCAGGGAAAAGGTCATCCTTCCCTTCGCCGAGGCGTACGCAAGCGGACAAACGCCCAACCCCTGCGTGCTGTGCAATAAGCACATAAAATTCCCCAAAATGCTTGAGTTTGCCGACGCGCACGGCTTTGACCTTATCGCGACGGGACACTACGCCTCGTTAAGAAAAAAGGCGAACGGCGAATACAGGATCTCTGCCGCAACGGACGCCGCGAAGGATCAGACGTATTTCCTTTATACGCTGACCGAGGATATCCTCTCAAGGCTCGTGCTTCCCCTTGCGGGGCTTACGAAGGCTCAGGTGCGGGAGATAGCAAAGACGGAGGGCTTTACTTGCGCCGCCGAAAAGGAAAGTCAGGACGTTTGCTTTATTGAAAAGGGCGGACTTGCGACCTTCCTGCGCCAAACGCTTGGACGCGACGTTCCGTGCGGTGATTTCGTTGACTGCGACGGAAACGTCCTCGGTCGGCACACGGGAATCATCGATTACACCGTCGGACAGCGCAAGGGGCTTGGGATCGCGTTTACCGAGCCGCTGTACGTCAAGGATATAGACGCAAGCGCAAATCGCATCGTGCTTTGCACGGGCGAGCGCCTTTTTGAAAAGGAGATTTTCGTTGACCGATGCGTTTTTCCGTCCAAGACACCGCCTACGGAGAGCTTTCGCGCGGACGTGCGCATAAGATACACGAAAATGAGCGCACCTGCTCTGCTCGCGCCCTACGGCGACGGCTTCAGGATAGTTTTTGACACGCCGCAACGCGCTCCCGCGCGCGGGCAATCCGCCGTTTTCTTTGACGGCGACGAGCTTATCGGCGGCGGCATTATAAAATAAACGCGAATAAAGCAAAAGCGAACAAAAAACGATCGCCCCCGACCTTTACGGTCGGGGGCGAATTTGATCGTTAATTAAATTTAGGGATTGGTGGTCGGTGCTGCCTTGTAGGTAAGGTAACCGGGATTTCCTTCGGTATCTACGCGAGCGTAGGTCTTGTCGGTTTTACTTCCGTCCCACTCCGTACCATTGCCGCCCTTCAAATTACTGCAGCTGCCGAACATAACGTCCGAGCTCGTGATCTTTTCGGTCTTGAAATTTTCGTTTGCATAGATCGTCACAAGTGCTGAGCAATTGCTAAACATGTACTTTGTATTCTCGAGGGATTCGGTATTCCATCCGCTGAGATCTATATCCGTCAACGCTTTGCATCTATTAAACATATACTCCATGGTCGTTACCTTGTTGACGCTCCAGCGCGAAGTGGATATGGAAGTAAGCTTTTCGCAATCTTGGAACATATACCTCATATCGGTGACGTTAGCGGTATTCCAGCCCGACACGTCAATATTCGTCAATGCCTTGCAGCCGTTGAACATCTGCGCCATCGTGGCGACGTTAGCGGTATTCCAGTCCGACACGTCAATATTCGTCAATGCCTTGCAACCGTTGAACATAGAACTCATATCGGTGACGCTGGAGGTATACCAGTTCGACGCCTCGAGCTTCGTCAGCACCGAGCAAGAACTGAACATGCTCGCCATCGTGGTGACCTTGGAGACGTTCCAGTTCAATGCGTCTATCTCCGTCAGTCCATTGCAAAATTGGAACATGTTCGCCATCGTGGTGACCTTGGAGGTATTCCAGTTAGGTGCTTCAAGCTTCGTCATTGTCGTACATTTGTAGAACATATTCTGCATCGTGGTGACGTTAGCGGTATTCCAGTTCGATACGGCAATATTCGTCAGTTTATAACAATTTTGGAACATGCACGCCATCGTGGTGACCTTGGAGGTATCCCAGTTCGACACGTTAATATCCTCCAACGCATTGCATCCGAAGAACATATTCTGCATCGTGGTGACCTCGGAGGTATCCCAGTTCGACACGTTAATATCCTCCAACGCATTGCATCCGAAGAACATATTCTCCATCGTGGTGACGTTTGCGGTGTTCCAGCCCGACGTACCAAGCTCCGTCAACAACGAGCAACTGTAGAACATATTCGACATCGTGGTGACCTTGGAGGTATCCCAGCGTGACGATTCGAGCTTCGCCAGTGACGTACATTTGTAGAACATATGATTCATTACGGTTACGTTTCCAACGTCCCATTTGCTCACGTCCAATATCGCCAAGTTTTCGCAACAGTAAAACATGCTTCCCATTAAGGTGGCGTTAGAGGTATTCCACTTCGAAACGTCCAAGGACGTAAGTACAGAGCAGTTTTTGAACATCTCAGTAAAATTATTTACGCTTTCGACATTCCAGTCCGAAACGTCCAAGGACGCAAGTTCATAGCAATTGGAGAACATTGAGCCCATAGTTTTAACGTTACCGACATCCCAGCCGCCGAGTTCCAAGGCCTTCAATTTTTCGCACCCACTGAGCATAGCGTTCATCTCGGTAACGTTATTCACGTTCCACCTTGAAGCGTCAAGCGTTTCAAGGGAAGCGCAAGAGTTGAATAAATAATTTGCATAGATCAGACTATTCGTTTGCCACGTTGAAACGTCAAGCGCCGCAAGCTTTTGACACCCGGAAAACATAAATGACATATTCGTAACCTTGCTCACGTCCCAATTCTCCGTGCCTTCGAGAGTTACCAAATTGGAGCAGCCCTTAAACATATTGTACATCTCCGTCGCATACTTGACGTTCAGGCTTCCGGCTTTTACCTCTGTCAACGCCGTCATTTCATTGAACAAGCCGGCGCAGGTTTTCGGAGCATAGACCGCGCCCTCATCCGCGAGGACGTAGAGCTTATAATTTTCGCCGTCGGGAACGTAGTAGGTGTGGACCGGCGAGGCTGATACGGCTTGATCGCCCTCTAACGTTTCGTTCTTTGTAAGCGTGCCGTCTTGCGTTTCCAGCTCGGGGTAATCCTCCTTCAAGCCGAAGGTTACGGAAGAAACCTTTTTGGTGATCTGCGTCCCCGTCTTGTCGCCTTCAAAATAATGCAGAGCCGTGTTGAGGTCCACTCCCTTGTAGTAGTTCAAACCAAAGGGGTCGTCAGTGCCAAAGCCCTTCTCAAGAGCCTGCCCGGGGGTATCGAAGCCCTCCGACTGAATTCCCTGAGCCGCAACCAGGACCCTGTATCCCCTATTGAACGCCCTTGCATCCACGTTGGAGGCGGCAGGATCAAGCGATATCTGCGAAAGGCTTATTTCCGTATAGTCACCGGGAGCCAAAGCATAATTATAGGTCGCGCAGGCTACAAAAAAATTATCGCCGCTCTTTTCGCCTATATACTCTTCCCATTCCCACGTCCAATCGGTATCATTCAGATTGAGGTGGATCTTGTTTTGGAACTGCGCAAACGTCGTATATGCGCCCGCCTCAAACGCAAAGAAGATTCGAACGTACGCGCTGTAATCGCCCGTGTTCTTGACGAACACCATCTTATCAACTTCGTTGTTGATCTTAGTGGGGTCCCAGATGGGAGAGGTATAGCCGTTCTCGCCGTCCTGCTTCCAATCAACGGCGCTCTGCGTCCAATCGACGTAGGTGTCGCCTGCGGTGTAGTCAAAGCCCTTGGCAATAACGGCGGGACGCAAGGGCTTGTTATCGTGGAACTCCTGTATATTTGCGTCAGCATCCTTGGTTTCAGTATTGATGCGCTCGTATTCGAGAAGGTCGATATCGACGTTGCCGATGGTAAAAACGTTCGTTTCCGAGTCCACGTCGGTAAGATAGGCTACCGTGCCGATAACGGTCGCTACCGCAAGTAATGCAAGCGCCAATATCCATGCTACTGTTTTTTTCATAGCCGTGTTTCCTTTCGTCGGAATAATATACACTTATTCATTTAAATTTTACCATAGCTAATTAAATAAATCAATAGTTTTTTGAAAAAACTCAAAAAAATAGGCGCACTTCTTGGAAGTGCGCCTCAAGGCTATTTTATTAAATTAAAATCCCCAAAGATTCGAGAAGGCGAAGGGCAAGGCGGTACCGAACAGTCCCGAATTTGTGCC
>JAFXAC010000031.1 GCA_017522125.1 Clostridia bacterium | reverse complement strand
GCCTGAATCAAAGGAGCGCATCTCCATTCCCTTTTCCTTGACGACGGTTGCGGCAACGTTTGTGTTGTCAAAGAGTGCGTTTTCGTCCTTTGGACTTATTTGCGCAACGAACAATGCAAGACTTCTTGCATCGTATTCCGCCCGTCTTTCAAGCGCTGAGTTTCGGCAAGCGTCCTCGCTTACGGTATAAACCTCAAGCTCAAGCATTACAGCCACCGAAGCAACGGAAAGGACGCTTACGGCAAGAAAGCAAATAAGCAGTATTATAATAAGCATTTTTGCCCCAAGCGTATGTAAAATATTTTTCCTTTTCATCTTACGACCTCTCTATCTTATATCCACGCCCCCACACGACCTTCAAATATCGTGGGCTTGACGGGTCTATCTCAATTTTTTCACGAATGTGCCGTATATGCACGGCTACCGTGTTTTCGCTTGCATAGGGAGTGTCATTCCACACCCTCTCGTATATTTCTGCGGGCGAAAACACCTTTCCCACGTTTGATATAAGCAGCTTTAATATATCGTATTCCGTGGGTGTCAGTGCGATAGGCTCGCCGTCGAGCGTCAGCCTTTTTTCGCTGTCCGCAAGCTCAAGTCCGCCAACTCTTATGCTGTCGGGCTGTTGCACCGCACTGCCGAGGGTGAAATACCTGCGCAGATGCGAGCGCACGCGAGCCATGACCTCCACGGGATTGAACGGCTTCGTTATATAGTCGTCCGCGCCCACGTTAAGTCCGAGTATCTTGTCGCTGTCCTCGCTTTTCGCGGAAAGAAATATTATCGGCACGTTGCTCGTTTCGCGCAGCTTGACCGCGGCGGAGATACCGTCCATTTGCGGCATCATAATATCCATAAGCACAAGATGTATATCCTCGCTATCGACCATTTCTACGGCTTGCTTACCCGTGTATGCGCAAAATATCTTGATATCGGGAGCAGTCAGGTATATTTTTAATGCGGAAACTATATCCGCCTCGTCATCACAAATAAGAACGTTGTACATTTTTTCATCTCCTTTGCTTGATGCTTTTATTATAGCAGATAATATATTAAAAAGAAATAGGGTAAATCATTAAGATTTTCTTTAGGAATAGGAAGGGCGGCAGGCACATACCTATTTTAAAGGAGGTGATTTTATGAAAATACAATGGAAAAGGCTTATAGTGTGCATTTTGATACCGCTTGCCGTCGGTGGCACTTCGGCGCTTTTGACGCGCGGTAGTATGTCTACGTTTGACTCGGTGGCAAAGCCGCCGCTTTCGCCGCCCGCGTGGCTCTTCCCCGTGGCTTGGACTATTCTCTACGTTCTTATGGGGGTAGCCTCATATCTTGTTCTTACGTCAAATATGCCCGCACGCTCGCGAACTGCGCTCCGCGTTTACGGAGTCCAGCTCTTCTTTAATTTTTTCTGGTCTATTATCTTTTTCAACCTTGAAAATTATCTGCTTGCATTCGTTTGGCTTCTCATTCTATGGGCGTTGATACTTCTTTGCACCGTTCTTTTTTACGGCATTGACAAGCGCGCGGGGTATCTTATGATACCGTATCTTTTGTGGGTCACGTTTGCGGGATATCTTAATTTCGGTATATACCTTTTGAACTAAAGCGCATTTGGTAAAAAGCGGCACTTGACACGGGTGGGATTTGATAGTAAAATAGAGATATAAAACCAAAGGAGTCGAAAAAATGAAGCTTGTGCGAATTACGGCGGCATTCTTGATGTTGTTGCTCGTTCTTCCGATAATTGCCTGCAACGAGAACGCCCCCACCGAAAGCGAAACCACCCCGCGCGGAACGTCCGCCGCCGATATCACAACGATTGCAGACGCGACCTCCGCGGACACTACAGCAGCGGCGACGGACAGCACCGCGGATACCACGATTGACAAAGGAGATGATGACGATATGCCGCCTAAAAGAAATATTATCCAGCACACCGACGTAAAAGCCATGTGGCTTTCGCAATTTGACCTCAACGGGATCTATACAAAATCGGGTAAGCAAAGACCCGAGGCGGATTTTACGTCAAGGATAAAAAAGGTCCTTGCAAACCTCAAGGACATGGGCTTCAATACCGTTTATTTGCAGGTGCGCCCCAACGCCGACAGTATGTATCCCTCGGATCACTATCCGATGTCGAAATACGTCGTGGGAAGCTACGGAAGCGTTGCGGATTACGACCCCGTTCCGATAATAGTTGCCGAGGCGCACGCGCTTGGGCTTTCGATACACGCGTGGATAAATCCGATGCGTGCGATGACGACTAAGGAGATAGAGAGCGTTGACGATCGCTTTGCCATCAAAAAATGGTACGGCGGCGAGGAGCGCGGCAAGTACATAGTGGCATCGGGCAACAACTACTACCTCAACCCCGCTTACGAGGACGTGCGCAAGCTAATTATCGACGGTGCGACGGAGATACTTACTAAATACGAATTCGACGGCTTGCACATGGACGATTACTTCTATCCCACGAAGGACGAGGCATTCGACTTCAGTGCGTATATGGAATACAAAAGAAACGGCGGTAAGCTGTTACTTTCAGAGTTCCGTATGGCAGAGCTTAACAAGCTGATCGCAGGGCTTTATGCCGCAACGAAGGCGTGTGACGAGGGCTTGCTTTTCGGAATAAGCCCCGCGGGCAACATCAACAACGTGCGCGGAGACTATGCCGACGTGGACACTTGGTGCGCAAAGGACGGATATATTGATTACATCTGTCCGCAGGTCTATTTCGGACTTGAGCATCAGACGTACGATTTCAAATCAGTATGCAAAACGTGGCAAAATATTATAAAGAACGGCAAGGTCGACCTTATCATCGGCATGACGTTTGGCAAGGCCCTGTCCAAGGAGGACAAATGGGCGGGAAGCGGCAAGGACGAGTGGGCGAACAACAGGGACGTTCTGAAGCGTTGCCTTGAACACACCAAACAGCTTCAAAAATGCACGGGCGTATCCGTATTTTGCTATCAGTATTTCTACGCTCCAACAACGGGCGTGAAGGTCAGCGAAACGGCGCAAGAGGTTACAAACTTCCTGCCCGTGCTCAAAGAAATTTCTTGGAAATAATACTATAAAGGAAATAACAAATCCACACGGAGAAAGACAATGAACAAAATATTAAAGATACTTGTAATCGCACTTTGCCTTTTGATGCTTGCAAGCCTTGCGGCGTGCAACAATGAGGGCGGTAATGAAATCACCACGCCAAACGACACTACGCCGAGCGCAACCACGCCCGCCGAAACTACTCCCACGCCCGAAACCGAGCCGCCAAAGCCCGAGCGCGAAAAGATGGAATACTTTAAGAACTACGTTTCAAACACGCTCGCAGGAACGTCCAATCAGCTTTATTTCGACAACTCGTCCGCCAATGGTGGCGTTAGCGAGGGAATGATGTTTTATAAGGCGACGGTTGGCGGCGAGTTTGAGTATTCCGTTCTGTTCTCAAACTCCATTGACTCCACCTACGCAAGCGGCAACAGCGGCGTGCCGAATATGAAGCTTGACGATTTTGAGATCACGGGAGTCAAGCTTGGCGTTCTCGGCGGCAAGGAACTGACCAACCCGCAAAACGCCGAGGGCAAAATGACTCTTGTGAGCACCGCCGTGTCGAAGTACACGCACACCAACGGCGTTACCTACTTTGAAACTGCCCCCGTCAAGCTGAACGCGGCGGCAGACGATTATATAGCCGTTGCGGTAGAGTTCAAGGGCTCGCGCGTTCCCTGCCACGTTGAATCGCTCATCCCGTCCTACAAAAAGGAAGGCGGAAGCTGGAAATCAAGCAAGGATGTTCCCCTTGCCAATATGGTCGGCATCAAGAGAGACGTCAAGGCTACCGTTGCGTACCTTGGCGACTCGATAACTCAGGGCATCGGCGTTGGACAAAACAATTACGTTTTCTGGAACGCCATTACGTCCAAAAAGCTCGGCAACGATTATGCGTACTGGAATCTGGGCATCGGATACGCAAGATGCAAGGACGCCGCGACCGACGGCTCGTGGCTGTTCAAGGCAAAGCAGGCTGACTACGTCGTAGTCTGTCTCGGTGTTAACGACATAAGCTCCGACAAGGCTACGGGAACACAACTGTGCCAAAATCTTAAAAAGGTCGTAGACAAGCTGAACGAGGCAGGATGCGAGGTAATTCTTCAAACCGTGCCGCCCTACACAAGCTACAACGATAACGGAATCAAGACCTGGTACACCGCAAACGATTACATCCGAAACGAGCTGTCGAAAAGCGTCGTGGCTGTATTTGACCAGACGGAGCTTCTTATGACCGACAAAAAGCTGCCCAACGTGGTGCGCTACGGCGGACACCCCAGCAAATTCGGTTGCAAGATTTGGGGCGAGGAGCTTTATAAGTTCCTTATCGCAAACGTTGATGAATTTAAGGTAAATTAACGCAACCATCTAACAACATACAACAGCCGATATGGAAGTTCCATATCGGCTGTTTGCTATTTTTATTTACATTATGATCAGTCAAGCTTAAGGGTGCGAACGTCCTCAAGCGCTTTGAGAAGGAACTCGTCTACCGAAAGCGCGCCAAGGTCTACTGCGGCACGAGTCCTGACGGCAACCTTGCCCTCTGCGGCTTCCTTTTCGCCGACTACGAGCATATAGGGTACCTTTTCAAGCTGTGCCTGACGGATCTTGTATCCGATCTTTTCGTTTCTCGCGTCGACCTCGGTACGAATGCCAGCCGCTTCAAGTCTTTCGCGGACGGAGCGAGCATACTCCTCGTGCTCAACGCCGATGGGAAGGACTCTTACCTGCTCGGGAGCCATCCACATAGGCAGTGCGCCTGCGAATTTTTCAAGCACGAGTGCGAGCGTGCGCTCGTAGCAGCCCATGGAGGTACGGTGAATGATGTAAGGAGTTACGCGCTTATCGTTCGAATCGGTGTATTCCATACCGAACTTCTTGGCAAGAAGCATATCGATCTGAATAGTGATAAGAGTGTCCTCTTTACCATGAACGTTCTTTATCTGGATATCGAGCTTCGGTCCGTAGAACGCCGCCTCGTCGATACCGATGCTGTATTTGAGCCCGATGTGGTCAAGGATCTGCTTCATAACGCCCTGAGCCTCCTCCCACTGCTCGGGAGTGCCCTCGTACTTGTCGGTACGGGCGGGATCCCACTGTGAGAAGCGGTAGGTCACGTCGTCGGCAAGTCCTACTGCCTTAAGCATATAGTTTGCAAGCTCAAGACAGCCGCGGAACTCCTGCTCAAGCTGTTCGGGCGCGAGAATGAGGTGTCCCTCGGAAATGGTGAACTGACGAACGCGAATAAGTCCGTGCATCTCGCCCGAATCCTCGTTACGGAAGAGCGTGGAGGTCTCGCCAAGGCGCATGGGGAGATCGCGGTAGGAGCGTTTCTTGTTAAGGAATACCTGATACTGGAAGGGGCAGGTCATGGGGCGGAGAGCCAAGCACTCCTTCGTTTCATCGTGAGGATCGCCGAGAATGAACATACCGTCAAGGTAGTGATCCCAGTGCCCCGAAATGCGATAGAGGTCGCGCTTTGCCATAAGGGGAGTTTTGGTAAGAAGGTAGCCGCGGCGGCGCTCCTCATCCTCAACGAAGCGCTGAAGCACCTGAATGGTCTTTGCGCCCTTGGGGAGCATTACGGGAAGTCCCTGACCGATACTGTCTACCGTGGTGAAGTATTCAAGCTCGCGTCCGATCTTATTGTGGTCGCGCTTCTTTGCCTCCTCAACGGCGGTAAGGTATGCGTTCATCTCCTCCTTGGAGGGGTACGCAATACCGTAAACGCGCTGGAGCATCTTGTTGGACTGATCGCCCTTCCAATACGCGCCCGTGCATTGCGTGAGCTTGATGGCGCGAACGGTAGCCGTGGAGAAAAGGTGAGGGCCTGCGCAGAGGTCGGTGAACTCGCCCTGACGGTAGAAGCTGATCACTGCATCGTCGGGAAGCTCCTCGATAAGCTGAACCTTATAAGGCTCATTCTTTTCGGTCATAAAGGCGATAGCCTCGGCGCGAGGAAGCTCAAAACGCTCGATCTTAAGGTTTTCGCGCATGATCTTCTTCATCTCGTTTTCGATATTCTTAAGAATATCCTGCGTAAAGGAGATGTCGCTGTCAAAATCGTAATAGTAGCCGTTGTCGACGGCAGGTCCAATGGTGAGCTTGGTTTCGGGATAAAGGCGCTTTACTGCCTGCGCGAGAATGTGGGCGGCGGTGTGGCGGTATACGCGCTTGCCCTCGTCGTCGGCAAAGGTGTAAAGAACGACGTCATCGCCGTCGGCGATGGGGGCGGTCATAGCCACAGTTTTGCCGTTAAGGCTTGCGGCGATATGCGCTCTCTCGGCAACGCCCG
>JAFXAC010000030.1 GCA_017522125.1 Clostridia bacterium | reverse complement strand
TTCGTTTGTCCCACCTGTCAGTGCTATGATATCAAGGATTTTGACACGGGACACGGCATCAAGCGCTTCCGTTGCTGGGATTCTTGTATGTATTCCGACTTTACCAAAATGGCGCACGGCAACCCCCGACTTACGCAGGTCGAGCGCTTCCGTCAGCGCTTTATGCACAAGCTCGTGTATTACCCGAGCAACCACGACGGAATGTTCAGCTGCGTAGGATGTGGCAGATGCATATCAAGCTGCCCCGTGTCGATGAACATCGTAAAGGTAATGAAAGAACTTGGAGGTAAGGAAGAATGAACACCAGAGAAGAACTGCTTATCCCAAGCGTCGGCGTTGTTACGGACGTAAGAATAGACACTCCCGACGTCAAGACCTTCCGCGTTGTGGATAAGGACGGTAAAAAGCATTTTGAGCATAAGCCCGGACAGTGCGCTATGCTTTCCATCCCGGGAGTCGGTGAGGCTATGTTTTCTATCACGTCTTCACCCACAAATACCGAATTTATGGAGTTTTCCATCAAAAAATGCGGTTGCCTTACCGATTGGCTCCATAAGATCGACGTCGGTCAGCAGATAACCATTCGCGGTCCTTACGGCAACGCCTTTCCCGTGGACACCGAGTTCGTCGGAAAGGATCTGCTCTTTATCGCGGGCGGTATAGGACTTGCTCCGTTGCGCTCCGTTATAAACTACACCCGCCACTACCGCAACAGATACGGAAAGATAGACATCGTATACGGCGCACGCTCCAAGGAGGATCTCGTTGATTACAAGGAGATCGTAGGCGAGTGGTGCGGCGACAGCGGCATCAGCGTACACCTTACCATAGACAACCCGCACGACGACTGGGACGGACACGTTGGCTTCGTTCCCAATTACGTCAAGGAGCTTAATTTCTCCACGGACAAGACCGTTATTCTCTGCGGTCCGCCCATTATGATAAAGTTTACGCTCGCAGGGCTTCTGGAGCAGGGCTTTGATAAAACGAACGTCTATACCACGCTTGAGCTTCGTATGAAGTGCGGAATCGGCAAATGCGGAAGATGCAACGTCGGCTCAAAATACGTCTGCAAGGACGGCCCCGTATTCCGCTTTGACGAGATAGACGAGCTGCCCGACGAGTATTGATAAAAGGAGAACTTCTTATGCAAGATACAGTAACAATATATCTATTTGGAAAGAAATATGACGTTCCGTCCGATCTTACCATTATGTGCGCTATGGAATACGCGGGCTATCAGCTTGTAAGAGGCTGCGGATGCCGTAACGGCTTTTGCGGCGCTTGCGCTACCATCTATCGCATCAAGGGGGAGCGCGACCTCAAGGTCTGCCTTGCCTGCAAAACTCAGGTAAAGGACGGTATGTATATCGCAACTCTGCCTTTCTTCCCGCTTGTCAAGCAGGTGTATGACGTAGAAAGGATAAAGCCCACCGAGCAGATAATGATGCAGCTTTATCCCGAAATATACGCTTGTATCGGATGTAACGCATGCACGAAGTCCTGCGCACAGAAGCTCAACGTTATGCAGTACATAGCGTACGCACAGCGCGGCGAGTACGAAAAGTGCGCCGAGGAGTCCTTTGACTGCGTAATGTGCGGCATTTGCTCGTCCCGTTGCCCCGCAGGCATCTCGCATCCGCAGGTAGCTATGCTCGCACGCAGACTTAACGGAAAGTATCTCGCTCCGAAGTCCGCACATCTTGAGGACCGCGTAAAAGAGATAAAGGACGGCACCTTCGAGGAGCTTCTTGAATCTCTTATGCAGAAGCCCATCGACGAGATGAAAGAGCTTTACAACAACCGCGAGATAGAAAAGTAAGGAGGTAGCGACGATGTATTCTGAAAAATTCACTGCATCTATTGCGGCAGTCGAGGCGGCACGCGAGGCTAATATCGCATACGAGCCCGCCCGAATGAGCGCAAAGGAAAAGGAAGAGCTGCTTGCCGCATACCATCCCGACTACAAAAAGAGCGAGTTCGTTGCGCTTAAGGTAGGCGCAAACAAGGGCGACGTTGTCCCCCACGAGCTTGCGGACACTCTTCAGGCTAACAGCCGCATAAAGGCTGACGACGTGGACCTTGACTCCCCCGCGTACGACGTTGACGTTCTCGTCATCGGCGGCGGCGGCGCGGGAACCTCTGCCGCTATCGAGGCGCACAGAGCAGGTGCCGACACTATGATAGTTACAAAGCTCCGTATGGGCGACGCAAACACGATGATGGCGGAGGGCGGCATTCAGGCGGCTGATAAGCCCAACGATTCCCCCGCTATCCATTACCTTGATGCGTTTGGAGGCGGACATTTTGCCGCAAAGCCCGAGCTTCTCTACAAGCTCGTAAACGACGCTCCCGATGCCATCCTTTGGCTCAATGAGCTTGGCGTTGAGTTCGATAAGACCGAGGATGGCACTATGATAACCACGCACGGCGGCGGAACGTCAAGAAAGCGTATGCACGCCGCGAAGGACTACACGGGAGCGGAGATAATGCGCACTCTGCGCGACGAGGTGCTTAACAGCGGTATTACCGTGGTTGATTTTACGTCTGCCGTCGAGCTTATTCTTGACGATGCGGGCAACGCCGCAGGCGCAGTTCTTATGAATATGGAAACGGGCGAGCTTATGGTGGCACGCGCAAAGACCGTTATTATCGCAACGGGCGGCGCGGGCAGAATGCACTATCAGGGCTTCCCGACCTCTAATCACTACGGCGCGACCGCAGACGGTCTTGTGCTTGGCTATCGCGTTGGAGCAAAGCTCCTTTACGCAGACACTCTGCAATACCACCCCACGGGCGCGGCGTACCCCTCGCAGATATTCGGCGCGCTCGTTACCGAAAAGGTACGCTCCCTCGGCGCAAAGCTCGTCAATGCGGACGGCAAGGTGTTTATGCACCCGCTTGAAACGCGTGACGTTGCCGCCGCATCTATAATCCGCGAATGCTCCGACAGAAAGAACGGCGTAGATACGGGCAGCGGTACTGCCGTATGGCTTGACACGCCTATGATAGAAAAGATAGGCGGAGAGGGAACTATCGAAAAGAGGATTCCCGCTATGATGCGTATGTTTGCCGAGTACGGCATCGACATTCGCAAGGAGCCCATCCTCGTTTACCCCACGCTCCATTATCAGAACGGCGGACTTGACATTGACGCCGACGGAATGACCACCGCAGTAAAGAATCTATACGTTGCGGGCGAGGCTGTTGGCGGTATCCACGGCAGAAACCGACTTATGGGCAACTCGCTTCTCGACATCATCGTTTTCGGTAGAAGCGCAGGCAAGAACGCGGCGGCAAAGAGCCGCGAGGTAAGCGTAGGCAAGCTCACGCTTGACCACATCGCCGCTTTTGCCAAGGAGTGCAAGGATGCTGGCATCGTTACCGATGCGGTCTCTCCCAAGCTCCTGCCCGATTACAGACGCAAATAAGGAGACTTTTAGACGATGAATCTTTTTGGTGTTATCTCCGTAAGCGGAGTTACCTTCCTTTTGTTTTGCGTAATGGCTATTGCCGCCGTAGGCTACGCTCTCGGCAGAATAACCGTAAAGGGCGTCTCTCTCGGTACTGCGGGCGTGTTTATCGTAGCTCTCCTCTTTGGATGCTTCTTCCACGACGAGCTTTCGACACAGTTTGTGGCTTCGGGTGCAAACTATACGGGCAACGCGCTTAAAATAGTTGAGTCCTTGGGACTCATCCTGTTCGTTACCGCCGTTGGATTTATCGCAGGACCGAAATTCTTTGGAAATATGAAAAAGAATTTCAAATCCTACGTTCTTCTCGGACTTATCATCATAATCGCGGGCGGACTTGCCGCTGTTGGATGTATATACGTTGGAAGAATGATAGGCGGTGTTGAAAACGACTATCTCACCGCTATGATCGTCGGTCTGCTTTCGGGATCGCTGACGTCCACTCCCGCATTCTCCGCCGCAAAGGAAACCGTAGCCGCCGACCTTCAAAGCGTAGTTTCCGTAGGACACGGTATAGCCTACATCTTCGGCGTTATCGGAGTCGTGCTTTTCGTTCAGCTTATGCCGAAGCTCACCCGTGCCAATATGGATGAGGAAAGAAAAAAGCTCACTCAGGTTTCTGACGGAGAGGAAAAGAAGTATAACGGTAAGCTCATAGAAATGGACCCCTTCGGATTTATGGTGTTCGCTCTTGCCGCCGTTCTCGGCGTATTTGTTGGAGCTATTAAGATTCCTGGTACCACCTTCTCGCTTACTACCACGGGCGGTTGCCTTCTCGTTGCGCTCATTCTCGGACATTTCGGCAGGATCGGCAAGATCAGCCTTATGCCCAAGGAAACCACGCTCAAGGTGTTCCGCGAGCTTGGACTTATGCTGTTCCTCATAGGCGCAGGTATCGACGGCGGAGCGGAGTTCGTTGCAAACTTTGACGTAATGTATTTCGTTTACGGCGTGGCGATGACCATCGTTCCGATGATAGTCGGCTATATCTTTGCAAGATACGCGCTGAAGCTAAGTCTGCTCAACAACCTCGGCTCTATTACGGGCGGTATGACGTCCACTCCCGCGCTCGGTACGCTCATCAACGTGTCGGGAACGGAGGACGTAGCGTCCGCTTATGCGGCAACGTACCCCATCGCCCTCATAGCCGTGGTGCTCGTATCACAGTTTTTGATAATTTTCTTCTCATAAAATAGCGGACGCGGCGTGCTTCCAAGCCGCGTCCTTGCTTTTTTACCCGTTTTGCTATATTTTTTCAAATTAGTATTGACAAACCGCAAAAAATATGTTACTATATTATCACTTTAGCAAGGTAAAATGCTAAAATACATTATCAGGAGATTTTACTTATGAAAAAAACACTTGCACTTATTCTTGCACTCGTAATGTGCGCTATCGGCTTTGCTTCCTGCGCTAAGAGCAACGACGTTCTTACTTGCGGCGTTACCATCATTCCTAATCTTAATGAGCAGGATGCTGACGGTAACTGGATCGGCTTTGAATCCGAGTTTGCTATGGAGGTCGGTAAGATTCTCGGTATGGAAGTTAAGTTCCAGGTTATTGATTGGGCCCAGAAATACAACGAGCTTAATTCCGGTGCTATCGACTGCGTATGGAACGGCTTCACCGCTAACTCCAGCGACGACGGCGTTAAGAGAAGCGATCTCGTTGACTTCTCCTACGGTTATATGCTCAACCAGCAGTGCATCGTTGTAAAGGCTGCTGACGTTGCTAACTACACCAGTGAGGCTGCTCTCGCAGGCAAGAAGGCTTGCGTTGAGGGCGGAAGCGCAGGCGAGGCTTACGCTAAGACCGTTACCGATGCTGATAAGATCGTTAAGGCTACTGCACAGATAAATGCTTTCACCGAGCTTAAGTCGGGCGCAGTTGACTTCATCGTAGTTGATATCCTTCTTGCGCAGAACCTCTGCGGCAAGGGCGACTATGCAGATCTTGCAATCGTTGACGCTATCCAGCTCGAGTCCGAGATCTACGCTATCGGCTTCAAGAAGGGAAGCGACCTTACCGCTAAGGTAAACGCCGCTATCAAGGAGCTTGAGGAAAACGGCAAGCTCATGGAGCTCGCAAAGAAGTACAAATTTGAGAACGTTCTCAAGGTCACCGAGACCATCGAATAATTAACGCTTAATTCGTTTAACAAAGGAATATAATAATGGGTTTTTGGGAAGTTACCTTAAGCTTGCTTAGGGGACTTGAGCAGACCTGCCTGATATTTGCGCTAACACTCGTGTTAGCGCTTCCTTTGGGTTTGGTCATTTCGTTTGGCTCAATGTCAAGGTTCAAGCCGCTGGCGTATATAACAAAAATATTCGTTTGGATCATACGCGGCGTGCCGCTTATGCTTCAGGTCATCATAGTTTTTTACGTGCCCGGCATTCTGCTTGGCGGTCCTATCTTTTCCCGTCTTGGCTCGGTCGTTGCGGCGTTCGTAATAAACTACGCCTGCTATTTTTCCGAGATATACCGCGGCGGAATTGAAAGCATCTCGAAGGGACAGTATGAGGCGGGTCAGGTGCTTGGTATGACCAAAACGCAGATCTTCTTCAAGGTCGTGCTTATGCAGGTCGTCAAGCGCATCATCCCTCCGATGTCCAACGAGATAATCACGCTTGTTAAGGATACGGCACTTGCAAGAGTTATTATGGTCGTAGAGATAATCAAGGCGGCGGAAAACTACGCCGCGTACGGTCTTATGTGGCCTCTGTTCTATACGGCAGTATTTTATCTCGTGTTTGTCGGCGCACTCTCGCTCCTTTTCGGATACTTCGAAAAGAAGCTTGATTACTATAAGGTATAAGGAGGTCTGCTATGGCTTTGCTTGAAGTAAAGGATATCAAAAAAAGCTTTGGTAAGACCGAGGTGCTTAAGGGGATCAGCTTTGAGCTTGATCGCGGAGAGGTGCTTGCCATCATCGGCTCTTCGGGAAGCGGCAAGACCACGCTGCTCAGGTGTCTCAATTACCTTGAGGTTCCAGACAACGGCAAGATACTCGTTGACGGAACGGCGGTGTACGATTCGGATTCTGCCGAAAAGTATACGGACAAAATGATAAGAGAATTAAGGCTTCATTTCGGTCTTGTTATTCAGTCCTTTAACCTTTTCCCACAGTATACGGTGCTTGATAATATTACTCTTGCCCCAAAGTTAAAGATCAAGGAAGCAATAAAAAACAAAACCCTTGACGCAAAGCTGAAGGCGGCGGAGATAGAAAAGATAGAGAAAAAGGCGGCGGAGCTTCTTTCGATGGTAGGACTTTCCGAAAAGAAGGATTCGTACCCCTGTCAGCTTTCGGGTGGTCAACAACAGCGCGTTGCTATCGCGCGTGCGCTTGCGCTTCAGCCCGACATACTCTGCTTTGACGAGCCGACCTCGGCGCTCGACCCCGAGCTTACGGGCGAGGTGCTTAAGGTCATCAAGGCACTTGCCGTTGAGGAAAGGACTATGATAGTCGTGACTCACGAGATGGAGTTTGCCAAGAACGTAGCCGACAAGGTCATATTTATGGCGGACGGTGTTATCGAGGAAATGGGAACTCCTGAGGAGGTATTCGACCACCCCGTCTCGCCCAAGACCAAAGCATTTTTAAGCAAATCGCTTGAAAGCATATAGGGGCTGTCTCATTTAGCGCAGAACAAAAATACAAAAATAAGTAAAGAAAAAAGACCGTTTTTTTCGTCCAAAAGGATGAAGAAAGCGGTTTTTTTAAGGTAGAAATCCTCACGGATTTCGATTTTTATACGTATTTTTTAGCCGCGATTTTGCCCTCTGGCGTACCCTCGTACGCCGACGACGGCAAAATC
>JAFXAC010000029.1 GCA_017522125.1 Clostridia bacterium | reverse complement strand
TGCATTTGCCCCACGCCGTTTTTGATTTTATTGTGCCGTTGCTTCGGGCGCGTAGGTCGTGCCCGTTACGAAGTTGTAGAATACGATAGCGCTGTCAGCCTCGGTGAGAAGTGCGCAATAGCGCGAGCCGTCGGCGTTGTACTCGGTAAGGTGGTGTGCCTTTGCGAGTATTGTAACTCCGCCCGTGGAGTCGATGTTGTTGCCCGCGCCGATCAGAACGTCAACGTCGCCGTCGGCATTGACGAGCGAGCCGAATTCAGCCACGAGGGTGTCAGCCGTGCCGTAATATCTGTAGGTAATATTGACAGCGATATCCGCGCCGACGAGGTATTCCTTGAACGCGTTTATTATCGCCGTATCGTAGCCGTCGCCGATACGCTTGACGTAAATACCTACTACCATATCGCTAAGCTTCGTGCGCTCGTGTCCGCAAGCGTTACAGCTTGCGTCCGCCTCGTTATCGTAGACGTGTGCGCCTACGGTGCGCGTCGCGCCGCAAACGTTGCAATCGGTGTCGCAGGCGTTAGCGTAGGTATGAGTAATGCTTCTGGACGCTCCGCAGACGTTGCAGGAGGTGTCGCAAGAATTGGTGTAGGTGTGCGTTATCGTTCTCGACGCTCCGCATGCGTTGCAATCTGCGTCGCAGGCGTTATCGTAGGTGTGAGCTACGTCGCGCGTTGCGCCGCAAATGTCACAGCTCTCGTCACACGCCGAGGAGTAGGAATGCGTCTGGAAGGGGATGTCGCCGCTTATGTGCGCCGCAAGTGCGATAACGTCAGCGCTCGTAAAGTAGCCGTCGGCGTTGATGTCGCCCGCGGTCTTGAAAAGTCCGTCAAGAGAGTCCTTGCTCATAACTACCGCAGAAACGACGAGCTTGTCGGACGTATCAGCCGCGCCGTCGCCGTTAACGTCACCGCGAATGAAGATAACGACCTTGTCGTATACCTTGCCGTCGATAACGAGAGATATGGTCTCGCCCGTGCCGATACCGCTTATTTCAATATTAGCGGTGCTTCTGAGCTGAGCCATAAGGTCGTCCACGGTAACGTCGGCGCTGATGCCGTAAAGCATACCGCCCGATATGGTAAGACCGCTCGTGGGCTTAAGGGCGATGCTGTATTCGGGTGCTTCGCCGACGTGGGAGGGATAACCGCCGTTGAAATCGGCAATGTAAACGTAAACGTCAGCGTTCAGGGTGTTTGCAAAGGACTCGCTCTTCATAGCGGAGGCGGTCTTTGCTACTGCCGAGCCGCTTGTAGCCGCGTTGGTGGAGGCACCGTTGAAGGCAAGCTGCTTGAATGCGTTGGTGCTGAGGTAATAGGTGTTATTGAGAGTCAAGGTCGCCGACGAGGTGTACTCGCCGCCGATGGCGTTGCCGCCCGCGGTGGTGCTGACGGTAGCGCCCGTGTTGTAGCAGTTGCTTACCGTAAGGTTTGCCCCGTCAAGATAACCGAATATGCCGCCGATGTCACAAGCAGTTGCGCTGTGCTTTCCGTCTACGCACGCGATTATCGCGCCGCGGTTGTAGGTGTTGGAGATAACGTTTTCGTCAGTACCGTTTACTCTGCCCGCGATACCGCCAAGCATGGGACCCGACGTAGCTGTGGAGGAAACGGAGCCGAGATTTGCGCAAGCGTCAATGACCGTGCCGCCGCGGATAAGTCCCGCTATGCCGCCCGCGCGTGAGAGCGTGGTGGTCGCGCTTGAATGGATGCTTGCGTAGTTGTAGCAATTAGAGAACTTGGATGCAGTTGCAAGACCTGCAATTCCGCCGACGTAGCAAACGCCCGTGATGCTTCCCTTGACGCTCAGATTGTTTACGGTCGCGCCGTTCAGCACGCCGAAAAGTCCGATGTAGTTGAGCGTGGATTCAATATTGAGGTTGTAAACGGTGTAGCCGTTTCCGTTGAACGTTCCCGCAAAGGATGCGCAGGAGGGGTCAGCGGCGGTGGCAGTATCGTGTCCGCCGATGGGGGTGAATGGAATAAAACGCATATCGATATCGTTCATCAGCTCAAAGGTCTCACCCGCAAACGCATTTGCCGCGGTGGTGTTCTCGGAGAGCCAGATGAGGTTTTCGGGGCAGGTTATGCGGTATACGCCGTTTACCTTCGAGGGCACTATAGCGCTTACCGTTTCGGTAACGGCGGTGTTGCCCGTGATCTCAATAGTTTTGTCCGTGGTGACCGTGCCGCTGTCGTTTGCCGCCTTGATGCGAACCGAGCCGCCGCCAACGAGTATTTCCGTTGCGATAAAGGTATTGTTTGAGGCATATCCACCGCACATTACGTCAAGCACGCCCGACGTGATCGGGGTGTTGAACTGTCGGTTGTGTCCCGTAAGAACGAGAAGTGCGCCCTTCTGGTCAAGGATGCTTGCCCAGTCGAGTCCGAAATAATTGTTGAGATATGAGAAATGCGAGATAACTATAAGCTCGTTGCCCTTGGGAACGTTGAGGTTTTTAAGCCACTCGGTCTGCTCGACGCGCAAAGCGTCAAAATCAACGAGTCCCGAGTATTCTGCGTGATCGTCCGCCTTATCCTCGGCGGTGTCAAGCACGGCGATGGTATATTTGCCGTAATCGTAGGCGAAGTAGAATTTATCGTTTACGGTGGGAATGTACGACATCAGCTTCGTGGCGTTTCCGCCTCGGCATTCGCCGTTTCCGCGCGCAAATACGATGGGGTGACTGCTGCCCGATGCGGCGGCGGTCGCCTTGAAGAAGGTCTCGAGGTTTGTCGTGGTAACGAGGTTGTTTACTACGTCACCGTGCGCAACGATGATGGCGGGGTTCGTGCCGAGTGCGGCAACGGCGCTCTGGAGCTTCGTCAGCGCGTCGCTGTACGTGTCCGCCTTGATGTCGGGAAGTGCGAGCATCGTTACGTTTTCGTTGCCCGAATGATCCTCAAACAGATAATAGGGGCTGTATATGCAATCGCCGCGAGTGTACGAATACGCCTCGTGCTTCGTCATATGGAATGAGATAACGCGGTATTTGTTGTTATTGAGATGCTCTTTGGGAACTTTTACGGTGTGAATGGTATCGTAAGTGCGGCGATATCCGCCAACCTCGTCCCAAAGCTGATATTTCGTGCCCTTATAGGTGTATTCGACGTAGCCCGACGCGGTGTCGCTCGTCGTCCATACCACGTTGTAGTAATCTCCGCCCGACTCGAATACCGACGGTGCGCTCGTAAACGACATCGTGGGGCTTGAGGTTGCGGCGGTGGTGGACTGCGCGTTAAGACCGCCCACGTACGAAACGGGGGTGGGGGGAGTGCCGTACGTTGTGGAAAGCGTTATCGTCTGCATTACCTTGGTGGTACCCTTTTGGCTCTTGCAAACGTACGTCAGCATATTGCCGTTCTTGAACTGCAGCATAGCGCCCGTACAATCCGAGCCCTTCGTGCCGCCGACGTTCAGCGCGCGGAAGTTAAGGTTGTTCTTTCCTACCGCGTATTCGGACGTGCTGTGGTCGTGTCCGCTGATACCGAAGTTCATACCGAGCGCGTTTACCGAGTCGGTTATATCTACCGTACCGCCGCCGAGAGACTGGAGGCGCGGAATATGGTGGATAAGGAGCTTGTATTTAGCGGTGGTATTGAGGGGCAGGCTGTTGAGCCACGCCTCTTGCTTCAGAACGTATTCCTTGTAGTTGGTCATTCCGCCGTACTCGCTGTGCGAGTCAAGCTTATCCTCGCCCGTGTCAAGCACGACGCCGTAAAGGTCGCCGTATTCGAAATCAAAGTAATACTCGCCCGTTTCGGTGGGGAAGTATTGAAGCAGCATAGTGGAGTATCTTCCGCGTGCCTCGTGATTTCCGCGGCAGTAAACTACGGGGTATCTGCCGCAGGATACGCTTGCGATAAGACCGAAAAGGTTATTGATTATATAATCTCTCGTTTGCAGATTGTCCGCAATATCGCCCGTAAAGATAAGTATATCGGGGTTTGTGGTGTACTGCTGTGCAACGGCAACGGCGCAGCTCGTATAGCTGTGCGTGTCCGTAAACTGCAGCGCGTTTACCGTGCCCGACGTATTCCTTGCCTTCAAGGAGATCGGACCGCAGGAGATGGTAGTTCCCATCGTCGCGCTCGTCGCGTTGTTCGCGGTCACTACCTGCGAGTATACGGTGTAGCTGTTGCCGTCAAGATGCTCGTGCGGCACCTTTACGACGTGGATGTCGTCGTGTGTTTTCGTAATGTTTTGAGCTTGGTCGTAAACGGTATAGCTTACACCCTGATAGGTGTATTTAATGTATCCCGTTCCCTTGAAGCTCGTTGCCCATATTACGGCGTAGCCGTCGCCCATTTCAAAGACGCTTGGGGTTGCTCTGAAATAATACGAGCTCGTCGTGCTCTTTACGGTCGGTGTCATGGTCGTGGGGTCGTACGCCTCGGCGCTTATATCGGTAAACTCTATAAGCCCTGCAAACGTGGCGCAAAACATCAAGACGCTCAGAACTGCCGAAAGAATTCGGGTGAGGCGTGAATGATTTTCTCGCATAGCGGTGTTTCCTTTCATATAAGTATATATATCTATAATATCATTTTTTTGTGGTCAAGTCAATTGCTTTTGGAATGTTTTGTCAGAAAAAGCTAATATGTTTTTTATTTTTTGTTTATTATCAACAAATATTCCGAGGTGATAAAGGTATTGAACAAAGCTTGATTTTGTGCTATAATATAAAAAATACAATGAGGTGCGATTATGTTAGGAAAGGCGAATATACATAAATTAGCCGTATCTGCAATGATGCTCGCACTTGCGCTCGTTCTGCCGTTTTTGACGGGGCAGATACCGCAGGTGGGTAAGATGCTCTGTCCTATGCACTTTCCCGTGCTTCTGTGCGGATTTTTCTGCGGTCCGTGGCTGGGCGCGGCAGTGGGCTTTTGTGCGCCCCTTCTTCGCTCGTTTATTTTCGGCGTGCCGCACCTCGTTCCCGACGCGGTGGCTATGTGCTTTGAGCTTGCAGTGTACGGCGCTATGGCGGGACTTCTCTACTCGCGGCTTCCGCGGCGGCGCGTGTTCGTATACGTGTCCCTACTTGCGGCAATGCTTGCAGGGCGGCTCGTTTGGGGCGGTGCGCGAGTCGTGCTTTACGGCATCGGACAGTCGGAGTTTGGATGGGCGGCGTTCATCGCGGGCGCGTTTACGAAGGCAATACCTGGCATAATCGCGCAGATATTGCTCATTCCCATTCTCGTTATCGCACTTGAAAGGGTGTTGCCCGATAGCTTGAAAAATAGGAATGATTATTAATTTTTTCAATTTGTTCAAAAATTGTTCGTTATTTCGGGCTAATTTTATGTTATAATAGGGTAGAAAACCGCAAGGAGAACAGAAAATGAAAATTACAAACGACATTAAATACGTTGGTGTCAACGACAGGGTCACCGATCTTTTTGAGGGTCAGTACGTTATCCCCAACGGAATCTCATATAATTCTTACGTCATACTTGATGAAAAAATAGCGGTTATGGACAGCGTGGAGGCGAATTTTGCTGACGAGTGGCTTGAAAATATCCGCAAGGTAACGGGCGGCAAAGCCCCCGATTACCTCATAGTACAGCACATGGAGCCCGACCATTCCTCAAGCATCGCACGCTTCGCGGCGGAGTTCGAGGGTACTACCGTCGTTTCGTCTGCCAAGGCGTTTGCGATGATGAAGAATTTTTACGGAACGGATTTTCCCGACAGACAGATAGTTGTCGGTGAGGGCTCAACGCTCTCTCTCGGCAAGCACGTTCTTAATTTCGTTGCCGCGCCCATGGTGCATTGGCCCGAGGTCATCGTTACCTACGATAGCACGGACAAGGTGCTTTTCTCGGCTGACGGCTTTGGAAAATTCGGCACGCCCGACACCGACGAGCCGTGGGCTGACGAGGCAAGACGCTATTACATAGGCATCGTCGGCAAGTACGGTATGCCCGTTCAGACATTGCTTAAAAAGGCAAAGGCGCTTGATATTGCCATTATATGCCCCCTGCACGGCCCCGTGCTTTCCGAAAATCTCGGCTACTATCTTGACCTTTACAATATCTGGTCGAGCTACAAGGCAGAGGAGGAGGGAATAGTTATCGCCTACACCTCGGTCTACGGAAACACGAAAAAGGCGGTGCTTCGCCTTGCGGATAACCTTATCGCGCGCGGCGCGACCGTCAAGGTCTACGACCTTGCAAGGTGCGACATGGCGGCGGCTGTAGCGGACGCGTTCAGATATGACAGACTCGTTCTTGCGACCACCACCTACAACACGGACATATTCCCCTTTATGCGTCAGTATATCGACCATCTCACCGAGCGCGGCTTTGCAAACCGCACGGTAGCGCTTATTGAGAACGGTAGCTGGGCGCCCACCGCCGCAAAGGTGATGAGCGGTATGCTTGAAAAGAGCAAGAATATCACCTACGCCGAGAACAGCGTAAGGATAACCTCGGCACTCAATGAAGAAAGCATAGCACGGCTTGACGCGCTCGCGGACGAGCTTTGCAAATAAAATAATATCTTGGAGGAAATGAAAAATGGAACAGAGATTTTTAAGATGTGAGCATTGCGGAAATATCGTGGCAATGGTAAAGGACAAGGGTGTGCCTATGATGTGCTGCGGTCAGAAGATGAAGGAGATAATCCCAGGCACGACCGATGCGTCGGTTGAAAAGCACGTTCCCGTATATACCGTAGAGGGCAACAAGGTCATCGTTACCGTTGGCGCGGTAGAGCATCCCATGACCGAGGAGCATTACATCGAGTGGGTATCCCTGCAGACCAAGTTCGGCAACCAGAGAAAGCCCCTTGCCCCCGGCGAGAAGCCCGTCGTTTGCTTCTCCGTTTGCGAGGGCGACGAGGTAGAGGCAGTTTACGCATACTGCAATCTCCACAGCCTTTGGAAGGCGTAAGATGGTAGGCGTTGGAGAAAAGGCGCCCGCCTTCACCCTGCTTGACAAGGACGGCAAAGAGGTATCTCTGTCGGATTTTCTCGGCAAGAAGGTAGTGCTTTACTTTTATCCGAAGGATAATACTCCGGGCTGCACCCGTCAGGCGTGCGCCTTTGCGGGCGCGTACGATAGCTTTCGCTCGCTGAACGCCGCCGTTATCGGCATCAGCCGCGACAGCGTTGCATCGCACGCAAAATTTGCCGCAAAGTACGACCTTCCCTTCGTGCTGCTTTCCGACCCCGAGCTTTCCGCTATCGAGGCGTACGGCGTGTGGCAGGAAAAGAAGATGTGCGGCAAGGTCAGCATGGGCGTTGTGCGCACGACCTTCGTGATAGATGAAAACGGCGTTATCGAGGCAGTTATGCCGAAGGTGAAGCCCGACACGAATCCCGCCGAGGTGCTTGAGTATCTCGGAGCGTAATAAAAAGCCATAGTGCGAAAAAAACGCACTATGGCTTTTTTGTATTTAGCTGCGGCAGGGCTTTAGCTGACCGTTGGTCTCAACGTAATCCGCGAAAAGCACCTGTGCGGCTTCATAGAATTCATCGGGCTTGTTGATAAGCCAAATGCCGATCTCGGCGTGCTTGCGCACTCTGTCGCAAAGCTCTGCCGTGGCTTTTTCGCCCTTGAACCAAGAGGTGCGCGGGTTGTCGTGGCATATCCATATGATAAGCTTGTGTCCCTTTGCAATGCGCGATACGGCGTTTAGCGTGTCCTCGCTAAGATCAGCGCCGTCATAGTGGAGCGTAGCGCGGGGAAGAGAGGCGGCGGCTTGCTTTAGCGAGTCAAGCGTTCCGCAGGTGAGCCCCACGCTCACGCGCTCGCCGCGCTCCCCGATCTGCGCAAGAAACGCCGCGCGAAGCTCGTCGGGGAAGGTGGTCCATACGTTGTCGAATTTCAGGGGAACGGCAGGATTTTCCTCGGAAAGATCCAAGACCTCGGCAAGCGTGGGTATCGCCTCGCCACGGAAGGACTCGTCCATCCACGAGCCGTATTCGTACCGGCGCGCCTGCGCCAAGGTGACGTCGCGTATCAAGGCGTCGGGCGCGTTGCCGTTTTTATCGCGCGCGGTGCGCTTTAGGGAATGGTCGTGAAGCATCACGAACTCACCGTCCGCGGTATATTTTGGGTCAAGCTCGATAATGGCGTATCCCTCGTTCACCGCCGCGCGAAAGGCTATCATCGTGTTTTCGGGATAGTCAGAGCTTACCCCTCTGTGCGCTTGTAATTTTGTCATAGAGGTCTCCTTTTTTGTAAATGGAAAAGGTATTTGTTCTCAAGCGAGAGAGGTTAAAGTTTCTTCGATTTGCTTTTTCCACTCATTGTTATGAGAAACAACGATTTCATATTTTTGAGTATTTGTGTGAACAATAATTTTGTTTTTGTTTGTTTCCACTGATTTTATCGTCTCTATGGATATTATGATTTCGTTTGTTGAAACGTTTATTTTATGAGGATAGAATTCAATACCTTTATCGGTAAAAAACAGCCAACCGCCGTTTCCGTCGATGGTTGCTCCGCCATCGCAAACGATTTTTCTTTCCTTTGCAATTTCTATGCGTTTTTTGTCAAAGCTTGTTTCATGAAATTTAACGAAAATGAATATAATGAATGCAAAAAGAAATCCACATAAAAATCCCGCGATTATTCCAAGCGGTAAATTAAGACGCATAAATCCGACTATAAGTCCCATGGGAGTTCCGAACATCACTCCGGCAAGCGTATATTCCTTTATGCCGTTTTTGTATATCATATTTGCCTCCGAAATATTGTTTTCATCATTATACCATAAAACCGTGAAAACTTCAACCATTTCGCGTCCATAAAAACAGTCATTGTTTTTATATGTGAAAAGAAAATTGACATAAACTTATTATTTTGAGATTTATAGGCGAATTCTCTGTTTATGGTAAAGACAAATAAAGGATTTTATGATACAATTACGTTGTATTGAGCATCAAAGGAGAAAAAACGATGGATATGGTAAAAATGGGGGGCTTTCTCGCAGAGCTTCGCAAGGAACGCGGTCTTACGCAAGCCGAGCTTGGAGAAAGACTTGGCGTGTCCAATAAAACTATTTCAAGATGGGAAACGGGAACGTATATGCCGCCCGTGGAAATGCTATCAGAGCTTAGTGATATTTACGGCTTGACGATAAACGAGCTTATAAGCGGCAGAAGATTAAACGCCGAGGAATATAAGAAAATGGCGGAATCAAACATTAAGGAAACTCTTGAGGCAAGCGCTTTTACATTAAAGGATAAACAGGACTTTTGGAAGAAAAGATGGTATCGGAAAAATATTTTTACGTTTATTCTTTGCGGCGTTATGTGGCTTAGCTTGGTTTTATCTATGAAGTTTTTGGATGTTGACACGGTAGTTATATCGGGAACTGCGGGTATGGTTTGCGCATTTTATTATATTATTTTGAATAACCGAATGATGGCGTACGTAGAAAAGCACGTTTTCGACGAGCCGGATAATTTAGGGGAACGAGGAAAATAAAAAACAAAAAGCTCGCATTTTGTGTAGGGCTTGTGGAGAATAACTATGAAGGCGCGTTTCGCGCGTAATTCGGCGGTAGACAAAAGCAAGCGGTGGCGCGAACTATGTCCAAATTGCAAGCAATTTGGAGGGGTTCTTCGTTTTGGGCTCACTACGAAAAATAACCGATAGCCTAAAGGCTATCGGTTATTTTTGTGATGCCACTACAAAATAGATCCATACAAGACTATCGTACAAAAACAGTCCGTGTTTTTTGCCGTGAGGGTACACTTATCCCTTGGCGGTGATGGGAACTGACAGTAACCGCTATCTTCCGGGCTGTCAGTGCCATGCTCGTAAACGAATCTATGTATTTTAATAAACATTTTCGTATTTTGAGTTTTGATAAAAAATTTTCACAAATATGTGATATAATTGAGAAAGTATCAAACCGACTTTGAAATTTTGCGACTTATAGATGAAAGCTTTCAAAAGGACGAAAAATCATGCCAAAGAATCAAATTGAAGCAGAAATAGAATATGTATTATCAGCGGCAATTAAAAAATGCGGAAATCTTCACGATGCAGAGGATTTGACACAAGAAACGATTTTATCTGCACTTATATATCTCGAAAAAGGCGGTATTATTGATAATCCACGAACATTCCTGTCAGTATTGTTGAATCGCAAATATTATGATATGTTGCGACGAAAATACCGAATCCCGACTGTGAGTATAGGGGATGATTTTGATATTGCTGACGATTCGGATTTTACGGAGGATTTTGTGCGCTGTGAAGAAGCAGAGCAAATACGGCGTGAGGTAGCTTATCTTACCGAATCTTATCGCTCTGTCATTGTAAAATATTATTTTCACAATCAAAATCTACATGAGATTTCCGAGGAGCTTGGGTTGCCTGTTGGTACTGTAAAAAGCCGCTTAGACTTTGGCAGAAAACAAATGAAAAAGGGGTTTGAAAAAATGAAAAAATATCAGGAAAACAGTTACATGCCTCAACATCTTGCTGTTCGAAACAGTGGCAGATTCGGTATGGACGGAGAGCCTATGTCGCTTACCGAAGGAGATACACTTGCTCAAAATCTTCTTATTCTTGCGTACGAAAAACCTATAACAGTCAGTGATCTTTCGAAATCAATTGGCGTTGCTACTGCCTATGTAGAGCCCATTATCAACAAACTTGTTGAAGGTGAATTGATGAAGCGTATGGGGGACGGCAAAGTATACACGGATTTTATCATTTATCATGCAAGCGACTACGTTAAATATATACACGAAGCCGAAGCGTTCGTAGAAGAACATATCGAGGCATACACCGAGCCCTTACAAATTGCAATCAAAGAACTTAAAGAAACGTCTTTTTATAGCCAACGACTTGAGCGTTTTATGATGATCCAGATTGCAGAAGGACTTTTTGAATGTATGGAGTCGGTTCGAGAAAAACCGCAAATTATTCCTGACCGTCCCAACGGCGGCAAATGGATCGCTTTTGCAACAATTTGGCCTCAAAATTATTCAATTCCCGAAGAGAAACGAGGAAAAGAGGAATATGGTCTTTCCGGAAGAAGATGTACGAGAATAGACAGTTACCTTGATGCAAAAAATCTCAAGTTATACAACTTCGAATCCTCTCTTGATCCAACTGGTTGGAGAAAGCATCAAGGATATGGCTTTAATAACTTTCAAGATGTGGAAGACAATATGTTGAAATTTTTCTATCTTGTGAAAAATAGCATAAACCCTAAAACCGTTGATCTTGATACAAGAATGATAAAGTCAATACCCATTCTTGAAGAAAGAGGCTTTATCACAACGAAAAATGGCAGTCCTGAAGTTTTGATCCCGATCTTGTCGCACGAAGAGGAAAAGCTGTTCTTGGGTATTTGTAGCAAAGCGCAAAAAACGTTTGGAGATAATATACGTCCTTATCTTGCCCAGTGGTGCAAAACACACATCAAAGAAATTCCACCGCACCTTACAAGCGTGCCTGATCAGAAGCGCACGATGCCGTATGAACCGAATGTTATGATGTTCGTTTATGAAGCAATACATCAAGGTGTACATCCTCGCGATTTGGGTTATATTTGCCCTGAAACGTTCGCTGTTTTTGATTGATTTTTCAAAACCGCCGAGTGGCTTTCTCGGCGGTTTTTCTTCGTTATTTATCCCAAATCATACTGGAGAACTTACTATGCCAAAAATCTATTATCCTGACAATTTCAAAATCGAAGTTGTCAAGCATTACAAAATGCATCATTCTATCAGTGCGACTCTTGAAAAATACAGCATAGCCCGTAGCACGCTGTTTAAATGGAAAAAGAAATACGAAGAAAACCACTTTTTTCGTGTTTCAAAGAAACCTGCAAATACCAGTCATAATGCCCAAGCACACCTTGATAAGCTGAATAAAATTGTGGCGCATCCAAAGAATTGAAGAGCGGTGTTACTTCGTCCATCACCGAAAAGGTTGCTGAAATAAAACGCTTAGAAGGTAAATATTCAATCCATGTTTTATGTGAGGCTCTGCAAATACCGAATTTTTTCAAGTGAAATATTCGGCGTTGCCGAATGTGAAATAATTTCCTTGCGGAAATTGTGAAATATCTCCCGCCGCCTACGGCTTCGGTCGATGTGAAATGAAATTTGCCCACATTCGTGCCAGCGAATATTTCACATTTGCGGAGCAAATATTTCACAGCGAAGCTATTTCACTTGCCCGAAGGGCAAATTTCACTGAAAAAAGCCAAGTCTTACGACTTGGCTTTTTTCTTGGCAGGGGCAGGAGGACTTGAACCCACGACACCCAGTTTTGGAGACTGGTGTTCTACCGACTGAACTATACCCCTTTAAAACAACGATATTAT
>JAFXAC010000028.1 GCA_017522125.1 Clostridia bacterium | reverse complement strand
GCGCCGCGACAAGTATAAGATCGGGGACGGCGTCGAGAGCGTGAAGTATCATATCGGGCGTGGAATGCACGGGCGGCGGCAAGCCTATATCGTTGCCTGCGTGAATAACTACGGGCATTTTATTTTTCGCCGCGCGGCGAAGCACTGCAATGCTCCCCTCGCTGTCAATATTCACCCTTTGAAATTCGGGGTGGAGCTTTAAGCCCTTAATTCCCATTTCGGCGGCGCGGTCGACGGCATCGGGCGCTCCGCTGTCCGCAGGATGCACCGAACCGAATGAGATAAGGCGACCTGCACTCTCCCCGTACATAGCGGCGGCTACGCGATTTATGGTTTCCGTTTGCTCGGGCTTTGTGGCGATAGGCAGAACGACCGCCATATCGACTCCCGCGAGGTCAAGCTGTTCTACAAGCCCCTTGGTTGTACCGTCGGTTGCGGGAACGCAATCTATCCCTGACACGGTCTTGCTTCCCTTGCGAAGCACGTCAAGCGTTCGTGCGGCTATTTTTTCGGGAAAAGCGTGAGTATGAAAATCTATTATCATCTTGTTCACTTCCTTTTGCTCATTATTATACCCCGAAGTACCAAAAAAGTCAACAACCCGATAAAATTCTATGATTTTTTTGCGGTTTTAGATTGAAAAATATTACACGTTATGATATAATTAAATTTGTATATTTGTATATTTATACGAAAGGATAAAAAATATGAAAAGACTTATGCTTGGCAATGAAGCCGCGGCACGCGGACTCTTTGAAGCAGGCTGCACCGTGATGTCCTCGTACCCGGGAACGCCCTCCACGGAGATCACCGAGTTTGCCGCCAAATACAACGAGATAAAATGTGAATGGGCTCCCAACGAGAAGGTCGCCACCGAGGCGGCATTCGGCGCCTCCCTTGCGGGATATCGCTCCGCCTGCGCTATGAAGCACGTAGGCCTCAACGTTGCCGCGGACCCCCTCTTTACTATTTCATACACGGGCGTTCGCGGCGGTATGGTCATTTTTGTGGCTGACGACCCCGCAATGCATTCCTCACAGAACGAGCAGGATTCGCGCAACTACGCCATCGCCGCAAAGGTGCCGATGATAGAGCCGTCCGATTCCACCGAGGCTAAGGAATTTGTAAAGATAGCGTTTGAGCTTTCCGAAAAATACGACACCCCCGTGCTTTACCGCATTTGTACTCGCACCGCTCACTCGCAGAGCATAGTTGAGGAATGCGACAGAGCAGAATTTGCTCCCATTGCTTACGAAAAGCAACCCCAAAAATACATAATGATGCCCGCAAACGCAAAGCCGAAGCACCCCATAGTTGAGGCCCGCACCGCGGCTCTTGCGGAATACGCAGAGACCTCACCCCTCAACAGAGTCGAGGGAAGCTCCACGAAGCTCGGCATCATAACCTCGGGCATCTGCTATCAGTACGTGCGCGAGGTGTTCGCCGAGGACGAGGCAAAGATACTCAAGCTCGGTATGCACAATCCACTGCCCGATAAGCTCCTGCTTGACTTTGCCGCATCCGTAGAGCGTGTAGTCGTTATCGAGGAGCTTGATTCCATAATCGAGCGCCACTGCAAGGCACTCGGCATCAAGGTCGAGGGAAGAAATCTTTTCTCACCCGTTGGCGAATATTCTCAGTCCGTAGTCGCAAAGGCTCTCGGCAAGGCTCTCCCCGCAGCTCGCGCGGCGGCACAGCTTCCCGCCCGTCCCCCCGTTATGTGCTCGGGCTGTCCCCACAGAGGTCTGTTCTACACGCTTGCTAAAAACAAGCTGAACGTTATGGGTGATATCGGTTGCTATACACTCGGCGCACAGAAGCCGCTTAACGCCATTGATATGGTGCTTTGCATGGGCGCGTCCGTTTCAGGTCTGCACGGCTTTAACAAGGCTGATCCCGAAAACGCGGCTCATACCGTTGCAGTTATCGGTGACTCCACGTTTATGCATTCGGGCATGACGGGACTTTGCAACATCGCGTACAACGATACGAAATCCACCGTTATCATCCTTGACAATTCCATCACGGGCATGACGGGACATCAGCAGAACCCCACGACGGGCTACAATCTGCGCGGTGAGCCTGCAACAAAGATAAATCTTGAGGCTCTTTGCCACGCTCTCGGTATCAACAGAGTCCGCGTGGTAGACCCCTACGATCTTAAGGCGGTCGACGCGGCTGTAAAGGAAGAGATCGCCGCTGACGAGGCGTCCGTTATCATCTCGCGCCGCCCCTGCGTTCTGCTCAAAAGCGTAAAGACCGCGCCCGCATTCAAGATAGACGCGGACGCTTGCCGTAGCTGTAAGAGATGTATGCAGCTTGGCTGTCCTTCACTTTCCTTCCGCGACGGTAAGGCGAAGATAGACGACACGCTCTGCACGGGCTGCGGCGTTTGCGAGCAGCTTTGTGCGTTTGGCGCAATCAAAGGACAGGAGGCTTAAGCTATGAAGACAACTAATATTATGATAGTAGGCGTTGGCGGACAGGGTACTCTCCTTGCCAGCAAGCTCCTTGGCAGAATACTCCTTGAAAAGGGCTATGACGTTAAGGTCTCCGAGCTTCACGGAATGAGCCAGCGCGGCGGAAGCGTAGTTACTTACGTTAAATACGGCGAAAAGGTCTACTCCCCCGTTATCGAAAACGGCGAGGCTGACTACATTATCGCCTTTGAAAAGCTTGAGGCGGCGCGTTGGGCGCAGTGCCTTAAGGTCGGCGGAAAAATAATTGCCAACACCCAGCAGATCGATCCCATGCCCGTTACCGCAGGCTACGCGGAATATCCCGCAGATGCACTTGACGTGCTGATCGCCGACGGCGTTGACGTTGATGCGTTTGACGCACTCACGCCCGCACTCAAGGCAGGCTCGTCGAAGGCGGTAAACATCGTACTCATGGGCAGACTCGCACGCTACCTCGGAATTGACGCAGAGATTTGGATCGACGCTATCGAAAAAAGCGTTGCGCCCCGCTTCGTAGAAATGAACAAGGAAGCCTTCGCGCTCGGATACAATAACTAACCCCGAAAGGACACCAAAGCAATGGAAAGAAAATATTGGCAAGAGGAAATGGAAACCGCCTCACGCGAAACGCTTGACAAGCTTCAGCTTGAAAGACTGCAAAAGAGTGTTAAAAGAACCTACGAAAACGTTCCTATGTACCGTGAAAGAATGGACGCCGCAGGCGTAAAGCCCGAGGATATCAAGACTCTTGACGACATAAGAAAGCTTCCCTTCACCTGCAAGCAGGATCTGCGCGACACCTACCCCTACGGTATGTTCGCCGCACCTATGAAGGACGTTGTGAGAATACACGCCTCCTCAGGTACTACCGGAAAGCAGATCGTCGTCGGTTACACCAAAAACGATCTTGAAGCGTGGGATAATATCGTTGCCCGTCAGCTTATCGCCGCAGGACTCACCGACGAGGATAAGGTGCAGGTAGCATACGGCTACGGACTCTTCACGGGCGGACTTGGACTTCACGGCGGAGCATCTCTTCTCGGCTCTACTGTCATCCCGATCTCGTCGGGAAACACCGCGCGTCAGGTCGCTCTTATGAAGGACCTTGAGGCTACCGCTCTTGCTTGTACCCCCTCGTACGCTTTGTTCCTCGCAGAATCCATTGCAGAAGCGGGACTCAAGCCTGAGGATTTAAAGCTCCGCGCGGGAATCTTCGGCGCTGAACCTTGGACCGAAGGCATGCGCAAGCAGATCGAGGCAGGTCTTGGCATCAAGGCTTACGATATCTACGGACTTACCGAGGTCATGGGCCCCGGCGTAGCATACGAATGCTCCGAGCAGAAGGGTATGCACGTAAACGAGGACCATTTCATTATCGAAATACTTGACCCCGACACCCTTGAGCCCGTCCCCGACGGCTGTCAGGGTGAGATAGTCTTTACCTCTCTTACCAAGGAAGCCTTCCCCGTTATGCGCTACCGCACGCGCGATATCGGCTCCGTAACTCACGAGCCCTGCGCTTGCGGACGCACGTTCGTCAGAATGTCGAAGCCCCAGGGCCGTACCGACGATATGCTTATCATCCGCGGCGTTAACGTATTCCCCTCTCAGATCGAGGAAGTTCTCATCAAGCTTGGATACACTCCCAACTATCAGATCGTCGTTGACCGCGTGAACAATCTTGACACCTTTGAGGTCAAGGTCGAGCTTAGCGAGAGCATGTTCGAGGGCTCTGTTGGTGACCTTTCTCGCCGCGAGCGCGAGATCGGCGAGGGTATGCGCTCCACGCTCGGAATTTCGCCCAAGATAACTCTCGTAAACCCCCACTCCATCGAACGCTCCATCGGAAAGGCTAAGCGCGTTATTGATAACCGCAAGCTCCACGATTAAGAAAGAAAGGCAGGTCGAAAAAATGGCAGTAAAGCAATTATCAGTATTCATTGAAAACCGCAAGGGTATGCTCTCCGAGGTTACCGACGCGCTCTCCGACGCGCACATAAATCTCCGCGCGCTCTGTCTTGCAGAGGCGGCTGATTACGGCATTCTCCGTCTTATCGTGGACGACACCGAAAAAGCCGTAGGCATCGTAAGAGATACGGGCAGAACGGTAGTTGTAAACGACGTTGTCGGCGTTATCGTCCCCGACACGCCCGGTGGACTTAACCTCGTGCTTCACACGCTCAACGGACATGACGTTGGAATCGACTATATGTACGCGTTCATCTCCAAGGAAAACGGCAAGGCAAACGTTGTTTTCCGTACGGCAGACGTTGCCGCGGCAGACAAATACCTTTCCGACGCAGGCTTTGAGCTTATATAAAGAAAAGCGCGAACGGACAATTTAAATATAATCGCCAAACGAGCCAAAGTTTTACTTTGGCTCGTTTTATCGTTAATTACCGTGTATATCAACCCAAATGCGTAAAAAACAACCGATAGTTGTAAATTTCGCAAAAATGCGGTTATTGACTGCCATTCACCATTATGATAAAATAATCACAACGACAGGGCCCGTCGTATAAGATAAGTCATAACCATTTAAAGAAAGGAGTAATTTATGGATTTATTGATCGGAGAAAGAATAAAAAAATATCGCAAAAACAAAGAAATGACTCAAGATGCTTTAGCTCAAGCATTGGCGGTAACACCTCAATCTGTTTCTAAATGGGAGTGCGGTGACGGGTATCCCGACATCACGCTTCTTCCGACAATTGCAAATTTTTTTGAGGTGACAGTTGATGAACTGATAGGTAATGATGAAATAAGCGCTAAGGAAGACGTGAACAACAACTATTTTAAGGTTGTACACAATCTTTCCCTCGACGAGCAATTGGAACTATCATTTAAATATCACCAAAAATATCCTCGAAATTGGCATATTGCAACATCACTTATGCACATAATTACTCGCTATCACGGAGACAAGGCGGACGAATACAGGAAATTATGCGCTGACATTTGCGAAAGGCTCTTGAAGGAGTGCACTGACAGTACCATGCGCAGAAATGCAGTTAAAGCTATGTGCATGATATGCAACGAGGATGAGGTCGGAGCATGGCTCAACAAGGACACTACTTTTTGGTATGAAGGAAGACATGAGGTCTTTGAAAAACGTTATAAACTGTCGGGCGAAGAAGAAAAATATTGGATGATGAGAAATGCGGGAAACTTCCTGCGCGTTTCTACAGCGATCGGCAGATTGAGAGAGCATAAAAGCTTTATAGGAAAACCCGAAGATTCGATAGCGTGGAACATCATGTATCTAAACATCCTTGACGGAATTACACAAAACACCATACCCGATGGATGGATCTGCGAATACTTCATGCAATACATGAGATTGTCGGCAGCGTACTTTGGAGCAAACGACAAGGATAGCGGATATTCATATTTGGAAAAGGCTCTTGAATTGTCAAAACGGTGGAAAGATATTCCGGAAAACACAGCGCTTGATTTAGGAAATCCGCTGTTTTTCGGCGAAACCAAGCTCATTAAAAACGATTGGCATATTCAGTTGCCTAACAATGAAAAGCTTCCTTCACTTCTTGGAATTAAACATTCAATAACAAACCTAGCGATGATCATGGAAGCAGAAAAAGGTTGGGAATGGTTTGACGAAGTCAGAAACGAAGAACGCTGGTCTGCCATTCTTTCAGAAGCGAAAGCTTTGAATGCTTTGTGATACTAGATCATTTATTGCATAATTCGAATTTTGCTCGTATCGGCACTAAATTCGCGTAGCGAATACAACTCGGTGCAGGTAAATAAGATCGGCGTTGTGTCCTTATGGACACAACGCCTTTGCAATTCACTTCTTTATATATCGCCACGGGCGGTCGCGGTCCTCGGGCGCGGCATAGTCTATGCCCACGCGAGGGGTGCAATCGTATTGCGGCACGGGTGTGCCGTCGTCCTCTATCCATATCGCGTCGGATAAGATAACGTCCGCGCCGTTTTGCTCGCGGTCTATGCTAAAATACTTCGTAACTCTGCCGGGTCCACTTGCCGCCTCAACGCCGCGGATAAGCACCGCCTCGGGCTCGCCCTTTTGACCTGTAACGATATTCAGCATATTATGCATTCCGTAGCAAAGATAAACGTACACAGTGCCGCCGCGACTCCACATCACGCTGTTTCGCGCGGTCTTGCCCTTGTGTGCGTGGCAGGCGGTATCAGCCTCGCCCTTGTAGCACTCGGTTTCCGTTATCCTTGAACGAATGACCTCGCCGTCAACTCGGCGGCAAAGTATCTTACCGAGAAGCGAGGGGGCAACTATATCGGCGCTTTGAGAATAAAAATCCCTCGTTAACCTTTTTATTTTTTTTGCTTCCTCGCGCCTTGCCAAGAAAAAGGCATTCAACACCTCGGTAGCCTCGTTAGCCATAACCCCGCCCTCGACCTCAAGCCTTGTATCAAGCGGCGTATCAAGCAAATTAAAAAGTCCGCCAAGCGCGCCGCCCTTTACGTCTGCGGCGGCAAAGACCACACGGTCTATGCGTGCGTTTATTATCGCGCCCGCACACATAGGACACGGCTCAAGCGTGACGTACATCGTACAGCCGTTAAGCCTCCACGTTCCGAGGGCGGCGCAAGCCGCGTTTATTGCCTCTATCTCCGCGTGAGCAGTCGCTCCGCCGCCGTTCTCGCGGCGATTTTTGCCGTGTGAGATGATCTTGTCGTCCTTTACTATGACAGCACCTACGGGAATCTCACCCTCGTCTGCCGCTTCTTTGGCAAGCACAAGCGCCTCGCTCATATAAAAAATTTTATCATTCATTTCTACAACCTAATATTTCAGATTCCGATATATAGAATTATACTATAATAATGGAAAAAAGTCAACAAAAAAGGATGCTGCCGTAGCAGCATCCTTTTTTATCTTTATTAGTGAATGATGTATCTTTCGGTATCCTTATCGAAGATGTGGATACGGCTCATATCGAAGGAAACCTTGATATTGTCGCCTGCGCAAGAGGTGGAGCGAGAGGATACGCGTGCGGTAAGCGTGGTCTCCTCACCGACCTTGAGGTAGAGGTAAATCTCTGCGCCCATAAGCTCGGTAACCTCAACGTCTGCGTTGATTACGCTGTCAGCCAGCTTCTCAAGGCTAAGAGCATCATCGTTGATGCACTCAGGACGAAGACCTGCGATAACCTCCTTGCCGATGTACTCCTTGAGTGCCTCTTCACTTGCCTTCTCTGCGGGAAGCTTAAGGGACTCGTTCTCGAACTCGAAGTAAACGTCCTCACCCTTCTTGGTGAGCTTACCGTTGATGAAGTTCATCTGAGGAGTTCCGATGAAGCCTGCTACGAATACGTTGCAGGGCATATCGTAAAGATTCTGAGGAGTATCAACCTGCTGAATGATACCATCCTTCATAACAACGATACGGGTAGCCATGGTCATAGCCTCGACCTGGTCGTGCGTAACGTAGATAAAGGTAGTACCAACGTTGTGGTGAAGCTTGGTAAGCTCGGTTCTCATCGATGCACGGAGCTTAGCGTCAAGGTTGGAGAGAGGCTCGTCAAGAAGGAATACGAGGGGGTTACGAACGATAGCACGACCGAGCGCAACACGCTGCTTCTGACCGCCGGACAGAGCCTTGGGCTTTCTGTCAAGAAGGTGCTTGATATCGAGGATGCGAGCAGCTTCCTCAACGCGTCTCTTTATCTCCGCCTTGGGAGTCTTGTTGAGCTTAAGGCCAAATGCCATATTCTCAAACACAGTCATATGGGGGTACAGAGCGTAGTTCTGGAACACCATCGCGATCTGTCTGTCCTTGGGGGCTACGTCATTTACAAGTCTGTCGCCTATGTAAAGCTCACCTTCGGTGATCTCCTCAAGACCTGCGATCATACGAAGAGTGGTGGTCTTACCGCAACCGGAAGGACCTACAAATACGAGAAACTCTTTATCCTTGATCTCAAGGTTAAAGTCGGAAACGGCCGTTACACCGCCGGGATATTTCTTATAGATGTGTTTAAGGGATACGCTTGCCATTAAATCAATTCCTCCTTGATTATACGAGTCGTGCCGTTGCATAGCACGGATATTTTATAACATATATATTGTATCAAATTTTCGCGCAAAATGATAGGTGTTTATTCCCCAAAATTTTGCTTTTTGATTTGTACAAATTGCACAAATCGTCATTTTTTTGCGTGGGAATGTAGTGTTTTTTTGTTCAAATCTCGTTCACAATGGTTAATTTAAATTACCCTTGCTATTTACTGCGCGTCCTCTTTGATCTTCATTGTGAGGGCGATACGCTTCTTTTGAACGTCCACGGAAAGCACCTGAACCTTTACTACGTCGCCTACGGCAAGCACCTCGGAGGGGTGCTTTATGAACTTATTGCTTATTCTCGAAATATGCACAAGTCCGTCCTGATGTACGCCGATATCAACGAATGCGCCGAAGTCGATAACGTTTCTGACGGTTCCCGTCAGTATCATTCCCTCTTTAAGAGAATTGATATCAAGCACGTCGTCACGAAGCAGAGGTGCTTCGAAATCGTCGCGGATATCGCGTCCGGGCTTTTCAAGCTCGTTTACTATATCGTCAAGCGTGGGCTCGCCTATACCGAGCTCGGAGCATATCTTCGATTTGCCCATTTCGGCAACCTTTTTGCCAAGGAGCTTTACGCCGCCGCGTCTGATCTCGCTCTCGTCGTAGTCAAACATACCGAGGAGAGCGCGAGCCGCGCCGTAGGATTCGGGGTGAACGCCCGTAGCATCAAGCACCTCGTCAGAGCCTACCACGCGCAAGAATCCCGCACACTGCTCGTAAGCCTTTGCACCAAGACGCGGAACCTTGAGAAGCTCGGAGCGCGACTCAAACTCGCCGTTGTCCTCGCGGTACTTGACGATATTCTTTGCGATGGGCTTGCTTATACCCGAAACGTAAGACAAAAGCGAGTACGATGCGGTATTAAGGTCGATACCGACGGAGTTTACGCAGTCCTCGACGACTCCCGTAAGTGCCTCATCAAGCCTTGCGGGCTTCATGTCGTGCTGATACTGACCGACGCCGACTGCCTTGGGCTCGATCTTAACAAGCTCGGCAAGGGGATCCTGGAGGCGGCGTGCGATGGATACGGCAGAACGCTGTGTTACGTCAAAATCGGGGAACTCCTCTGCTCCAAGCTTGGATGCGGAGTATACGGACGCGCCCGCCTCGCTGACCATGGTATATTTGCAGTTGAAGCCTGCGTCGCGGAGCAGACCTGCGATGAATATCTCGCTTTCCTTGGATGCAGTTCCGTTACCGATAGCAATGACCTCAACGCCGTACTTGCGGATAAGTCCGCTTACTATTCTCGTGCTTTCGGCAATTCTTTCCTGCGGCTTCGTGGGGTATATAACGGCGGTATCTATGACCTTTCCCGTTTTATCGACTACGGCGAGCTTACAGCCCGTGCGGTAGCCGGGGTCAAAGCCCATTACGGTCTTGCCCTTCAAGGGGGACTGCATCAGAAGATGCTTCAGGTTATCCGAAAATACCTTTATCGCGCCCTCGGACGCGTTGTCGGTAAGGTCGTTGCGTATCTCGCGCTCGACCGACGGAGCGATAAGTCTGTCGTAGCTGTCGTCAACAGCGGCGGCAACCTGCGCTTTTGCGGGGCTATCGCCCTCCTTGACGAATTTACGGTAAAGATAAGTCTTTACGATCTCGCTTCCCGGCTCAAGGGATACCTTCAAAAAGCCTTCCTTTTCGCCGCGGTTTATTGCGAGAACGCGGTGCGGAAGTATCTTTTTGACCTTTTCGGAAAAATCGTAATACTGCTCGTATACCGACGTGCCCTCGCCCGCGTCCTTCGAAACCAGAACGCCGTATTCCATAGTGAGCGTGCGGACGGATTTGCGGCAGGATGCGTTATCGGAAATATTTTCCGCGATTATATCGCGTGCGCCCGCAAGAGCCGACGCCGCGTCTGCAACGCCCTTTTCTTCATCTATATATTCTGCCGCAAGCTCGTCAAGCGTCTTTCCGTAGTCGGGAAGCTGCTCAAAGAGAAGATCGGCAAGGGGCTCAAGTCCTCTTTCGCGCGCAACGGATGCGCGAGTCTTTCTCTTGGGGCGGAAGGGACGGTATATATCGTCGACCTCCGTCATAGTCTGCGCCGCGTCGATCGCGGCAACAAGCTCGGGTGTGAGCTTATCCTGCGCTGCGATAAGGTTTTTGACCTCCTCGCGACGCTTTTCAATGCCACGCAGATAATTAAGGCGATCGTAAAGGTCGCGAAGCACGGTATCGTCAAGCGAGCCCGTGACCTCCTTACGGTATCTGGCAATGAAGGGGATCGTGTTTCCCTCGTCGATAAGCTCGACGGTGCGGACGACCTGCTCCTCTTTTAGCTTCAGCTCGTCAGCAAGAATTTGTTCGATGGTCATTTGCGTTTTCTCCTATGATATTTATAAGCCTGCGGCGCTGTAAAGTGCCGCCACTTCGTCGTCTGTAAGATATCGCCATTCGCCGCGCTCAAGCGACGCATCCAGCGTAAGCGGACCAAAGGTCACGCGTTCAAGATAAGTTATTTCGTTGCCCACCGCGTAAAGCATCTGCTTTATCTGGTGGTATCTGCCCTCGGTCAGCGTAATATAGCCTTCCCTCTCGCCCGTCAGCTCAAGCTCGTGCGCGGCGCAAAAATGTCCGCCCTCGATATACACGCCCGTGCGGAGCCTTTCGGCATCGTCAGCCGACAGCGGCGCGGCAATGCGATAGTAGTATTTTTTCGCCACGTGGCGTGCGGGCGACAAGAGGCGGTGCGACAGCTCACCGTCGTCTGTAAGCAGCATAAGACCGAGCGTGTATTTGTCAAGTCTACCGCACGGGAAGACCCTTTTTGCGTCACGCTCGTCAAGCAGAGCCGTAACGACGGGGGCGTTTTTGTCCTCAGTCGCGCTGACGTAGCCCTCGGGCTTATTGAGCATCACGAACACGTTTTTGCGGTAAGCTACCGCCTCTCCGCGAAAGCACACGCGATCCTCGTCCTCACGGATGCTTACCGACGCAGAACGAACGATACTGCCGTTCACCGTGATCTCTCCGCGTCTTGCGGCACGCGAGGCCTCGCTTCTGGTAGCTACACCCGATTCCGAAAGAAATCTGTCAAGTCGCACCGCACACCTCCGTCAGGAATTCAGAACAAATATGATCGTACAGCCGAAAAACAAAAGCCCAACGCCGAGCCCGACGAAAAAATCGCGCAGCTTTTCCCTTGAGTGCATATTACACCTCCCTACCGTATTCGATAGTATTATCGACATACTGTAGCGGTATAAATACACGGGCGGAACGATCAAAATATGAATAATTATACCACGAAATGGTAAATAAGGCAAGAGGTTATTGCCATAATTTACAAAAACTTCTTGCAATAATACGGTTTATATGGTATAATTAATTAGCAAAACTAAATTTAGTGCTTTTACAGGAGGTAAATTATGAAAAGCAACGTTAGCGGAGCGATCTGGCAGGATCGCAAGCGTACCGTTTTCGGCCTTCCGTGGTCATTCACGAGATATTTCATAACCGACGAAAAGGTTATCCTTGACATTGGCTTTTTGAGTCGCACCGAGGAGGAGATACGCCTTTACAGGATCACAGACGTTACCTTAAAGCGCTCGTTTTGCGAGCGCATATTCGGGCTTGGCACTATTCACTGCTGCTCGGGAGATAAATCAACGCCCGAATTTGATATAAAGCATATCAAAAACTCGCGCGCGACAAAGGAAATGCTTTCCGACCTTGTAGAAAAGGCGAGAAACGAGCGCAGAGTTGCCGTGCGCGAATTTGTTGATGCCGACGGTATTGAACACGAAGACTAATTAAGGAGAAAAGACAAGTGAAATACAACATAGTAGGAAACACCCTCCCCGCCGTTATTTGTGAGCTTGAGGGCGGCGAGAGCGTCATCACGGAAAAAGGCAGTATGAGCTGGATGAGCCCTAATATGAAAATGGAAACCACCTCAAACGGCGGCTTTGGCAAGGCTCTCGGAAGAATGTTTGCAGGCGAGGCTATTTTTCAGAACAAGTATACCGCCGTCGGCGGCATAGGACAGATCGCGTTTGCGTCGAGCTTCCCGGGCTCAATACGCGCCATAAAGATCGAACCGGGCCACGAGCTTATCGTGCAGAAGAGCGGCTTCCTTGCCGCAGAATCGGGCGTTGAGCTTTCGGTGCATTTCCGTAAAAAGCTCGGCGCAGGTCTGTTCGGCGGCGAAGGCTTTATTATGCAAAGGCTTTCGGGCAACGGAATCGCATTCATTGAGATCGACGGTCACGCGTGCGAATATGAGCTCGCCGCGGGTCAATCCATTATCGTAGACACGGGCTATCTTGCCGCTATGGATGCCACCTGCTCCATGGACATCGTTTCCGTCCCGGGTGCGAAGAACGCTCTGTTCGGCGGCGAGGGACTTTTTAACACCATCGTTAAGGGCCCCGGCAAGGTCATTCTTCAGACCATGCCCATAAACGCCGTGGCTGACAGTCTGCGCAGATTTTTCCCGACGTCGTAAGGGTGCGGGGCGCAAAAACGTCGCGGAGAACACATCTCCGCGACGTTTTTTAGAAAAGTTTTCGTCTTTTTTGATATTTTTGATTTTTTCTATTGCAAAATCGATTTTGTTGTGGTATAATATTGCTCGTTGGAAAAAGAACGCTTCCCTGCCCTCGTGCGCAGGTCGCTCGAAAGGTAGACTGATTCGTCACTTTTGAACTCGCGAAAGCTCGTTTTTCCTCCGATTATCTCGCAAATGCTTCATTTTTCTTGAATTTTGAGTGAACGCATTTTACCATCGGCCTTGCAAAAGCCGTGCAAAATTCAAAACAACTAAAAATGTACAGTATGCATCACGGAGCGGTATTTCGCCTTTGGCGAAGATACCCACGCCCTGCGCCTGACAAGCGAGCTTGTCGAGCTTCGGGCTGGGTATGCGAAGAGGATTCGTCGAGCAAGCTCGCCGAGCCTCATCTTTCCGATCTCCATAAATATGATGCACGCTGTTGCATCATATTTATGGAGCGGTATCGAAGAGGTCATAACGGGGCTGACTCGAAATCAGTTTGCGGGCAACCGCACGTGGGTTCGAATCCCACCCGCTCCGCCAAAAAAGCTGAACGCACCCTTGTGGTGCGTTTAGTTTTTATCGTTGAGTTATGCGGTGAAGAACTCCGCCAAACAGACCGCAATTCTCACGAATTGCGGTCTTTCTTTTACATTATAAACAGTTCAATAAATAAGAATTTGTAGGTGTGAGATATGGAGAATGTCAGACAAGCGACTATCGCTGATTTATCACGAATAGCAGAGATAGTGATATTTAATTACAGATTGAACTTTTATCCTATATTCCAAAACGATGATTATTACTTCAATGAACT
>JAFXAC010000027.1 GCA_017522125.1 Clostridia bacterium | reverse complement strand
TTACCGAAAGGAACGTCTTTTGACAGACTCACACAAACAGACATTGACCATATGATGAACCACATCAATTCCTACCGCAGAGCCAAGCTCGGCAACAAAACGCCTTACGAGGCTTTTACTTTCTACTACGGCAAGGAAGCCATTGAAAAGCTTGGATACTCTCAAATTGATCCAAGCTGTGTCGTGATGACACCGAAACTGTTTAAGAGATAACGAATAAATTTAACGGTGGATACCCTCATATTGTGGTGCATTCGGGGTAGCGTTTTGGATTTCAAAAATTTGAAATTTCGCCCTACCTCTTTTTCGGTGCGCCCATTTAATATCTTGACCGCCGTTTTATCCCTTGCGTTTCGTTTACAAATGTTGCATTTCGCTTACAAAACTTGCATTTCGTTTGCAAATCGTGCATTTGAATTTACAAACTTGCGTTTCGCTTACAATTGTTGCACTTCGTTTTACAAATGCGATATTTCGTTTTACTATTAAGCGTAATATGATTATATTATACTACTTTTTTCGCCAAAATGCAATAGTATTTTCGAAAGAATTCAGCGATCTTGTAATTTGTTCAACTGTTGTGTCTTTTTCTCTGCCCTTTTCTTTGACTACAGCATCTCAAATATTTACCCTCGAAACCGCTTGACAAACTCTTTCAAAAGAGTTACAATAAGACAAACTTATGTGGCGGAATCCGCAAGAAACCGACCACATGCTCTGACCACAATTGCCCTACAAAAAGTTATCCGCTCCGTTGATGCTTGGCTGCATCAAATCGGGAGCGGATTTTTGACCACATGTTTGACCACTTTCAGACTCGGAACACGTGGAAACAGTAGCACACGAGAGCACGAAATTATATTTTTTCCGTAGTGGAAAGGCTTAAAAAAACACGAAATAACCGAAAAAACCTTCTATTTGCCGTTGGGGTGGTAGAGGCCGCACGTTCAAGTCGTGTCGCTCAGACCAAATAAAGCCGTTTGGCATTCGCCAGACGGCTTTATTTGGTTTTAGTCAAAATGGCGCAGGACGTCTACGTTTCGCAGAGCATCTGCGAAACGTATTTATTTGCGCGCTACCGCCCAAATAAGCGGTTTTTAGCCCGTTTTGCGCGCAAATTTACGTTCCTAAGTCGTGTCGCTCAAACCAAAAAGGAGATTCTTCGGAATCTCCTTTTTTCTTTTGTTTTATCTCGTTTTCTCGCAAATGCTCGTTTTTTCAGAAAATAACAAATGGACTTGCTCGCCCCAAATTTAAGGGTGAACAAGCCCATTTTTCGCCTTTGACCACATGTTTGACCACTTACGGAGAAAAGTATGTGATAATTGTATTACAAATACTATTTCTTAACTCAACAATAACCGTCATCCAAACCGGTCATCAGCAATATTTTATGGTAAAATGCATCCTCACGTTTCAAGAAATCCACCTCCGCCAAACCCGAATTTGTTTATTTCCTTTTCTTCGACTCGGGTAATTCCTCGCACGTTGCTTCGAACAGCTTAGCAAGAAAATCTCTATCCTCAACATCCTCCACAAGTAGCATTTCCTTCGCGCCCTCGTACGGAAGCTCGCGCGGTGCGTTTGGCATCAATGCAAGTGCCGATCTCGTAGGCTTTACGAGCAGGCGGTCATCGTAAACACCGCCGACCACCTTTCCGCCGTAATATAGCACGTACTCACCCATCATCGCGCGGGCGGAAAGACCGCCGCATTGGCCTAAAACAAACTCCATATATTCTTTACTGCTTGGCATAATTACCTCGTAAAATCAGAATTTAGCTAATTGGTTATCTATGTATTATACTTTTAATTTTCCCAAAGAATGTTTGTTTTTTCTTGCTATGACCCCAGATTTGATTTGTATCCACAGGGATACCGTTATCAAGATATGAGAAAAAAGCAAGATCAAAATTTTCCGAAGAAATCACTCCATCTTTGACTAAAGCATGGTAGTAATCAAGATAATACATGCTTCCCCATAAATGATCATCGAAAGCTGCATCTCCAGGGTCGCCAACGTTGCGCGCTAAACGGTACATAGATGAAATAACTTCCTCTTTGCTCATACGTTTTGAATAATATTCCTTGTGATAAAACATTCTTACCCTGTCGCAAACGGCAGATACGTCAAACGGTTGCTCCGCGCAATAATTATGGAGAGTAGAAATAATTTTATTAACGTCCGATCCACAGCAGGAAAGCTCCAAAACGATGTCGCTTAACGGATCCTCGGATTCCAAATAATAATTTAACCACGCATCATAACCGTCATCCAAACCGGTCATCAGCAATATTTTATGGTAAAATGCATCCTCGCGTTTCAAGAAATCCTCCTCCGTCAAGCCGCACCTCGAAAAAATCGCCGGTGTTTTTAAGTATAAGCAACCACAATATACACAGGTATTATATCACGCCACTATTAAATTGTCAATTCCGTTGCGCTTCGTATCAAGCCGCGCCTACCGTTTCGTTGTACAGGAAAACGTAGTGGCAAATGCATTTTGCATTTGACTCCCCCCCTTTTCACCTCGAAAGAATTGCGTCAACAAACTGCCTTGCAAGTCTTGCGCTTCTGCCGCCGCGCTCAAGCGCAAAGCGCTCGGCGAGCAGATCAAGCTCATCTGTCGGCATGTCAATGCCGTTTTTCTTAGCCAAATGATGAACGATATGCAAAAAGGTTTCTTTATTTGGCTTTGAAAAGGTAACGTGGATGCCAAAGCGCTCCGAAAGAGATACAAGCTCCTGCACCGTATCGTTGCGGTGAACGTCGTCGCCCTCCCTCTCGGAAAAGGTTTCCTTTATAACGTGTCGGCGGTTGCTCGTGGCGTAGATTACCACGTTCGCAGATTTTGCAGTAACGGAGCCCTCCAGCACCGCCTTGAGCGCGTTGAAATTATCATCGCCCGTGGGGAATGAAAGATCGTCAATAAACAGCACGAATTTCAGCGGATTGCTTGAAAGCTCATCTAAGACCTTGGGTATGGCGCGAAGCTGATCCTTGCGCATTTCGACGATGCGAAGTCCCTCGCCCCACAGCGCGTTGGCTACCGCCTTTACGGTTGAGGACTTGCCCGTTCCCGCGTCGCCCGTGAGCAGAATATTCGCCGCAGGCTTGCCCGCAAGAAGGGCTTTCGTATTTTCCAAGATAATGCTTCTTTCGCGCTCGTAATCCACAAGCTCCGAAAGCTCGGTCCTATCGGGATTGCGAACGGGGACGATATCTCCGTCCTCGCTTACGTTAAACATACGGTTCTTCGCATAGATCCCGTAGCCGTACCTGCCGATATTCTCGGCGCGGTGCATATAGATATCCTTCAAGCGCAGCTTGGTAGCCGTAAAGTCGGGGAGAAAGCCGCTATATTTTAACGGAGCGCAAAGCGCCGCCTTATCAAGCGCGGACACCTCCTGCAAAATATCAAGCTCTGCCTCCACGGCTTCACGCATATAGCTCGGGATCGGCTTTTTCGCGCCCACCGTTTTTACAAAAACGTTTTCGCTGTTCCAGCACAGCTCCTTGATATACTCGCCAAGGTCGCCGCCGTTTGCGTTATATAGACGCGAAACGAAATCCGCATAGCTTGCCACCGACGGGTGCTTGACGTGGGAAAACAGCGCGTCAAGCACCTCGTCCGCAAGCAGGTCGCGGAAAACACACAGGGTGAATAATTTATCCTTGATTTCCTTCATTTCAGTTCAGAATTGCGCCCGATGCGCCGCCCGAAACAAGCGCCGCATAGCGTTTAAGATAACCTGAAAGCTCTTTTTTCTTTGGGACAAAATTCTTCATACGCTCGGCAAGCACCGCCCCGTCCACCTTAAGCTCGACGGTGTTTTCGGGGATATTGATGCTTATGATATCTCCGTCCTCAACCACGCCGATCATACCGCCCGACGCCGCCTCGGGCGTTACGTGTCCGATGCAAGCACCGCGCGTTGCACCGCTGAAGCGTCCGTCGGTAATAAGAGCTACGCTGTTTCCAAGCCCCATACCCATAATAGCAGACGTTGGGTTCAGCATTTCGCGCATACCCGGTCCGCCCTTTGGGCCCTCGTAGCGGATAACGACAACGTCGCCCGCGACTATTTTACCTGCGTTGATCGCCGCCTGCGCCTCCTCCTCGGAATCAAACACCTTGGCAGGGCCTTCGTGAACGAGCATTTCGGGCAGAACCGCAGAGCGCTTGACCACGCTGCCCTCGGGGGCAAGATTTCCCTTCAGTACCGCGATCCCGCCCGTTTCGCTGTACGGATCGTCGATAGGACGGATAATATCGGGGTCAAGGTTTACACAGCCTTCGATATTTTCACCGATAGTTTTGCCCGTAACGGTCATACAACCAAGGTTAAGCAGATCCTTTTTTGTCAGCTCGTTCATAACGGCGTATACGCCGCCCGCCTCGTTCAGGTCCTCCATATAGGTGCGACCTGCGGGAGCGAGATGGCAAAGGTTTGGCGTTTTTGCGCTGATCTCATTGGCAATATCCAGGTTCAGCTCCACGCCGCACTCGTGGGCGATAGCGGGCAGATGAAGCATACTGTTGGTGGAGCAACCGAGCGCCATATCCACGGTAAGAGCATTCATAAGCGCTTCTTTCGTCATAATATCGCGCGGGCGGATATCCCTTCGGACAAGCTCCGTCACAGCCATTCCCGCGTGCTTGGCAAGCTCGATGCGCGCGGAATAAACTGCGGGGATCGTGCCGTTTCCGCGAAGCCCCATTCCAAGCGCCTCGGTCAGGCAGTTCATCGAGTTTGCCGTGTACATACCAGAGCAAGAGCCGCAGGTGGGGCAGGTCTTGCACTCGTATTCATAGAGCTTTTCGTCGGTGATCTTACCCGCATTATAAGCGCCGACCGCCTCGAACATGGAAGAAAGGCTTGTTTTCTTGCCCTCTACACGCCCTGCGAGCATCGGCCCTCCGCTTACGAAAACGGTGGGAATATTCACGCGCGCCGCCGCCATAAGAAGCCCCGGGACGTTCTTATCGCAGTTAGGCACCATTACAAGCCCGTCAAAGCCGTGGGCAAGAGCCATCGCCTCGGTGGAGTCGGCTATCAGATCGCGCGTTACAAGGGAGTATTTCATTCCCACGTGTCCCATGGCGATACCGTCGCAGACGGCGATAGCGGGGAACACGATGGGCGTGCCGCCCGCCATAGCAACGCCGAGCTTGACGGCGTCCACTATCTTGTCGAGATTCATATGCCCCGGTACGATCTCGTTATACGAGCTGACGATACCGATAAGCGGTCTTTTTTGCTCCTCCTCGGTCAATCCCAGAGCGTGAAAAAGACTTCTGTGCGGCGCGTTACGTACGCCGTCAACTACGTTTTCCTTCGGCATAACGCCACCTCCTGTCAGTTATTGATGAGCTTATCCTCATCGCTCCAGCTATACAGCTTGCGGATATCCGCGCCGACGACCTCGGACGGATGCTCGCTTGCCTTTTTTCTCATTGCGTTGAAATGCACCTGTGCGCCTGCCGCGGACATATCGAGCAAGAAGTCCTTGGCAAACGTACCGTCCTGAATGTCGGAAAGTATCTTCCTCATTGCCTTTTTGGTGTCCTCGGTGATGATCTTGGGGCCCGTGATATAATCGCCGTACTCGGCGGTGTTGGAGATGGAGTAACGCATTCCCGCAAAGCCACTCTGATAGATGAGGTCAACGATCAGCTTCATTTCGTGAATACACTCAAAATATGCGTTTCGGGGGTCGTAGCCCGCTTCAACCAACGTTTCATATCCCGCCTGCATCAAGGCGCATACACCGCCGCAAAGCACAGCCTGCTCGCCGAACAGGTCGGTTTCCGTTTCGGTGCGGAAGGTGGTTTCCAGCACGCCCGCCCTTGCGCCGCCGATGCCGAGGGCGTAGGCAAGACCGATATCCCAAGCGTCGCCCGTTGCATCCTGCTCGACGGCGATAAGGCAGGGAACACCCTTGCCCGCCTGATACTCGGAGCGAACGGTATGACCGGGGCCCTTGGGGGCGATCATAATGACGTTGACGTTCTTGGGCGGCTTGATGCAACCGAAGTGGATATTGAAGCCGTGAGCAAAGGCAAGCGTCTTACCCTCGGTAAGGTTGGGCTCGATAGCTTCTTTATAAAGAGCCGCCTGCTTTTCGTCATTGATGAGGATCATAATAACGTCGGCTGCCCTCGTAGCTTCGGCGCTCGTCATAACCGTAAGTCCCTGCGCCTCTGCCCTTGCCCAGCTCCTTGAGCCCTCGTAAAGACCGACAACGACGTTTACGCCGCTATCCTTCAGATTGAGGGCGTGAGCGTGTCCCTGTGAGCCGTAGCCGATGATAGCGACCGTTTTGCCGCTGAGCTTTTGAAGATCGCAATCCTGCTGATAGAAAATTCTGTTTGCCATTTTTATTACCTCTTTCTGATTATAAATTTAGATTTTGACGCAGTGTAGAGCTGCCTTTTTCAATGGATGCCGTACCTGTACGGCAGATTTCAAGAATGGTGTGATCTCGCATAAGGGAGATAAAATCGTCCATTTTCGTGCTGTTTCCTATAATGCGAAGGACGATGGAATCCTTGGTATAGTCGATGGTTTCAGCCTTGAACGCCTCCGCCGCCGCGTGTATCTCGTCGCGCGTGGCGGGATCGTTTTTGAGCTTTATGAGCATCAGCTCACAGCTGAGAGAATTATTTTCCGTCAGCTCCTTTATGGAGCAAACGTCGGGCAATTTATAAAGCTGGTTGATCAATTGCTGTTTTCCGTTTTCCTCGCCGTCGAAGGCAAAGGTGATACGGGAATATTCCTCCGATTCGGTTTCGCTTGCCGTGATGGAGCTGATATTGAACTGACGGCGGCGGAACATACTCGTGAGCCTGTTCAGCACGCCAAACTGATTTCGCACAAGCACGGCTAACGTGTATCGGTTCATAGCTCCACCTCCAATTTCGTAATGATATCGTCCATACTGCCGCCCGGCGGAAGCATGGGAAGAACGAATTCGTCCTTGTCTATCTTGCAGTCGATTATATAAGGTCCTTCGGTTTCAAACGCTCTCTCAAGCGCCTTGTCAAGCGCGTCGGGCGTTGCGACGGCTTCACCGTCAGCACCAAACGCCTTGGCAAAGGCGGCAAAATCGGTCTTTCGTTCCAAGATCGAATTTGAATAATGCTTATCATAAAAAAGCGTTTGCCATTGACGAACCATTCCGAGCACGCCGTTATTCATAATAACGACCACGACGGGAACGCTGTACCTCACGGCGGTCGCAAGCTCGTTAAGATTCATACCGAAGCTGCCGTCGCCCGTAACGAGAACGCTGCGCTCGCCCGTGCCGTACGCCGCGCCTATCGCCGCGCCAAATCCGTAGCCCATCGTGCCCAGACCTCCGCTTGATGCAAAGCGTCTTGCTGTTTTGAAGTTGAGATTTTGCGCCGCCCACATCTGATGCTGACCTACGTCGGTGCAAACGGCGGTGTTAGCTCCGAGATGCTTGTTAAGCGTCAGTATCGCCCTGCGAGGCGTAAGCCCCTCGCGCTTGTCAAGATAGCCCTCTTCTTCGGCGCGGAAAGCGTTTACCCTTGCCATCCAATCGGGCTTTTTACCTTCATTCAAAAGAGGCAGAAGCTTTTGCAAGGTAAGCTTTACGTCGCCCCGCAAACCGCATACAGAGTTAACAGTTTTATTTAGCTCCGAGCCGTCCACGTCGACGTGGACGATCTTTGCACCCGTGGCAAATTTCGTGCGATTGCCCGTAACGCGGTCGTTGAAGCGAACGCCGAGAGAGAGAATGACGTCGGCGTTGTGCATAGACATTGAGGACGCGAAATGACCGTGCATGCCCTGCATACCGAGAAATCTCGGATGGTCCGTCGGGATCGCGGAAAGTCCCATAAGCGAGCAACCGATGGGCGCGTCTATCCTTTCGGCAAGAGATAAGACCTCGTCCTGCGCGTCCGCCGTGATAACGCCGCCGCCAAAGTAAACGAAGGGACGCTTTGCCGCGTTGATAATATCGGCGGCTTCCTTGATACGCACGTCCTTCGCGGCGAAGGGCGCGTCCTTCTCCACGGGCGGCTTCGGCTCGTACTCGCAGGTAGCGATCTGAACGTCCTTGGGAACGTCGATCAGCACGGGCCCCGGTCTGCCCGACTTGGCAAGCCTGAACGCCTCACGAACGGTGTCTGCCAAGTCCTCCACTCGCCCGACGAAGTAATTATGCTTGGTGATGGGCAGGGTAACGCCCGTAATGTCTATCTCCTGAAAGCTGTCCGTGCCGATCTGCGTGGTCGGCACGTTGCCGCAGATGGCGACCATGGGAATGGAATCGAGATAGGCGGTGGCAATCCCCGTTACGAGGTTCGTCGCGCCCGGACCTGACGTTGAGATGACCACGCCGACCCCTCCCGTAGTTCTTGCATATCCGTCGGCGGCGTGCGCCGCACCCTGCTCGTGGGCGCAGAGAACGTGATTTATCTCGTTTTGGTATTTATAAAGGCTGTCGTATACGTTCAGTATCTGTCCGCCCGGATACCCGAAAACGGTTTTGCAGCCCTGTTCAATTAAGGTTTTTACAAGAATATCCGATCCGCAAAGCTGCATATTCTCACCCCTTTCTTAGAATTTGAATCATCAGCTCGCCGCATTGCTTACAGCCGACTAAAGCTTCTCCCTCGTTCATAACGTCTTACTCCTTTTCTGCTACAACTTCCACCTCGACCAAAGCGCCCTTGGGAAGCTCCTTGACCGCCACACAGCTTCTTGCGGGCTTTTCGGTAAAATACTGTGCATAAACTTCGTTAAACGCCGCAAAATCCGCCATATCCCGAAGGAAGCATACAGTTTTTACCGCGCTCTGCAACGAGCCGCCCGCGGCTGTAAGCACCGCCTCAAGATTTTTGCAAACACGGTGCGTCTGCTCGGTTATGCTCGCACCCTCGATAGCTCCCGTTTCGGGATTCAGTGGGATTTGTCCTGATGTGAAAATAAGATCTCCAACAACTACTGCCTGTGAATAGGGACCTATTGCCGCGGGGGCTTTCTTCGTTTCTACTTTCGTACTCATATCAATTCTCCTTTATACCAATTTGAAGCCCTCGTCACGAAGTGTTTTTGTGATGAGGTTAACGTGTTCAAAATCTCTCGTTTCCATTTCGATACGGAGGAAACAGCCGTTTACGCTTTCGGTGTCGCCCTTTTCATAGTGAACGCCCGTTACGTTACCGCCGCAATCGGCGATGATACGGGAAATGTCCTTAAGCTGTCCCGGCTTGTCGATAAGCTCGATAAGAAGGCTCGACGAGCGTCCCGACTTGAGAAGTCCTCGGTCGATAACGCGGGATAGGCTCGTAACGTCAATATTGCCGCCCGACACAACGGCGACGACCCGCTTTCCCTTTAGGTCGAATTTATCAAACATAACAGCCGCGACCGACGTAGCCCCCGCCCCCTCTGCGATCATCTTTTGTTTTTCTATCAAGGCAAGGATCGCGGAAGAAACCTCGTCATCGGTAACGAGAGCGATCTCGTCGACGTATTCCTTGACGAGCGCGTAGGTGTTCTCGCCGGGCTTCTTCACCGCGATGCCGTCCGCAATGGTTGAAACCGCGGATAGACACTCAATCTCTCCGTCCTTGACCGAGTTATACATACTCGGTGCGCCCGCCACCTGAACGCCGTAGACCTTAATGGAAGGTCTTATCTGCTTTACGGTATAGGCGATACCCGAAATGAGTCCGCCGCCGCCGATGGGAACGACGATAGCGTCGATATTGTCAAGGTCGTTGATGATCTCAAGCGCGATAGTTCCCTGACCCGCTATCACGTTTTCATCGTCGAAGGGATGAACGAAGGTATACCCCTCGCTATCCTTAAGCTCCAACGCTTTTTTATAGGCATCGTCGTAGCAGCCCTCCACAAGACAGACCTCCGCGCCGTACCCCTTGGTCGCCTCGACCTTTGAGATAGGCGCGCTGTCGGGTAGGCAGATCAAGGATCTTATGCCGTTCTTCGTGGCGGCAAGGGCAACGCCCTGTGCGTGATTTCCCGCCGAGCAGGCGATCACGCCGCGCCTCTTTTCTTCGTCGGTCAGCATTGCAATTTTATACGCCGAGCCCCTGACCTTAAACGAACCCGTTATCTGTAGGTTTTCGGGCTTTAGATACAGCTCACATTCGGGGGCTATTCCGTATGCTCTTACGAGCTTCGTTTCACGAACGATATTTTTCAGAACCGTTTGCGCATTGAATACTTTGTCCAGAGATAGCATTTTGTTCTCCGCCTTTCATAATTTTTGCTGTTTGCTAATGCTCGGCTTCGGGGCAAAAAAACAGCACCCGCCTCAAAGCCTGAAATCTGCTTTGAGACGGGTGCCATATATAATGAACACTCGCGGTACCACTCAAATTGCGGATATGAAATTCCGCCACCTCTTCGAAGTCCAACAACTTCTATGCACTAACGTAGCATACACGGGAAACGCCTACTTGGTTTTGCGCCTTTGGGGCTTCCGGCTCAGAAGGGATAAGAAATCTACGCTCATTTGTCGGGATCGCACCGTCCCCGACTCTCTGTGAAAATCGCTTGTAGCTTCCGTCTTCATCAACGCCTTTGTTTTCGAGGTCGAATAACCTCTATGCACTGACGTAGCATACACGGGTCGCCCTACACACATACGCTTCAGGCTTCCGGCTCGGAAGGGAGAGGACAATAGCAAAGCACGCCGATTCACACCACCCATCGGCTCTCTGAGATGCTTTTCGCTTTTGACCATTCTTCGTCACAGCTTTTATTGATATTCAATTTTAATGCTTGCCCTTGTCTTTTCCCGAAAGCATTTTCAAGAAATTTTATAAATGGGCTCGTGCTTTTATGACGATATTATATAACGGATCGCCGCATTAGTCAAGTGAATGATTTTGATGATAACCATCTATTTTTTCGATGATGCGGCGAATGCCGTAAGGAAAATCTATTTGGAAAGTATCACCTTATCGCTCGTCAGGCGGCTGCCTGAAGTGCGTGATGCTCTACGAGCTGAACTATACCGACCTTGTATTTTCCGTCGGAATTACCGTCGGAGCAAGAGGAAAATGCAACGCAGCTACCAAGGCAAAGAATAAGTGCTAACAAAAGAGATACTGTCTTTTTCATAACAAAACTCCTTAAATTGAAATTATAATCCACACGGCACAGTACCGTGAAAAATTAACGTGGTGGGGCTTGACTTTTCTTTGGTTTTAGTATACAATAGTCATCAACATTAGCCAAACGAATGGTTTTGGTGATAACCATCGATATTTTCGATATTGGGGGCTGTTATGGAATTAAGAAACCTTATAACCTTTATACACGTTGCAGAGCTTGGGAGCTTTACAAAGGCGGCTGAACAGCTCGGATATTCACAGTCGACCATCTCCTTTCAAATAAAACAGCTTGAGGAAGAGCTTGGGTGTCTTTTGTTTGAGAGGATAAACCACACTATCACCCTCACCGAGCAGGGACGCGAGCTTGTTGAATACGCTCATCAGGTCCGCGCGCTGACCGAGGATTTCAAGGAAACCATAACCAAAGAGGATCTGCGTGGACATCTGCATATCGTAACGCCCGATTCGATCTGCGAGGAGATGATATGTGCGCATTATGCGGATTTTCACAAAAAATATCCGTCCGTCTTTATCAGATTCTCCACGGGCGACACGGGCAATATGCTGAATATGCTCGATCACAACGAGGCGGACGTGATAATCACGCTTGACCACCATTTATATAATAAGGATTACGTCGTTGCCGCAGAGCAGCAGCTTCCGATGCATTTCGTGGCGTCGGCAAAATCGAAATTCGCCACCCGAAAGGGCTTGTCCGTCAAGGATATTATAGGAGAGCCGTTCGTGCTGACCGAGTACGGTCAGGGCTACCGCCGCGTTTTTGACAGGGAGCTTGCGAAAAGGTCCTTGGAGATCACGCCGATCCTTGAAATAGGAAGGACCGATATCATCACTTCCGTTATTATGGAAAACGATATGCTCTCCTTTCTCCCCGATTTCGTTACCGAGGACTTGATATCCTCGGGAAAGCTGTGCCACCTTGACGTTACCGATATGAATATAGATATCTGGAAACAGCTGATTTACCACAAAAACAAATGGCTGTCAAGGAGTATGAAGGCCTTTATTGAATATATCAAAGCTCACGAATTTACAAATTAATTATCGCATAAAACATTAAGCACCTGCGACGGACGTCGCAGGTGCTTTTGTATATTCTAAAGCTCTTATATTTCGGGAACGACGTAATTTCTCTCCCTGAGTGCCGCCTCGATTCGGTCAAGCACGTCTTCGCTTTCCGCGCGAACTGTGTGATAGTGGTATCCGCCCGTTATGTGCATAAGCTCGCTCGACTGTCCCGTCCTTACGCCCTCCATAAACTGCTTGATGTGCATCGGAGAAAAGATATTCAGCGGCGCTTCGACCTTTCCGTACACCTTATGCCACACGAACACGTCGACCACCGTACCGCCAAGCCCTACTATACACGAAAGCTCGTCCTCGGTCTGCTCGGTAGTGTGCTTCAGCTTGAACACCCTCTCGACAAGGGGAGTTTTGCGTATGACGTAGCCCTGACTCGTCGAAAGGATATCATATCCTGTTCCCTTAAGCACGGTAACGTCCTGCACGACAGTTTGGCGGGAAACGTTGAATTTCTGCGCAAGCGCACTTCCCGAAACAGGCTCCTTAGATGATAAAAGCAAGTTTACAATTGCCTTCCTTCTTTCGGCTGCCTTCATAGGTCCTCCTTATATCGCGTGGAGATTCTTCAGCGAGAGGTCAAGTATGGGCGAGGAATGCGTCAGCGCGCCGCTTGAAATATAGTCCACGCCGATGTCCACAAGGCGTGCCACGTTCTCCCTCGTTACGTTTCCGCTGCACTCCGTCTCCGCCTTGCCGCGGCAAAGCTCGACCGCCGTTTTCATATCCTCAACACTCATATTGTCAAGCATAATAATGTCCGCGCCCGCCTCAAGCGCGTCCTTGAGCATATCGAGATTTTCCACCTCGACCTCTATCTTACGGACGAAGGGCGCGTATTCCTTTGCCATTCTGACGGCTTCCTTTACGCCGCCTGCCGCGCCGATGTGGTTGTCCTTTAAGAGTATTCCGTCGCTGAGGTTGTATCGGTGGTTATATCCACCGCCGACCTTTACGGAGTATTTTTCAAAAATACGCATATTGGGCGTGGTCTTTCTCGTGTCAAGGAGCTTCGTTTTCGTGCCCTTAAGCAGGTCTGCGATCTCTCTTGTGTAGGTTGCAATACCACTCATTCTCTGCAAATAGTTGAGCGCAGTTCTCTCGCCCGAAAGAAGCACGCGAATATCACCGCGCACAAGACCTATCTAATCGCCGATCAAAACGTTGTCGCCGTCCTTGCAATAGAAAATGACCTCGGTCTTATCATCAAGAAGCTCAAAAACTCGCTTGAACACCTCAAGCCCCGCAATAACGCCGTCCTGCTTGCATATAAGGTCGACCTCACCCGCCTGATAGCGCGGCATAACGGAGTTTGTGGTAATATCCTCGCTCGTAATATCCTCGCGCAGAGCCTGCAAGATCAGTTCGTCTGCGTTCATCTTCATCGTAATATTATTCATGGCTGTTTCTCTCCTTTTCGATAGCCGCAAGAACGGCGGCTTTATACTCCTCTTTATAATTTTCGTACCTTGATGCGTCAACGCTGACCTCTACGTCACCCTTGAGCGGCGCGTAGCCCTCCGCGATCTGATGGGCGGCACGCTTTGCAAACACAAGGCTTTCAAGAAGCGAATTGCTTGCAAGTCTGTTCCTGCCGTGAACGCCGTTGCAAGCCGTTTCGCCCGCGGCATAAAGACGCTCCATCGAGGTCTTGCTGTACCTGTCGACGTCGATACCACCCATAAAATAGTGCTGGGACGGCACTACGGGAATGGGCTCTCGCGTTACGTCGTAGCCCTCGTCAAGGCAACGCTGATAAATATTCGGGAAGTGCGTCCTTATCTCGTCCTCGGGAATGGGAGCCATAGAGAGCCAGACGTGCTTACTTCCTTCCTTCTTCATTTCCGCAAAAATTGCGTTTGCCACCACGTCGCGCGGCAGAAGCTCATTGACAAAGCGCTCACCCTTGGAGTTGAGCAATATCGCGCCCTCGCCGCGCACGGACTCGGAGATAAGGAACTCGCGGCTTCCCTCCTTTTCCGTATAAAGCGTGGTGGGGTGTATCTGAATATAATCGATGTGCTGTAGCTTAATGCCGTACTTGAGCGCGAGCGCTATCGCGTCGCCCGTAAGGTGCTTGTAGTTTGTGGAATGCTCAAAAATACCGCCGATTCCGCCCGTTGCAAGCACGGTATAATCCGCAACGATGGCGGAATACGCGCCGTTCTCATCGTGTCCGATGATACCGCGGCACTCGTTGCCCTCGCAGATAAGGTCGACCATCGTATAATTTTCGATGATGGTGATATTCTCCCTCGCCCTTGCCGTTTCAAGCAGGTGAGAGGTTATCTCCTTGCCCGTTTCGTCCTCGTGGAAAAGGATGCGCTGATGCGAATGCGCCCCCTCGCGGGTATAAACGAACTCCTCGCCGTCCTTTTCAAAGCGGACACCGTAGGATACGAGGTCGGAAATGACGTCCTGCGACGAATGTATCATAATATGTACGGAGTCGGGGTTGTTTTCGTAATGTCCCGCCTTCATCGTGTCCTCGTAAAAGGAATCGTAATCCGCCTCGTCGCGCAAAACGCAGATACCGCCTTGCGCAAGGAAGGAGTCGCTCCTGCGTGCTTTATTCTTCGTTACTAATATAATTTTCTTGTCCTTCGGCAGATTAAGGGCGCAGTACAAGCCTGCAACGCCGCTGCCGACGATCAAAACGTCAGTTTTCATTTCTTACCTTCCTAATTCAAGCATTCTGTCAAGCGGCCTTCGCGCCTCGCGCACGACCGTTTCGTCAACTATCACCTCGTTGTCCTCTTTTTCAAGGACGGACAAAATGTTCCCAAGCGTATTGAGCTTCATATCCACGCAGCACGGGCGCGGCTCGGGATAGTAAAATCTCTTTTCGGGGTTATCCGTGATAAGCTGATAGTCAACGCCGTCCTCGGTGCAAACGATGAACTCGTCAAGCGGGCTTTTTGAAACGTAATCGATAATTTCCGCCGTGCTTCCGATGTAGTCCGACATTTCAAGCAGCTCGGGCTCGCACTCGGGGTGAATGAGTATCGGTGCTGTGGGATGCTCGCGCTTTTGCGCAAGGAGCTGTTCCTTCGTGATGGCGGCGTGTATCGGACAGCAGCCGTCGTTTATAATGATATTCTTTTCGGGGACTTGTGCCGCCACGAATTTTCCGAGGTTTCTGTCGGGGATAAAGAAGATGTTTTTGTTCGGCAACGCCTTGACTATCTTTATCGCGCCCGACGAGGTAACGCAAACGTCGCTCTGGCGCTTCAGCTCCGCCGTGGAGTTGATGTAGCAGACGACCGCAAGGTCGTCGTACCTGTCGCGCATCTCCTTGATCTTCCCTTCGGCAACCATGTGCGCCATCGGGCAATCCGCCGTAAGATCGGGCATCAGCACCTTTTTGTCGGGATTGAGTATCTTCGCGCTCTCGCCCATAAAGGAAACGCCGCAAAAAACGATGATATCCGCCGCGCTGTTCTTGGCGACCTTGGCAAGGTAGAAGGAATCACCAACGTGATCGGCGATGCTCTGCGCCTCGGCGGGCGCGTAGTAGTGCGCAAGGATAACGGCGTTTTTATCTTTTTTTAATTTTAATATCTGTTCTCTGAGTTGATTTTCCATTTAAGACCTCTTGGGGTTATCAATTAACGCCGATATTTTACCACAAATTTTGTCAGGTGTCAAGTTTGCTGTAAAGTTTTTTGCCACTTTTCGCCAATTTCGGCATAAAAGCACATAAAAAGCTCTTTTTAAGCGTGAAATTTATTCATTAATACAAGATGAACTTTATAAGGAGCAAAAATATACTTACTAAAGACTAAAAGCAAGGGCTGCGTCATTAACGCAGCCCCTCCGAAAAAAAGGCGAACGTAGGCTTTTTTTCGGTGCGTGCTTTGCGTTTTTTGCCTGTAAGCAGGCAAAAATTGCGGTGTTTAGCCGCAAAGCAAAAACGACGGGGGTGAGTACCAAATGCATTTTTGCATTTGACTCACCCCTTTTTATCGCGCAAGACCTAAATCAGATAAAAAATAAAAAATTTAACGATTATCGTTAAAAAATACTTGACAAACATAAAACAGCGTGTTATAATGTTACCACAACAAAACACAGGGAGCAGTAATTATGAAAAATCTGAAAAAATCCGCAAGCATACTTTACACCATGTTTAACATTTTCTTTTTCCTCGCTTTATTTGCACTTTTCGCATCTGTAATAGCGTCGGCATTATTTTTTGTTTTGGACGTTCCTGCCGACACCTTGCAGCTCGGAGCATTGGAGTTTTCCTTAAACGGCGAAGCTTTCGACAGCCAAAGCCTTGAGTTAAAGCTCATTATGCTGGCTGCAACGATAAACATAGCACTCACCACCGCATTTGTCGCACTCATCTGCAAAAAGCTAAAGGGCATTATGCGCCCCATTAAAAACGGCGAGCCATTTATCGAGACCATAGGCAAGGACGTGCGAAAGCTCGGAAATACAATACTCATATTCGGCTTATGCTCCATGGTCGCGCAGATAGGGCTCACTGCCGCATTTGCCTTGTTTATAGGAAAATACGGGCATATATTCCAAAATGATTACATCCTCTCGTGCAGGATAATGTCAACTTCGGATTTCGGCTGGATAGCCGCGGCGCTTGTCGTTTATTTGCTCGCCTATATATTTGAGTATGGCATACAACTACAAAAGCTTTCCGATGAAACTCTGTGAGGTGCGCCATGGCAATAATCTTACGGCTTGACCGCGTTATGGCGGACAGAAAAATGTCACTTAACGAATTGTCAGAAAGAGTGGGGCTTGCAAACGTAAACCTGTCCAAAATAAAGACGGGAAAGGTAAGCGCCATACGCTTTTCAACGCTTGAGGCAATATGCGACGTTCTCGACTGCCAGCCCGGTGATATCCTTGAGTTCAAGCGCGATGAAAAGAAAAACGGCGCGGAATAAAACCGCCTTGCACCGCGCCAAATAAGCAAAAAGGGACTGTCTCAGTTAGATGCAGAAGTCGCGATTTTGTCGTCGTCGGCGTACGAGGGTGCGCTGGAGGGCAAAATCGCGGCTAAAAAATACGTATAAAAATCGAAATCCGAAAGGATTTCTACCTTAAAAAACCGCTTTCTTCATCCTTTTGGACGAAAAAAACGGTCTTTTTTCTTTACTTATTTTTGTATTTTTGTTCTGCGCTAAATCAGCCCCTTGGGGCTATGCAATATTTGACCGCCTCACTTAAAAAACGCCATAGCCAGCGTGCCCGCGATCATGAGGCAGAGTCCGAGGAGGGCTTTTTTCGACAGCCTTTCCCTAAATACGAAATAGGAAAACGCAACGGTCACGACGATGCTGAGCTTATCTATCGGCACTACTACGCTGACGAGTCCGTGACCGATAGCGTAATAATAGCACAGCCACGACGCACCCGTGGCGATGCCCGAAAGCGAGATGAAGAGCAGTTCCTTTTTGTCCAGCGAGGACAGTTGCTTCTGCTTCCCGCGCGCGAGAACGATACCCCACGCCATAACGAGCACCACGCCCGTGCGGATAGCCGTGCCGAGATTGGACTCCACGCCCGAAACGCCGACCTTTGCAAGTATCGAGGTGAGCGCGGCAAAAACGGCGGACAGCGCGGCGTAGAGCATCCACGCGCGCCCCTTCGCCTCGCCGTCGGTCCTTTTCTTTTCGACCATAAGGAATATTCCCGCCGCTAAAACGGCGGTGGCGGCAAGCTTTATGGCTAAATTTGAGGTTTCGCCAAAGCAAACGATGGCAAGCAGGACGGTCAGCACCGTGCTTGATTTGTCAATGGGAACGACCTTGTTGATATCCCCCATCGAAAGCGCCTTGAAATAGCATATCCACGAAGCGCCCGTGGCAAGACCCGAAAGTATCAGAAAGATCAGCGGCTTCGGCTCGATTTTGGCGATATCGCCCTGCGATCCGACTACGAACACCATCACCCACGCAAAAACGAGCACCACGACGGTGCGCAGTGCCGTCGCGAGATCGGAATCGGTCTTTTTAATGCCGCATTTGGCAAGAATGGAGGTCAATCCCGCAAAAAATGCGGAAAGTATGGCGGCAATTATCCAAAGCATTGTAATTTCCTCCCGAAGCAGTGATTTTGAATTTTGCAATTTGCGCTTGGCTTACCCAAGCGCAAAAAGTGCAAATGCGCAAGCACTTACCTTGCAGAGTGCAAAGTGCAAAG
>JAFXAC010000026.1 GCA_017522125.1 Clostridia bacterium | reverse complement strand
GGTACAGGTAGTTTCTTGGTACGATAACGAGAACTCCTACACCAGCCAGATGGTTCGCACCATTAAGTACTTTGCAGAGCTTGCATAAGTAAAAATAAAGAAAACGCTTGGCGCGTTGCGCCAAGCGTTTTCTTTGTTTTATTCAGTTGCGGCGGGCTTTTCCACTATCGTTGCGCTGTCAAAAACGGCAAAGATGACCTCACCCGACAGAAGCTGCGTGTAAACGTAGCCCTCGCCGTAGTAGTCCTCAAGCTCCTTTTCAAGCGACTCGACGGTGTAGCTCATACCCTGTTCCTTGTAGTATTCTACGTAATCCTCAAGGTATTCCTTGCATTCCTCGTCGCTTACGCTGAGGCCCTCTTTGTTCGCGATATAATAGATGATCATATCGTTTATCGCGCTTTCCTTTGACATCTCAACTATCTTGTTTTCGTCAAAGCCAAGGGTCTTAAGGCATTCATCGTAGCTTATACCGTAGTAATTTGCATAATCGACTATGGAATTTATAAAATCGGTGTGATAGAACTGATAAAGCGGCTCGTATATCTCGGTAACGCTTGCTCTTTCGGTAAGAAGCTCCCACATCTCGTCGTAGACCTCATCGATGGTTGCGTGCTTTATCTCAAGCTCAAGATATTCCTTGACGTGCGTTCTGTAGTCGGCGGCTGTGGTTATATCGCCCTTGCTTATTTCCTTGGCGATCTCGTCGGTCAGCTCGATCTGGCAAATTCCCTTGATCGTTATCTTAAAGGTTACCGCCTTGCCCGCAAGATCCTCGTAATAATCCTTGGGGAAGGTAAGCTCTGCGGTTACGGTATCTCCGCAAGCCGCGCCGTAAAGTGCATCGGCAAAGCCGTCGATATATCCGCTGTTTTTCTTGTCAAGAAGAATAGTTGCCTTGTCGGATTTTCCACCCTCAAATTCCTCGCCGTTCATCGTGCCGACGTAGCTTATTTCAAGCGTGTCGCCCTCTACGGGAGCGCGGTCGGTAACGAGGGTGTATTTTCCAAGGTAAGTGAGCATCTCCTTAAGCTCGGCATTTACGTCGTCGTCGGTAACGGTCTTGGGAAGCTCCTTGACGCTGAGCGTCAAGCCCTTGTAATCAAGGCTCAAGTATTTCTCAATATCAAGCTCGATAAGGCTCGGCTTTTCGGGTCTTGTCGCAGTAGTTTCGGGTGCGGCTGTTGTTGTGTCGGAGGCTTGCGTTGCAAGCGTAGTGTCGGGGTAGTCCTTGCCGAAAATATCCGTAAGACTGCAGGATGCGAGAGAGAGCATGCAAAGGCAGACCGCCGAAACGAGTGCCGCCGTGCGAATAAATCTTTTTTTCATCATAATACTTCCTAAACAAATAAAAATAAACGAATACCGCACCTCGGCTCCGCCGACGTGCGGTATTCCATCCGAAAAGCTTATGCTTCCTTCTTAGCGACTACTTCTTTGCCGTCGTACATGCCGCACTCAGGGCATACGTGGTGAGCCTTAATGAGAGCCGAACAGTTGGGGCACTTTACAAGACCGGGAACTGCAAGCTTCCAGTTTGCGCGTCTCTTGTCTCTGCGAGCTTTGGATGTTTTTCTCTTCGGTACTGCCATTTTACCAATCCTCCTGTATTTACATCATTTGATAACAAAATTATTTACGCTGTGGTCTTATTCCTCGTCCGTGCTCTCGTCATCCCGAAGCAGCTCACGAAGCTTTGCCCAGCGCGGATCAATCTCCTTAGGGGAGCAATCGCACGTTTCATTGGGGGCGAGCTTGCGACCGCAAACGGAGCAAAGTCCGCCGCAATCGGGTGAGCAGAGAAGTCGCTGGGGAAATTCAAGAAAAACGGATTCGCAAAGCGCCTCGTCAATGTCGAGCATACCGCGCCTGATGGCGAGATACTCGTCAGCCTCCTCCTCAAGACGTTCTTCACTCATAACGCCTTCGGGGACAAGGGTTCGTTCAAAGTTTACTTCAAGCACGCCCGTGACGGGATCAAGGCATCTTGCACATTCGCCGCGGTAGGGAACCTTGGCAACGGCAGTCAGGCGAATATATCCGCCCGTGTCCTCGATACGCCCCGTAAGGTGCGCACCCTCGGTAAATTCGATGCCGTACGGCGCTTCCTCGGGAGTTATGTCAAAGTCAAGTGCTATATCCGTGACTTCGCCACGCAATAATGCTGACAGGTCAATAAGCATTATAAAACCTCCCAAAAAATAAGACGGCACAAAAAGCGACAATACATATTATAATACCTATTTCCCCCAAAGTCAAGAACTTTTTGAAATTATTTTCCCATTTAATCACTCATTTTTGCTTTTTTGCACCGCAGTTGACAAAAAATATGAATAGCTGTATACTAATATTATAAAATAGTAAACGGAGATGATAAAAATTACAAATAATATCACGCTGTCACACTGCTGTGATCTGCATACTCATTCCACCTATTCCGACGGAAGCTGTACGCCGCGGCAGATAATCAAAGGGGCAAAACGCATCTCGCTTTCCGCCGTTGCGCTCACCGACCACAATACGATAGGCGGCGCACGCGAGTTTACTGAGGCGGCAAAGGAATGCGGTGTCGAGGCGGTCGTCGGTATCGAAATATCCGCCGAATATGATAAAAAAGAAATACACGTATTGGGGCTTTTTATAAAAGAGAAGCACTACGAGCCGCTTAACGCCTATATCGAAAGGCTGCGCGAGGAAAAGCGCAGAGCAAACCGCGAGCTTTACGAAAGGCTCAGGGCGGCGGGCTACGATATAAGCTATGAGCGCATAGCGGGCGATGACAAAAAGGGCGCAGTCAACCGCGTGCATTTTGCCAACGAGCTTATAAGGTGCGGATATATATCCACCGTTGCAGAGGGCTTTGCGGGATTGCTTTCGGAGAAGCACGGCTTTTATAAGCCCGCGCCGCGTCCCGATGCCTTTGCGGTTATCGAGTTTCTTTGCGGCTTGGGCATTACGCCGATACTCGCGCATCCGTTTTTGAATCTCACTTACGACGAGCTTCGCGTATTTTTACCCAAAGCCAAATTGCACGGACTCGCGGCTATCGAAACGGATTACTCGACCTTCAGCGCCGAGCAGACTGCGGCGGCGCGCGCCCTCGCTGATGAATTTGGACTTATGAAAAGCGGCGGAAGCGATTTTCACGGCGCAAATAAGCCGAATATCGCGCTCGCCTCAGGCTTGGGCGAGCTTCGCGTCCCCATCGAGTATTATACCACCCTCGCCGCAAGCAGGTCAATATAAAATCGCAAAAAAACGGAGCGATCGCTCCGTTTTTTTGCTTTGCTATGCGAGCATCAGTTAGCAGTCTTGTATGAGTACAGCTTTGCCAGTGTATGGTTCATTGATTTGAGCTTTTCAAGCTCGCTATCTATATGCGTCCAAGCGTATTTCTTTTCTGCAAATCCCGATCTCTCCAAATCCTTGTATGATCGGTAAAACTCATATTCGTTTTCGGAAAGCGGCGTTACGTTTGTAATTTCACCGTTCTCAAATTTGCCCACGAAGCCGTGCTTTATAACACGGTCAGCCCCTCGAACAAAGCCCAAAACGTAATACGAGCTTGTGGCTTCGTCATATTCGATGCAGTTAAGCATCATATCCTCGCCGATAAGAAGTTGATTTACCAATGAAAAATCGGAGGTGCTATAGATGGATATGGCGGAATGCAAGTCATCTTGCTGTCTTTCGATATTTATGAAAAAACGTCCGTCGGGGGAAAAGCAAAAGCCGTCGTCCTGCGCACCGTCGACCTTTGAAAAACGGAACTTTTTAATTAAAGTAAACGTTTCAAGCGAATAGACCGCAAGCCGACCGACCGTCGATTTAACGACGAATATTTTTCCGTCGGGAGAAATTATAGGAGCGTAGGCGTAAATAATATCTTTAAATTTTCCGATCTCGTTATTGCTTTTGTCGTACAAATAAACCGTTTGCCCCGTGCAGCCGACCGAATATTCACCGTTAGTTGTAAAACCTACAAATTTTTTCATTATCTCCCCCCCCCTTCGTTTATTATATCACATTTTCGTGAAAAAGTAAATATTGCAATAGCGCAAAAAATATCAATCCAAAGCAGTTTTAGACATTATTTCATAGTAACATTCGGGAGCGGCATTACCGCTGATATAGTACGTAGCTCCGCCTACCGTCGCCGTATCCATACCTTGCTTAACTATGCTTCCGTCCGAATATTCGATCTCTACGTTAATGCTGTTCGTACCGGGCGGAATCACGTCGGGGACCTCTCGGTCTGTGTCGATATCGAAGGATGCAAGCCAAGCTGTGATCTCATCCAAATGCTCGGCTGGAACGTCACTGCCCCTGCCGTAGCCGTAGTAGGCGTAGAATGTGATGCGTTTGATGCTTTCGGTATTAAAAACGCCACTCGTCTGACCGTCCGTTTCTTTCTCGCTCGTGCTTTCGCCCAATAGTGCTTTACCGTCCGCGCCCGCATAGAGTTGCTCGTGGTTCTCCGTGCTGACGTCGAAATTGCTGAGGTTGCCGTTGGCCCACGCCGTGACGCTCACTTTCTCGTTGGCCCACACGTAGGAGAGCCACGGCTGGAGGT
>JAFXAC010000025.1 GCA_017522125.1 Clostridia bacterium | reverse complement strand
GGTGCGGGTGCGGGAGCAGGCGCGGGTGCGGGAGCAGCGTTGCGTGCAGGGGGCATAGGAATATTTCTTGCCGCCTTTGCGCGAGGATCGTTAGCTGCAGATGCATTATTGCTCTCAAAGCCCGTAGCGATAATGGTTATCTTCATCTCATCGTCAAGGTTAGGATCGAACGCAACACCCCAGATAACGTTTGCATCGGGATGAGCCTCGGCGGCGATGATGGTAGATGCAAGGTCTGCATCCTCAAGTCCTACGTCGGGTGACATAGTGATATTTACGAGAATACCCGTAGCGCCCTTGATAGAGGTTTCAAGCAGCGGGCTGGAGATTGCGGCTCTTGCGGCGATCTCTGCCTTGTCCTTACCCGTAGCTCCGCCAACGCCCATATGAGCGTAGCCTGCGTCGTGCATTACGGACGTAACGTCTGCAAAGTCGAGGTTGATAAAGCCGGGAACGTTGATAAGCTCGGAAATGCTCTGTACGCCGCGACGAAGAACGTCGTCGGCAATCTCAAATGCGTTATAAAGGGTTATTCTTGTTTCGGATACCTGCTTGAGTCTTTCGTTGGGAATTATAACGAGGGAGTCAACGAACTGGCTAAGCTCCTCAATTCCCTTTTCTGCCTGAAGCATACGGCGGCGTCCCTCGAAAAGGAAGGGCTTGGTAACGATAGCAACGGTAAGAATATCCATCTCGTGGGCTATTCTTGCAACGACGGGAGCAGCACCTGTGCCTGTTCCGCCGCCCATTCCCGTTGCGATAAATACCATATCAGCACCTGCGAGAGCAGCCTTTATCTCATCTGCATTCTCCTCGGCGGCGCGCTGACCGATCTCGGGGTTTGCGCCTGCGCCGTGTCCCTTGGTTATCTTTTCACCGATAACTATCTGGTTGGGTGCGTTGGACACGCGAAGTGCCATACTATCGGTGTTGATCGCAATAAACTCGACACCGCGGATATTGGTGCTTATCATTCTGTTTACGGCGTTATTTCCACCGCCGCCGACACCGACGACCTTTATATTTACACCGCTTTCAAGTAATTCATCTCTCTCAAATGCCATTTTTAATTTCCTCCATTTTTAATATCAAGACGTCGCTTTGCGACTATTATTTATAAAAGATATATACTATATATATAATACCTTTTTTTGTTTTGATTTTCAAGTGGTTTTAACAAAATTATATCTTTTTTAACGATTTAGTCACGGCGTGCGTTTATATCGACGTCGTTCTTTTTTAATGACGTAGGTCTTTCGGGGTCGCTTACGTCGATAATTCCCTTTTCCTCAAGGGTAAATCCGCACTCCTCTATAACTCTTGACGCCGCGTGAAGCTTTAGCTTCATCGAGTCGGGAGAGCCGAGCTTTATGCGGAACCGCGCGTCAACGCTTATCACCATGTCGAACTTTTCCTCAAAAAACATCCTGCTGGCTCGTCCGTTCATAGGCGACTCGGCGAGAACGTCAAGAAATTCGGTTATATATGAGCTGTCAACTCCGCCCGAAAGCTTTATATGCTCACCGACCAGACTTACCGCGGTAGGCGGCAGGGACGCATATACAAGACCGCTTGCTATAAACGTTGACGGCTCGCTGCTTCTTTCAAGCACGCGCAACGCGGCTGAAAGGGCGTAATATTCACCCGCTACCTCGGTATAAATAGCAGCCTCTCCCGAAACAACGGTGAAAACTACTTTGTTGGGTAATTTCGACTCCACCCGACACGTCCTGAGATACGGAAGCTTTGCAAGAGCAAGCCTTGCCGCCTCGTCGTAATCAGTTCCAAAAAGGTCATCGCCAAGAGCAAGCCCCGAAGCCGCTAAAAGCTCCTCTGCGCTGTATCGGCTCTCGCCCTCGATAACTACCTCTTTTATAACGAAAACGTTTGTAACGAGCCTGAAAAGCGGATAGAGCAGCACGAGGATAAAGGCTATTATGCATAGGAACAGCAGTTTTTTTGCCTTCTGCTTTTTTTGCTTTTCTGCAAGCTCCTTGACTATCTGCTCTTCCTTGTTTGCCGTTTTTTTAATGACCTCGGGCTGAGTAAAAACGGGCTCGGGCCTTGATTCCTCATACGTCCGCTTGTGTCGCTTGCGCATAACGTACTGCCTTACGTACCTCGGCTTTTCGCCTTCGGTCTGTGGGGCGTTTTCTATTCCTGTTTTTTTATTATCCTCAGACATTTATTTTTTTGCAACCTCTCTTTCATTGATAAGTCGCATTATCTCGTCGAAGATAAGAGCGTTCGCATCCTTTGCGGCAAACGCCTTTATATTACGCCGCATTTCATCAAGCCGATTTGGCTCGCATATTAAGCGCTCTATCTCCTTGGCTATTCTGCCCTCCTCAAGCTCGGATTCCCGTATGAGAACTGCCGCGCCTGCGTCGGAAAAGACCTTGGCATTTTTATACTGCTGATCGTCCGTAACGTTTGGCGAGGGGATAAGAACTGCCGCCTTACCTTGATTTGCAAGCTCGGAGAGCGTCATCGCGCCCGCCCTGCATATAACCACGTCCGCCGCCGCCATTTGAATTGGCATATCGTATATATACTCCACAAGACGAAGATTCGGAAGGTCAAGAAGCCCTGCCCGTTCAAACGCATCGCGAGTTTTCTCATAGCCGAGCGAGCCGCAGGCGTGTATCAGCATAACGTCCTTACGGCGCGAAATAAGGTCGCGCGTAAGCTCAAGCGCCGCCTCGTTCATTCGTGCCGCCCCAAGGCTGCCGCCAAAGGATAGGACGTAATGCTTGCAATCCTGTGGGATATCAAGCCTTGTGCGAGCCTCAGTGCGGCTTATGGGCTTACTCATATTAAGCATCGGACAACCGACGCGCATGATCTTTTCGGGATAGTCTATGTGGTCTGCCACGGCAGAAAAATTAACGAATATTCTGTCAACGTGGGGTGCAAGCTTACGCACGGCAAGCCCCGGAACTGCATTTGACTCATGCACCGCCGTAGGTATTCCACGCCTTGCCGCCGCTATCAGCACGGGCCAGCAGGCATATCCGCCCGTGCCTATAACGGCGTCGGGCTTGAAGCGGCGAATAAGCTTTCCCGCGTATATCGGTGAAACGAGCGCAAGATACGCTACCTTTATATTTTTCCAAGTGATCCTTCGCCAGAAGCCGCGCACGTTAAGATGATACAGCGGATATCCCGCCTTGGGGACGAGGCTGTTTTCAAGTCCGCGCTTCGTTCCCGCGAAGGCTATCTCGGCATCGGGTATATTCTCTTTTATCGTGTTTGCAATAGCAAGGGCAGGATTAATGTGACCTCCCGTGCCACCGCCCGTCATCAATATTCTCATAATTTCTCCGCCGATTTACCGTTTCTGCGTACAGAAACGAGAAAGTCCAAGTATGATTCCTGCGTCAAAAAGCTGTATCAGGGTAGCACTTCCGCCGCTACTGAAGAAAGGAAGTGCAACGCCCGTGTTGGGAAGCACGCCCGTTACTACGCCGATGTTAAGAAGAACGTGAATGGCAAGCTTGAAGGACAAGCCAAAAATAACGAGGGAGCAGAATTTATCCGCCGCGTGCGCCGCGAGAATGAAGCCCCGCCACACAAGTGCAAGGAAAAGAATGAGGATAGCCGCAGCTCCAAAAAAGCCCAGTTCCTCGCACACTACCGTGAAAACGAAGTCGTTTTGCGGCTGTGAAACGTAACCGTATTTAAGCCTTGACTGCCCAAGCCCGAGTCCGAAAAGTCCGCCCGTACCGATGGCGTAAAGACCTTGGGTGGTCTGCCAGTCGCTTCCGAGTGCATCTGCACCTCTGTTGAGCCAGCTGTCAACTCTGGCACGCGCATATCCCGTTTGCATAATAAGAAAGCCAAGTATGCCCGCTACGGGAAGACACGATAGAAAATAAAGAATATTAGTTCCGCCTATAAACATCATCGCAACGCCGATGCATCCGATGATGATGATTCCCGAAAAGTGCTTTTCAAGTCCAACAAGCACGCAAACAAGTCCGATTATAAGGGCGGGTACGATGAAGCCGTGTACTATCGAGCGTCGGTTGAAGCCCCGACTCATAACCGCGTCCTCGTGCTTTGACATATAAAGCGCAAGCAGCATTATTATTCCCGTTTTGGCAAGCTCGGACGGTTGGAAGGTAAAAAAGCCGAGGTCTATCCAACGGCGCGCACCGCCGCCCGTGATTCCGATAATAAGCACCGCTATAAGCAGTAGTATTGAAACACCGTATGTGCCGACTGCCAAAAGCCTTGCAAGCTGTGGCGTTAATATAAACGTTATGAGAACTGCGGGAACGAACGCTATAAGTAGATGACCGAGATGCTCGGTAAGGAACAAAAAGCTATTTCCGTACTTTTGCTCCGCGTACGCAGTACTTGCGCTGAAGGACATTACCGTTCCGATGAGAATAAGTATCAGCGTAAGAACCAAAAATACCGTATCAGGACGAGTGCGCACCATCAGCACGCTTCCGCTTTCGGTAGGTATTTCCTGATGCGTGTAGTCGCTAAGCAGCTTGTTGCCGCCCTTTTTGCGTCGCATAAATTCTATTATCTTGTTTGCCATACCTACACGACGCCTCCTTGGGTTTTGTTACGCTTAAATACCGAAAAATGCCGCTATGCAAGTAACTATCGTTACTGCGGTAAATACTAAAACTATCTTGACCTCGCTCCAACCGCACTTTTCAAAGTGGTGATGAATGGGTGCCATCTTGAAGATGCGCTTGCCGTGGCTTACCTTGAAATAGGCGACCTGAAGAATGTCAGACGCTACCTCGACGATGTAGATAAGTCCTGCGACCACGATAATAAGAGGGTTGCCAAGCATAAATGCCATTCCGACTACCATTCCGCCAAGATAGAGCGAGCCCGTGTCGCCCATAAATATCTTTGCGGGGTAGAAATTATACATAAGAAATCCTACGGTGCCGCCAACGACGGTTGCGGGAAGGACCGCAAGCTCGGGGCGGACAAAATGAAACGCACACACGGAGAAGAACACCGCTACGACGGCGGTAACGCTGCTCGAAAGACCGTCGATGCCGTCGGTAAGGTTTACTGCGTTGACCATTCCCGTAAGGAGAAATACTGCAAGCAGGTAGTATGCCACACCAAGCTCAAGGGTGAGCCCGAAATATGGGATATAAAGTGCGGTATTCATAAATCCGCAAGCACTCATAGCCCAAATGTACGCCGCCGCTACGATAAGCTGGAGAAGGAATTTCTGCCAAGCCTTGAAGCCTTGGTTTTGCTTTTTGATGAGCTTAGTATAATCGTCGAAAAAGCCGATAAGGGCGTTTAGCAACGCCATTATAAGCGTCAGCGCGGCGGAGTAAAGCTCCTCTGCCCTGCCGTAGTAAACGTAAACTGCAAAAAGCACCGCAAAGGCAATTACGGACGAGATGATAAAGCCGAGTCCGCCCATAATAGGCGTGCCCTCCTTGCCCTTGTGCCAGCGAGGACCTATATCGTATATCTTCTGTCCTATCTTGCGGCTCTTAAGCACGGGAATAAGCTTTCGTAAAATAAACCAAGTGGCGAAGAAAACTCCCAGAACAACTGAAAAAAACTCAATCAGCATACGCGTCTTCATTGTCTTTTCTTCTCCTTTGCTTTATTTGCCTAAAATATCCGTCAGCGCGGCGCTTACACGCTCTGCCGCTATTCTTCTGCTCGCCTTTATAAGCACGCAGTCGCCCGCCGACGCTTCCTTTGCTATAAGCGCGGCTATCCTCGCCGCGTCCTCGTCGGTGGTGGTACGAGAGCGAGTTATCATATCGCTATTAAGATGCTTTGCCGCACCGTCGGCTATGCGCTCGGCGCTCTCGCCGAATGTGAACAAGCGCACGCCCATCGCGCCGAAATGTTCACCGAGTGAATAGTGCAGCTCATCGGAAAAATCGCCAAGCTCCAGCATATCACCGAGAAGAGCTATCTTTCTTCCGCCCTTTTCGGCGGCAAGAGTCGAAAGCACCTCCGACGCCGCACGCATTGATTCGGGACTTGCGTTATAGCAATCATTTATCAGCGTAACGCCGCCGACCTCAAGTATCTGCTGGCGCATTCCGACCGTGCGGTAATCAAGAAGTCCCTTGCGAATATCAGCCTCGCAGATGCCAAAATGCAACGCTACGGCTACGGCGGAAAGCGCCGCGTGAACGTTGTGCTTGCCTATGGCAAAAAGCTCAAGTCCGTTTATTCTCGTGCCGCACACTACGGCATCAAACACCGTTTTGCCGCCCACGGTAAAAACGTTTTCGGCGTGGATATCATCGTCGCCGCATACGGAATAATACTTAACTCTGCTGTTCCACGAGCCGACCTCGGAAAGAAGCGGCTCGCCGCCGCAAAGCAACAGCAGACCGTCCTTGGAGAGTCCCTCCATAACCTCAAGCTTTGCCGAGGCTATACCTGCGCGTGAATCAAAAAATTCAATATGTGAATTTCCAACGTTCGTTATAACGGCAACGTCGGGGCGCGCACAGCGCGACATAATTGATATCTCGCCTGCCTGCGACATACCCATTTCAAGCACGGCAAACTCCGTGTCGGGCGCAATTTCAAGCTGTGACAGCGGCATACCGATGGTGCTGTTATAATTTCCACCGCTTTTGTATACCTTGTGTCCCGCGCCAAGCACGGACGCTATCATTTCCTTTGCCGTGGTCTTGCCCACGCTTCCCGTAACGGCAACCTTTCTGATGCCGCCCTGATACGCCTTGGCGTACGCTGTGGAAAGCGCCGCAAGCGCCGTAAGGGTGTCGTCGACGATTATAAGCGGGATTTCCACCCCATCGACCGTATGCTCCGCTATGGCACACGCCGCGCCAAGCTCTGCCGCCTTATTTATATAATTATGTCCGTCAACCGTTTCTCCTCTTATAGCAAGGAAAAGGCAGCTCTTCTCTGCCTCCCGTGAATCGGTACAAATATACTCAATCTCTTTGTCGCCGCCGAAGTCCTTATAAAGACTTCCCGCGCACATTTCGGCTATTTGTGATATCTTCAAGGGCTTATTGCCGAAACTGACCTTCATTTTATATTTTTCCTTTCAAATCTCCGAACATCACACGCTTCTAAGGGGGTGAAGCGCTGAAAAGGACGAACCTCGTCGGGTGGCGGCTTATTATAACACGGCCTCGAATGCACACGAACAACAATTCACGCGCACCCGACGAGGTCAGGGATAAACGTTAATCCGTTATGTCGAGATATCGGAACGTGACCGTTACGACGTCTCCCTTGCCCACGACTGTTCCCGCCGCGGGGAATTGCTCGATAACCTCAGGTCCTGCACCTGTTCCATGGTTTTGCGAGCCCTTTACGCTTATATTCAGTCCCGCGTTGATAAGCACCTTGTTGGCGGCACTTGCCGACATTCCGACAACGTCGGGGACTCTTATATTTTCCACGGGCGCGGTATCTCCTACGTAGAGAATGACCTTTCCCGTATCCTTGCCAAGCATCGTGCCTGCCGCGGGAACCTGCGCGGTAACTATCGTTCCTACGCCGACTATCTCGCAATCAAGTCCGAGCTTGCTGAGCTTTGACTGTGCGGTATACGAAACCTCACCCGCAAAATCGGGGATCTCCACCTCAAACTTTGCCGCTTCCTCATCGGTATACACCGCCTCGACTCCGAGGTAAGGAAGCATCTGCTCAAGGCAATTTGCCACGTAAGGCGCGGCTACAACGCCGCCGTACAGAGTTCCCGCCGTAGGCTCGTCGGCAACGATTATCATAGCAATTTCGGGGTCATCGGCAGGCGCAAATGCAACGCAGGAGCATATTCTCATGTCCTTGTTGTCACCTATCTTCTCGGACGTTCCCGTTTTTGCCGCTACGCGATAACCCGCAACGTACGCATTTTTTGAGCCGCCGTTGCCCGAAACGCCTTCCTCAAGAACGGAGGCAAGAGTTTCGCACACCGAGGAGCTTACTACCTGACGGCGCACGCTGACTCCGTGCTCCCAAACAGTCTTTCCGTCTGCATCCGTCATCGAGTCGAGAAGATACGGAGTGACAAGCTTGCCGCCGTTTGCTATAGCGGATATTGCGGTAAGATGCTGAATAACGTTGACCTTGAAGTTCTGACCGAAGGAAGAAACGGCAAGGTCGACTATGCCAAAGCTTTTTTCGTCATAGAATATTCCGCGCGCTTCGCCCGGAAGGTCTATTCCCGTGCGCTCAAGATAACCGAAGCTCTTGACGTATTGATAGAAGGTGTCCGTGCCGACTCTGGCGCCCACCGTCATAAGTATGGGGTTGCAGGACTGCTGTAAGCCCTGTGCAAAGGTCAAAAGGCCGTGTCCGCGCGTTTTATTACAGTGAATTATCTCGCCCGCTACCTTGTATGAGCCCTTACAGGTGAAGCTTTCGCCCGTTGAAACGACTCCCGTTTCAAGTCCCATAGCCGAGGTTATTATCTTAAACGTCGAGCCCGGAATGTAGGTATCGGTTATGGATTTGTTCTGCCACATTTTTTGAAGCAGAGAAGCCTTAAGGCTCGAATATTCCTTACTGCTTGCATCAAAGCCCGAGGCGTCGAGCTTAGCCTGATAGAAGTCCGACAGCGTCCACGCGCTGTTGTTGTTAAAATCGGGGTAGGTCGCCATTCCCAGCACCGCGCCCGTTTTTACGTTCATTACTATTCCGCAAACACCCGCCTGTACTGCCGCTTCCTCAAACGCCGCCTTTAGCTGCTCCTCGAGTATTGCCTGTATCTTTATGTCGATGGTGGTGTGGAGATCGTATCCGTCCACCGCCTCGATATAGCTCTGATACTCGTACGGCATCTCGTTTCCGTAGGAATCGCGCGCCGTGATATACTTTCCGGGAATTCCCGAAAGCTCCTTATTATAGTAATATTCAAGTCCGTAAAGACCGCCGCCGTCCGCGCCCGTGAAGCCGAGAACGTGCGTCGCAAGGTCGCCGTGCTTGTAATATCTCTTGCTTTGTGCCTCGACGTATAAAACGTTCGAAAGTGAATTATCGGCAATGAACGCAAGCACCTTGTCGGCGCTCTCATCATCTGCATTACGCATTACCGTTGCATCAAGGCTGCCCTTTTTTTGCGTAAGGGCGTAAACCGTATCGTAATCGGTATCCAGAATCTCACAAAGCCCACGGCTGATGAACTCATCAAGTCCTGCCCTGCCGTCCTGCATAGCCTTTTGTATACTCGATGGGGAAATAAAAATGCGGTAAGAGGTAACGTTGGTAGCAAGAACCTCACCGCTTGCATCGTATATACTGCCGCGCTCCGAGCTTATAGTGGATTCGGTGGTAAGCTGATCCACTACCTTTTTTTGATAATAATCAAAATTTATCGTCTGCAAACAGAAAACTCTGATCGCAAGGGCAATAAATCCTACGATTATTACCGCAAAAACAAGATATGAGCGCAACGTAAGTCCTGTGTTTATCTTTATTCTGCGCATAATCCTCTCTTTTCAAAAAGCACGGGACGCTGCACGAATGCAACGTCCCATCCAGATTAGCAACGGCTTGCGCCGAGAAAGCTGTTTATAGGGGCTGCCCCGTAGCTTAGATTGGTTCACGATGTCAGCCCGTCGCCGCCCTGCGGCTTCAGGTCATATTGATTATATTATTTAACTCGTTTTTTTATTCGTCCGAGGCGCGAATGCCGAGCGCACTGAGCAGAGCAAGCATAACGTCGTTGTCGCCGTTGACGTCAAAGATTTCTATCGTATCCATTCCGTTAAGGCGAAGATACTTGGAGTTGCCCTCCTCGAGCTTTATCATACCGTACTTATTTATTGCAAGCTCCTCGATAAGAGCAAGATCGTTCTTGTCATCGAGCTTGACCTGAAGGTCGTCTGCAATAGTTTCGATCTCGCGAAGCTCATCGCCAAGCTCGGCGATCTCGCTTGAGGTTTCGTGAAGCATCACGCTGAGGGTGATGGGCAGAACGAGAACTATGCAAAAGATAAGGCTCATTGCAATTGCGGACAGAGGGTTGATGCTTTTTCTGCCCTTTGCCTTTATTATCTTATTATCGGGAAACCACTTGCGGATTATGCCGTCGACGCGTCTGTAAGCAGATACGTCGGAGCATTCAACCTTTGCAACGGTTTCAGACCCGCCATTCTGGACAAGGGCTGTCTTTCCTACGAATTCCGAGGAATTAGCGGCATCGGGCTGACGGCTTTCAAGCACGCGGTAGGGGGATGCGGGTCTTGCGTCCGAGTCGTTTCCGGCGGCGAGCGCGGCGCGGCGGACCTCTGCGGTCACGCTCTTGCCCGTTTCATCCTTATATATGCGCTGAACGTCGTCAACGGTCATTACGTTGCCACCGTTACCCGTGCGATATCTGTTGTAGCGGTCATGCTCCATTATCTCACCGTAGCGGTAAGCCTCGGGATTTTCTCTGACAGACGCAGCTTCCCTTATTTTCTGCTCGGCTACGGCGCTCTGCGCCTCACCTGCAACTCCGCGCTTGGCATAGCGTGCCTTTAATGCGGCGAGCGCATATTCATAGGATTCAAAGTCGTTTACAGCTCTGTTAGTCCCGTAAGTTGCGTTCATTTCTGCGTCCTTTCCGCCGACCGTGTCGGCTACACGTTTTATAGCTTCTCGCACACTCTCAGCTTTGCGCTGTGAGAGCGGCTGTTTTGAGCAAGCTCCTCGTCCGAGGGGAGTATCGGCTTTTTGCCGATGAATTTTATCTTCGGCTTGTTTCCGCACACGCAAACGGGGAAATTGCGCGGGCAGGAACAGCCGCTTGCAAGCGTTGTATACGCCTCCTTCACCGCCCTATCCTCAAGCGAGTGGAAGGTGATGATGGCAAGGCGTCCGCCCGTTCTCAGGAGAGATATGGCGTCCTTTATCGTTTGCGGAATTATATCAAGCTCACCGTTCACCTCAATGCGTATCGCCTGAAACGTGCGCATTGCGGGGTGGTGCTTTTGCGAGCGACCTCCGTCGGGGAGTGCCGCCTTTACTATATCAACAAGCTCCCCCGTAGTGCTTACGGGTGCTTTTTCGCGCCTTTCGCAAATCTTGCGAGCTATGCGCGAGGCGAATTTCTCCTCGCCCCAATTTCTGAGTATACGGCAAAGCTCCGCTTCGCTGTAACCGTTTACTATCTTATAAGCGTCAAGCTCCTGACGCTTGTCCATTCTCATATCAAGCGGTGCGTCGGCAAGGTAGGAGAAGCCGCGCTCCGCGGTATCGAGCTGATACGATGACACGCCGAGGTCAAGAAGCACGCCGTCAAGTGCTTCAATGCCAAGCTCGCGGCAGACGTTTTTCATATCGGCAAAGTTAGCCCTGACGACTCTTGCACGCTCTCCGTACTGTGAAAGACGCTCCGTTGCGACGGCTATCGCATCGGCATCACGGTCGAGCGCGATAAGCGTTCCCGTCGTGAGCTTTGAGGCAATAACGGACGAATGTCCTGCTCCGCCAGCCGTGCCGTCGAGATATATTCCGTCAGGCTTTATGTCAAGCCCCTCGATGACCTCGGGGAGCATGACCGAAAAATGCGAAAATTCAAGCGGTGCGCTCATCAGAGTCCGAGCCTTTCAAGTGCGGCGCGGATATCGTCCACGTTAGTGCTTGCCTTGAGCTTTTCATGCTCCTCAACCGACCAAATCTCCGCGTACTTGCCGCAGCCGACGATCACTGCGCCGCCCGTAAGCCCCGCGTAGTCAACGAGATTTTGGTTAAGCACTATTCTTCCCTGCGCGTCGGGCGTGAGGGTGTCGCTGTTTTCATTATAATAACGCAGCACCTGCTCGCGCTCCTTGGCGACCATAGTTTCTATCTTCTCGGTGAAGGCACGCCACTCCTCGACCGAATACACCTTGAGTGATCTATCTCTGATACTCGGAAAAACTACCAAAGGAGAGCCGAGCGCATCACGGTGCTTTGCGGGAATGAATATTCTGTTTTTCGAATCGAGATTGTGTCGATAAGTTCCCGTAATGGGAATATTGGGGATCATTGCGTCTCTCCTTTCTCATTTTTTCCGCCGTTGCGTTAAGGAAAATTCCGCCATATCTCTTTCAGAGAACGGTATATCGGTGACTTTTCCACCACCTTAAACCATTTTCCACCACTTCGGTGCTTTTATTATAAAGCAAAGCGAAAAATAATGCAATAGGTAAAGCGAAAAAAGTTAAAAATTTTTTCGATTTTTGTCGCAAAATTCGCCTTTTTTGTCAAAATAACTCCCCATTACTTGTATATTAGTGTTAACACTTCTTGATATTATTCTAAATGTTATTTTTTTACATTTGTTGATAAAATGCCGCCGACGGCATTCGGCGCAAGGCGGGGCATTTCTTACGCATTAAGTCGGAAAAACGGATATCGGACGGTAAAAAGACGGGGCGCAAGCCTCCCGCAAGCTACGTGATATAAACGAAAGCAGAGAGCATTTCGGTGCGCCCGAAATGCTCTCTGCTTTTTTAGTTGATTGATTTATCAGTTGGTATAGTTATCGAAATAGCCCTGAATCCAAACTATAGGAGTTCCCTTGTCGCCGCTGCCGGAGGTAAGGTCGCACAGCGAGCCGATAAGGTCGGTAAGACGGCGGGGGGTAGTTCCCTGCGAATCCATCTTTCCTACGAGGTTGCCGTCCTTAGCCTTGATCCTATCGGAGATCGCCTTCTTCAGCTCATCGCCCGAAAGTCCTGCAAAATCGTTGTCTGCAAGATATTTGAGCTTAAGCTCGTTGGGCTGACCGTCAAGACCTGCGGTGTACGCGGGTGCAACTACGGGATCGGCAAGCTCCCATATCTTTCCGACGGGGTCCTTGAACGCGCCGTCGCCGTATATCATAACGTCGATCTGCTTGCCCGTTGCGTCGTAGATGCGCTTCTGAATATCGAGAACGACGCTCTCGCCGCCCTCGGGGAAAAGCTTAACGGTTTCGTCGGTAGCCTTATTGGAGCCAAGAAGTCCGTACTTTGAGTTAAAGCCGCTTCCGTCAACGGAGGAGGTCAGCACGTCGTCAAGTCCGTATACGTTCTCAGCGCCTGCGGCGGTGAGAAGGCGCTTGCTTCTCTGACGGCTGTGGATATCACAGCAAAGAACGTTCTTCGCATATGCAAGAGCTGCGCGGCAATCGTTAGCGAGAATCACCTCGCACTCGCATCCGCAAGATGTGATAAGCTCACGGTAAAACTCGATATAATCAACACCCGTAAAGGTATGCTTGCGAATACCGAAATGCTTGCGGTATTCAGCCTCGGTCAGAACGTCAGTCCAAGGATTGATGCCTGCGGCGTCAAGATCGTCAAGGCTGACAAGGTGGTTTCCAACCTCGTCGGAGGGGTAGCTGAGCATAAGAGTCATCTTTTTGAGTCCCGTTGCAATACCCTTGAGGCAGACCGAGAAGCGGTTGCGGGAGAGTATGGGGAAAATTACGGCTGCTTCACCCGAGGGGAATTTAGCACGAATATCAGCGGCGATCTGCTCGACGGTCGCGTAATTACCCTGTGCGCGGGCAACAACTGCCTCGGTTACGGCAACAACGTCACGGTCGCGGATAGCTATATCCTCGCTTTTAGCGGCGGCAAGCACGCTGTCAGCAACGATAGCGGCAATATCGTCTCCGCTTCTGATAATGGGTGCGCGAACACCGCGGGATACTGTTCCGATAAGTCTTTCCATATTTTTATCTTCCTTTCATATCGGATAAAAAGAATTACAATACATTATATAACTTTTATATTAAATTGTCAATATTTGCGATTTATTTTTTCAGTCTCTACGAAAAAATTATTTCATTTTTTCCTGCTTGACCTTTTTGTCAACGACGTGGCGCGACGCAAGCTCGTCCCTTACCTCGTCAAGCGAGATGCCCATTTCGACCATCAGCACCATTACGTGATACGCAAGGTCCGCTATCTCATAGATAGTTTCGGCGCGCTCGCCGCCCTTGCCCGCAACGATTACCTCGGTGGATTCCTCACCGACCTTTTTGAGTATCTTATCGATTCCCTTCTCAAAAAGATACGTGGTATAAGAGCCTTCCTTGGGGTTGGTCTTTCTGCCTACGAGCATTTCCATAAGTCCGTCAAGCGAAAAAGCCTCTGCCTCGTCCTCGTTTTCGTAAACGTCGTTAAAGAAGCAGGAGCGCTCGCCCGTGTGGCAGGAAGGACCGTCGGGGCGTGCGGTGATAAGCAGAGTATCGGCGTCGCAATCGGTCTTTATGCTGACCACGTTGAGATAATTTCCCGAAGTTTCGCCCTTGAGCCAAAGCTTGCCGCGTGAACGGCTGAAAAAGCAAGCCTTTCCACCCTCAAGAGTGATATCAAGGCTTTCGGGACTCATATACGCGAGCATAAGCACCGCGCCGTCCTTTACGTCGGTAACGATGGCGGGAATAAGTCCGTCCTTATTGTACTTAAGTTCATTCTTATTAAACATTTTACAACCTCATATCTATTCCCTCGGCGCGAAGCACTCGCTTCAGCTCGGGAATCTTTATTTGTCCGAAATGGAAAACCGTAGCGGCAAGTCCCGCGTCGACGTCGGGCACTTCCTTAAATAGCTTTATAAAGTCTTCGGTACAGCCCGCGCCGCCCGAAGCGATAACGGGAACCTTTACCGCGTCGCACACGGCGCGAAGCATCTCAATGTCAAAGCCGCCGCCAACGCCGTCGGTGTCAATGGAGTTAACGACTATCTCGCCCGCGCCGTTCTCAACGCCGCGGCGTATCCACTCGATAGCCTCAAGCCCCGTGTCTATCCTTCCGCCGTTTTTGAAAACGTGGAACGAGCCGTCGACGCGCTTGATATCAACGCTCAAAACCACGCACTGACTGCCGTATTTTTCGGCGGCGCGCGGTATGATATCGGGGTTCGTGATAGCACCCGAATTTACGCTGACTTTGTCCGCACCGCATTTCAGCACGCGGTCAAAATCCTCGACCTCGCGAATGCCGCCGCCAACCGTCAGCGGAATGAAAACGCGGCTTGCGGTCTCACGAAGTATGTCGGCAAAAAGCCTTCTGCCGTCGCTTGACGCGGTGATATCGTAAAAAACAAGCTCGTCAGCTCCCGATGAGCTGTAGAACTCGGCAAGCTCGACGGGAGATGAAACGTCGCGCAGAGATGCGAAATTCACGCCCTTTACCACTCTGCCGTCGCGCACGTCAAGGCAAGGGATTATTCTTTTCGTAATCATTTTTCCTCCTTAACGCGCAAGCTCGACAGCACGCGCAACGTCAATGTCGCCCGTGTAGCACGCCTTGCCGATTATCGCGCCCCAAACACCCTTTATGGCGGCAAGCGCTCTTACGTCGTCATAACTGCTAACACCGCCCGACGCGATGAAATTCGCCTCGGGAAATTCCTCTGTAAGCTCTTTGTAAAGCGCGGTATTTGCGCCCTGCATAGCACCGTCGCGGCTGATGTCGGTAACGATGAAGGTGTCAACGCCCGCATCGAGCATCGAGCCGAAGAACGCGCCGCGGTCAAGCGGAGCATCCTCAAGCCAGCCCTTTATTGCAACGGCGTTTCCGCGAAGGTCAGCACCGACGGCGACCTTATGGGGATATTTTTTCGCCGCTTCTCTTACAAGCTGTGGCTCGGTGACGGCTACCGTACCGAGAATTACTCGCGCAACGCCTGCGTCCATATATTTATCGACGGTGGCGATATCGCGTATTCCGCCGCCTATCTCGACCTTAAGCGAGGTCTCACGCGCGAGGCGCTCGATAACGTGAAGGTTCGGCGTAGTGCCTTCCTTTGCGCCCTCAAGGTCCACGGTGTGAAGCCACTCTGCCCCTGCCGCCTCAAAGCGGCGCGCGGGTACGAGGGGGTCAGCGTCATAGACGGTCATTTTATTGTAATCTCCGCGGAGCAGGCGTACTACCTGTCCGCCGTATATATCTGTTGCGGGAAGGATAAGCATTAGTTATTCTCCTTTAAATTCGCCGCGGCAAAAGCCCTTGAGCATTGCAAGGCCCGCATCCGAGCTTTTTTCGGGGTGGAACTGACAGCCCACCACGTTTTTATGCGCCACGGCGGCGGTAACGGGTACGCCGCCGCAATCACAGACGGCGACGGTATCAGCCTCGCACTCGGAGGCGTAGTAGGAATGCACGAAGTAAACGTATTCGCCCTCGCGCGTGTCTGCGAAAACGGGGCAAGCCGCCTTCTTTTCGGGGCTTGGAAAATGAAGCGCGTTCCAGCCCATCTGCGGTATTTTTTGCTCCTTCGGAATATATCCGTTAAGCGTAACGACCTTACCGTGGATAAGTCCGAGTCCGTCATGCTCGCCAAACTCGTAGCCCTTATCGAAGAGTAGCTGCATACCGAGGCAAATTCCCATAAGGGGAACGCCCGCGGCGGCTCTTTCCTTTACTACCTTATCAAGCCCCGTATTGCGAAGTATCGCGGCGGCATCGCCAAACGCGCCAACGCCGGGGAGGATTATGCGGTCCGCCCTTGCTATCTCGGCGGCATCTCCCGTAACGACGGGCGACTCACCGATAGCCTCAAGCGAGCGGCAAAGCGAGAAAAGATTTCCCACTCCGTAGTCAATAACAACAAGCATCAAAGAACTCCTTTGGTTGAGGGTATCTCGGCGGCAAAGCGAGCATCCGTCGCAACTGCGGCGCGAAGCGCGCGTGCCGCTGCCTTGAAGCAGCCCTCGATTATATGGTGCGAATTTCTGCCCGCAAGGCGGCGCAGATGCAAGGTAAGACCTGCCTCACGCACGAATGCGGCAAAAAATTCCTCGGAAAGCTCCGTTTCAAAATTGCCTATTCTCTTGGCGGGGGTGCTCACTCGGTAGCCGAGGTACGCCCTGCCCGAAATATCAACGGCGGCAAGGATGAGAGCCTCGTCCATGGGCAGAATGATATCTCCGTAGCGGCAAATACCGCGCATATCGCCGAGTGCGGCGCGAAACGCCTTGCCAAGACATATTCCCACGTCCTCAACGGTGTGGTGCGCGTCGACCTCAATATCTCCGTTGCACTTAACGGTAAGGTCAAAGCCGCCGTGGCGTGCGAAAAGCGTCAGCATATGGTCAAAAAAGCCACAGCCCGTGCTTACGTCGCTTTTTCCGCTTCCGTCAAGGCTCAGCGCAAGAGAAATATCCGTTTCGGCGGTCTTGCGGTCTATTTTATGACATCTTATCATTTTCTTTCTCCTATGATTTTTTCGATCTCGCAGACGAGCGTCGCCATTTCCTCGGGTGTACCTATGGATATTCTGTTGTAATCCTTGATGCGCTCGGTCTTAAAATGGCGCACGAGTATTCCGCGCTCGCGAAGCTTTGCGTTAAGCTCCGCACCGTCAATGGACGGTATCTTGACGAATATGAAATTCGCAAGCGAGGGAATGACCTCTGCTCCGATTGCGGTAAGCGCGGCAGTCGTGCGCTCGCGCGTTGCCATAAGCTCTGATTGCTTTTCTGCGTAATAGAGGCGCGAGCCATCACTAAGAGCCGCCACACCCGCCGCCAAAGTAAGGCGGTCAAGATTATAGGGATTCGTGGAATACTTTATAAGCTCAAGGTCGGCAATAAGGGCGGCATCGCCTATGGCAAAGCCGAGGCGCGCACCTGCCATTCCGCGTGACTTCGAGTACGTCTGACAAACGAGAAGATTTTTATATTTCTTCGTAAGCGAAACAGCACTCTCACCGCCGAAATCAACGTATGCTTCGTCAACGACTACCACTCTGTTTTCGTTGGCACTGACTATCCTTTCAACGTCTTCAAGGCTTATTGCAAGTCCCGTGGGAGCGTTGGGGTTTGCTATAACGCAGGTAGAATCCGTGCGGCAAAACTCGTCAACGTCGAGCGTAAGGTCGGATTTAAGTGGGATTATCTTGCTGTTTATGCCGTAAAGCTCGGCAAACACGGGGTAAAAGCCGTAGGTTATATCGGCGTAAGCCGCGCCGTTCTCGCAAAACGCCATAAACGAAAAATTAAGTATATCGTCCGAGCCGTTGGAGATGAACACGTTTTCACTTCCAACGCCGTAGACCTCGGCAAGCCTTGCCTTAAGCTCTGCTCCCGTAGGGTCCGGATAAAGGCGAAGCGCGCGCATCTCGTCAGCATTTACCGCCGCAACGACGTCGGGCGCGGGGGGATAGGGAAACTCGTTGGTGTTGAGCTTGATGTATTTTTTATCTCGCGGCTGCTCGCCCGGAGTGTACGCCTCAAGTGAGGAGAGCTTTTTGCTCAAAAATCTGCTCATTCGTATTTTCTCCCAAATCTGCGCGTGACGCTTCTTGCGTGGGCGTCAAGTCCCTCGCTTCTCGCAAACGCATCAACGTCGTCGGCAAGAGTTGCAAGAGCATCGGCGGTAAAGTATGTAAACTGCATCTTTTTAACGAAATCGTCAACGGACAAGGGGCTTGAGAACCTTGCGCTTCCGCTGGTGGGAAGGGTGTGGTTCGGGCCTGCCATATAGTCGCCGAGAGCCTCGGGGCAATTTCTGCCGAGGAATACCGAGCCCGCGTTCTTTATCTCGGAGAGATAATCAAATGGATTGTCAAGGCATATTTCAAGATGCTCGGGCGCTATGCGATTTGACATTTCGATAGCTTCCTTGACGGTGTCAACGATTATTATAAGTCCGTGGTCGTCAATGGAGGCGCGGGCTATCTCTACGCGCGGCAGAACGGCAAGCTGACGCTCTATCTGTGCGCTGACGGCGGCGGCAAGCTCCGCGCTCGTCGTAACGAGAACGGCAGACGCGCGTCTGTCGTGCTCCGCCTGCGAGAGCAGGTCGGCGGCAACTATGACGGGGTCGGACGCACCGTCGGCAATTACAAGTATCTCGCTGGGACCTGCTATCATATCGATTCCAACGGTGCCGCTGACCTGACGCTTTGCCTCGGCAACGAATGCGTTACCGGGGCCTACTATCTTATCAACGGCGGGGATGGTCGACGTTCCGTACGCAAGCGCGGCAACTGCCTGTGCGCCGCCGCAACGGAAAACGCGGTCAACGCCGCCGACCTTGGCGGCGGCAAGTATCTGCGCGGGGATAGCTCCGCCGCTTGGGGGAGTGACCATAACTATCTCACCAACTCCCGCAAGGCGTGCGGGGATCGCGTTCATAAGCACGGACGAGGGGTAGGCGGCAGTTCCGCCCGGAACGTAAAGTCCCGCCTTTGCAAGCGGCAGAACCTTTTGCCCCATCACGATGCCGTCCTTATCGTTGATAACGAAGCCCTCTCGCAGCTGTGCCTTGTGGAAGCGCTCGATATTCGCCGCGGCGCGACGAAGCATATTCATATACTCCTCGCCAACGGCATCTACTGCGGCATCTATCTCCTCAGCGGAAACCTCCACCTCGCTTATCTTAGCGCGGTCAAATTTCGCCGCGTATTCTATGAGCGCCTCGTCGCCGCGCGCCCTTACGTCGGCGATAATAGCAGAAACGGTAGCGGAAACGTCCGCGCCCCCACTCATTCTGTCGAATATCTCGCCGTCGCTTATTTCATTCTTTTTTACGATCCGTATCATTTCATTTCCTCTTCAAATGCGCGGCAGATCTTTTCCATCATCTCGCGCTTGAATTTCCAGCTTGACTTGTTCGCCACAAGTCGTGCGCTGATATCGCATATCTTTTCATACTCGCTAAGGTCGTTTTCGCGAAGCGTGCTTCCCGTTTCGACGATATCCACGATAACGTCGGAAAGGTCGAGAATGGGCGCAAGCTCGATAGAGCCGTTAAGCTTGATTATATCTATCTTTCTGCCCATACTGCGATAGTAGCCGCCCGCGATATTCGGGAACTTCGTTGCCACGCGCAGAGTGCGGCTGGTATCGTCGCAAAAGCCGTTTTTGGCGGCAACAGCCATTCGGCATTTTCCGATGCCGAGGTCGAGAAGCTCGTAGACGTCGGGGCGGTACTCAAGGAGAATGTCCTTGCCCGCAACTCCGATATCAGCCGCGCCGCGCTCAACGTACACGGCAACGTCCGAGGGCTTTACCCAGAAAAATCTGAGCGTTCCTTCCGCATTTTCAAATATCAGCTTCCGTCCGCCGTCGTGTATACCCTCGGCGGAAAAGCCCGCACGCTCGAACACAGAATAGACCTTCTCGCCAAGTCTGCCCTTTGGCAGAGCTACGTTAAGACAATATTTATTACTCAATTTCCTCAAACCTCCTACCCGAAAGCCTCATAGCCTTGCGGCAACGCTCGCGCCCTGCAAGGGAGCGCTGAACCAGCACCGTTCTGCCGAGCGCACGAAGTCTTTCGACCGCGTCGGCAACGGCGCAGGGCTCTGCATCGCTGTCGCAAACAAGAAGGATATCCGCGTCAATACCGCGCTCGCCCTTGTCGATAAGGTCGATAAGGTCAGTATAAACGGCAAAGCCCACGGCACTTCCCTCTCTGCCCATCTTTCTGATAAGGCGACCGTATTCGCCGCCGCGCAGTAAGCTCTCGGGAATGCCGAGAACGTACCCCGCAAAAACTATGCCGTCGTAATAATTCATATCGTGAACGACGGAAAAATCAAGACGAAGCTTGTCGGCACTCTCGCCCGCCGCGTCCGCAATGCGGCGCAGGGTAAGGAGCGCCGCGGCGGTCTTTTCGTTGACGTTCATTCCGCGCGACTCCACCGCCTCAATAGCATCGGAAAGCGTGCCGCAGACCTCTACAAGCCCCATAACGGCGTTTTTCATACCGTTGTCAAGTTCCGCGCAAGCCGCGGCAAGCGCACCGCGGTTCTTGCTCTTTAACGCTTCGATAGCGGCGGCACGCTCCGCCTCGTCAAGTCCCGCCTCGTCAAGCACGCCCGAAACGAGTCCCATATGGGATATGTCCACCACGAAATCCTCGCTGACTGCCGAAAGACTACGGCAAGCAAGGAAAACGGCTTCCGCGCGGTCGTAGTCGCCGATATCGCCAACGCACTCAATGCCCGTCTGCATTATCTCACGGAATTCGTGAGCGCCCGACGGAACGCGGTAAACGTTCTCGCTGTAAAAATATTTATCCACCCTGCCATTTTCATTTTCCGCGTCCTTGATAATGGACATCGTAATATCGGGCTTGAGCGCCATAAGTCTGCCGTCGGCACCCGTAAAGGTGAGTATCTGTCCGCTTACAAGAAAATCGCGGTTGGCGGCGTAGAGGTCATATTCCTCAAAGCCACTCATTTTATATTTTGCATATCCGTAGGCGCGGTAAAGCTCGCTAAGTGTATCAAGCACGCGCTCGTTAAGTGTTTTCATCAGCCTTCCTCTTCGTCCTTTAGTCTGTCTATCACCGTGCGATAGCCGTCGTTTCCGTAATACAGGGAGCGCTTCACGCGGCTTATGGTAGCGGTGCTTGCGCCCGTGCGCTCCGCGGCGTCGCCATACGACATTCCGCCGTCGATGCATTTTGCGACCTCAAGTCGCTTTGCCATTTCCTCAAGCTCGGCAACCGTGCAAAGGTCGCTAAAAAAGCTTGCGCATTCCTCCTCGTTTTTAAGCGAAAGTATCGCCCTCCAAAGCTGTGAGGTGCGTTCCTTATGATGATTTTTCATAGCAAATCCTCTTTAATCCTTTAATATGTTAAAATGATAGCACATTAAACCGAATTTGTCAATACCTTTTATAAAATTTTACAGCTTAACTACAGTGTACGGGTGCGCAAGCGCGGGGATAATTTTATCCTTCAGGTCAAAAACGCTTATTTTCAGGCTCGACGTATTGACACAGGGGTGACAGCCGAAATAGTCCGCGTTCAGCACGTCCTCGTCGATGAGAAGGCGCACCGCGCCCTCCTTGTCGTTCATAAGTCCCATAACGCTGACGGAGCCCGGGGTGATATCAAGATATTTTTCCATATGCTCTGCCGTTGCAAACGAGAGGCGCGACGAGCCTATCTGCGCCGAGATGTCCTTGGTCTTGAAGGGCTTATCGTCGGGCATCATAAGCAGATAAAAATCCGTTGCCTGTCTATTGCAAAGAAAGAGATTTTTGCATATCACAGCACCGAGGCTCGCATCTATCTCGCGGCAAATCTCCATAGTCATAGCCGCCTCGTGGTCTACTCTTTCGTATTCTACTCCGAGCGAGTCAAGAAGATCGTAAACTCTTACCTCCTTTGCCTCTCTGCCCGATATATCAATAGGTCTTCCGTGGTAAAGCTCCATAGTTAACTCCTTTATTTTTTCATCTTTTTATTATATCACATAGCCGTCGATATTGCAATAAAAACCGCGATATCGGAGAGTGTTTTTCGATAAAAATGAAATACTTTCTTGATTTCTCACAAAAAATAGGTTATACTGAAATAAAAAGGGGGTGGCGAGAAATGGCATCGGGCAGACTTATTTTTCACATAGACGTCAACAGCGCGTTTCTTTCGTGGGAAGCGGCGCGGCGCGTTTCTCGCGGCGAGAGCGACCTGCGCCTTATTCCGTCCGCCATCGGCGGCGACCCCGAGCGGCGCACGGGTATCATCCTTGCAAAATCCATTCCCGCAAAAAAGATGGGAGTCAAGACGGGCGAGCCTATAGGAATGGCTCTTCGCAAATGCCCCGAGCTTGTTTTGGCGCGCCCCGATTTTCGCCTTTACGAAAAAAATTCAAGGGCGTTTATGGATATCTGCCGCGAATACGCGCCCGTGGTCGAAAAATACTCCATTGACGAATGCTTCCTTGATATGAGCGGCACGTCGACGATATATCCCGACCCCATAGCGACAGCGCACGAGATAAAAAACAAGATACGCGACACGCTCGGCTTTACGGTAAACGTCGGCATCGGCTCAAACAAGCTACTTGCCAAAATGGCGAGTGATTTCGAAAAGCCCGACAAGGTGCACACACTTTTTACGCACGAGATAGAGGAAAAGATGTGGAAGCTCCCCATACGCGAGCTTTTTACCGTAGGCGCGGCGACCGCCGACAGACTTGAGGCGGCGGGGATAAAAACGATAGGCGACCTTGCGCGGCGCGAACTGCGCTCCGTGCAATACACCGTGGGCAAAAAGCTTGGCGAGCAGATACACCGATTTGCAAACGGCATTGACGACTCACCCGTGCTTCAACACCACGATGAGGCAAAGGGGTACGGAAACTCCACCACGCTTTCGCAGGACGTGACGGACAAGGAAAGTGCGCACCGCGTGCTTCTTGCACTTTGCGACAGCGTGGCATCGCGTATGCGTGCCGACGGCGCGACAGCGTCCTGTATGTCGGTGACGATACGCACCGCGGACTTCCGCGACCGTTCGCACCAGCGGCATTTTGATATGGATACCGACATAACCGACGAGATATACGCGCTTTCAAAAAAGCTCCTTTCGGAGCTTTGGGACTATCACACGCCACTGCGCCTCATCGGCGTTTCGCTGACCGACGTTTCGCGCGAGGGGAACGAGCAACTGTCCATTTTCGGAAACGAAAAACGCTCAAAGGCGCGGGCGGTGGACAAGGCGGTAGACAAGATACGCGGAAAATACGGCTCGGACACCATCGTTCGCGGCTCGTCGTATAAAAGTGAATTAAACGTGGGCAAAAAGCACAAGGCACAGCTTGACGAAAAAAAATAAAGGGCTTTCGCCCTTTATTTTTTTGCTTTTATACTGCGAGGTCAGCCTCGGTAATTACGTTGTATCCCGTGGTGTCGGGAACAAGCTCGATAAAGCCGTCTATCTCATATTCCTCTGCGCTGTATACGAATACGTAGTAGTGATATACTACGTTGGGATTGGTCTTGTCAACAAGAGCGAAGTCCATGGGGAGAGTCTTTCCTGCGGCTACGGCTGCCTCTACTTTAGCATCGTAATCAGCAAGCTGTGCCATATAGGTGGTGTAATTTGCAAGGTAGTTGTCGCAAAGCGCCAATGCTGCCTTCTCCGCATCGTTAAGCTCGGGAGCGGCTACTGCGGCGGTGGAAATATCAAAGGAGATATCACCGTCGGGAGTAACGAGCGCGACATTGAACTTGGGTGTTCCGCTTGCATCAACGCTTGCTACCTTAACGTCAAAGCTAAACGTAGTAACGCCGCTTGCGGTGACGCTCATCTTAACGATCTCGCCGTTTGCGTCAGCCATATTCATTACGAAATCAGCCTTCGTCTCAACCCCCGCGTCATTTACAAGAACGTGAAGCTCCGTGCTTGCACCCATGCTTGCGGTAATGCTTGCGTTAAGAGCGTTTTGCTTGTCGGCAAAGGTAAAGGTCATCTGCATACCCTCTGCGCTTGCCGTAGCGGTAAAGCTCATCTCAAGAATGGACTTGCCATCGCAGGAAACGGTAAGGCTCTGACTTGCGCCCGTATTGAGAATACTAAACGTACCCTCTGCCTTGTAGGGAGTGGTAACGGCATTTGTGATATTGCCGTTTTCGTCGGTTGCGTAGCTTATCTCAAGTACGTTTGCAACGAAGGTCGCGGTCATTCCGTTCTCCGTAGCGCTTGCGTTAAAGCTTGCGTCGAGAAGGGTAAGCTCGCCCTCCGTGATCTTGGCAGTGAAGTTCACGCCGCTTGTAGTCTGCTCAGCGCGGAAGGAAGCCTTTACCTCACCTGCAACAACGTCTACGGTGTAGGTGGTAGCGGAGCTGTATACGGTAAAGGTAAATACCTGAGGAATCTCAAGCTTAAGGGTAAGCTCGCCCGTCTGCGCGTACTTGCTGAGGTCAGCACTCATGCTCGTCATAAGAACGAGATCAAAAAGATCCTTCGCCTCGGTAAGCTCCGCGTCGGTCATACCAAGCTCGGTAAGAACGGTCTTGATAGCGTCTACAACGTAGGTAGCCTTGAGCTGCCATACGCCGTTACCCATATCAACGAGGTCGTCCTCCTTGATGGTGAGAGCCTCCTTGATAGCGTCAAGGTCTATATCAATCTCTACCTTGGGCATAGACTCAAGAGAAGCGGAAAGTCCTGCAAGAGCCTCGTCTATCTGAGCGTAAAGCTCTGCAAAGGAGAAGGGGGTCATGGGCATAACCATACCTGCGTTACTTCCGATAACGCCTATACCGTCTGCGCTAAGCTTGCCGATGACCTTTGCTTCGTTTCCGCTAGCGTCCTTGCCTATCATGTAAAGGAAGTTGTTTGAAAGCTGGAATTTTTCGGGAAGGCTCTGGTCTGCAACAAGGCTACCGGAAATATTATCAACGGTAAGGCTCATACCCTCCATCGACTTTATAAGCTCGGCGACTGCGGCCTTTGCGTCGATAGCGGAAAGATCGATACCGCCCATGATATCTCCGATATTACCGATTCCGCCCTGCTCGCCGCCCTGCTCGCCGTCCTCGGGGATAGTGGGGATAAGGTCGGCAAGATTTGCGTTAAGAAGCGCCGCAATACCTGCCGCAGTGGTTACGTCAACGGTAGGATTTTGAGGGGCGTCGGGTGACGTGGACGTGGTTTCTGCGGGAGTGGTTTCTGCGGGAGTGGTCGCCGAGGGAGTAGTTTCGGCGGGGGTAGTTTCTGCATTCTCGCCGTCATCACACGAAACGAGGCAGAGGCTCATCATCATAATTACCGCAATGAGAAGCGCGGCAACACGAAGAAACTTAGTGTTTTTCATTTTTTGTCCTTTCTGAAAATAAAATTTTAAGTTAATTATAGCACTTAATGCGTTAAAGTCAAGCAACCGTTGCTCTAAAAATGTAAACAATCTATAAATAAATCACGCTTATTTGGCAAGCAAACGGCAGATAAGCGTCCAGAATCGCTCGCACGAGCGCAGGTCAAGCTGCTCGTCGGGGGAGTGGATATCCTTCATATCGGGTCCCACGGAAATGATATCAAGGCGGGGCAGGCGCGACTTGATTATGCCGCACTCAAGCCCTGCGTGAAGCACCCTGACGGTAGGCTCCTTACCGAATATCTCACGGGCGGCGGCAATATATTTTTCGCGCATAGGGGAGCGCTTTGCATAGCTCCAGCCGGGGTAGCGGCTGTGGTGGCGCGTTTTTCCGCCGCACAGAGCCGCCAAAGCGTCGAGCGACGCGATGGACGCGTCAAGCTGTGAGTCGAGCGGTGAGCGCGACGAAAAGGTAAACACCACCTCGCCGTTTTCGCTGTCCGTCCTCACTATTCCGAGGTTTCTCGAAAAGCCCACAAGCCCCGCAACGCTGTTGCTCATTTCTATAACACCGTTTTGCACGCAACCAAGCACACCAAGAATGCGGCGGCTCGTTTGCGCATCAAGCATATGCTCCGGCGCGTCGGCAATAGAGCAGCTCACGACAAGTCCCTCGTCCTCCGACACAAGCTCGACGCGAATCCTTTCGACCTCGGCAAGCACCGCTTTTGCGGCGCGCTCCGCATTCGCAACCGACACGGTAGCGCTTGCCTCGCGCGGAATGGCGTTATCCTTGCTTCCGCCCGAAACGGAAAGCACATTGACACGCATTTTAGCGGAAAGCGCAAGAAGGATGCGTCCCATAAGCTTTATCGCGTTAGCCCTTCCCGAGCCGATATTCTCGCCCGAATGACCGCCGAAAAGCCCCGTAAGGGAAATATTAAGCGCTTCGCCGCGAAACGTCTGCGTCTTGCATTTGATGCTCATATCGCTTCGCACACCGCCCGCACATCCGACGACGACCGCGCCCTCCTCCTCGCTATCCATATTTATCATCTTGGTAGCCGTAACGACCGAGTAATCAAAGCTACCCGCGCCGAGAAGTCCGACCTCCTCGTCGGTGGTAAAAAGGCACTCAAGCGTGGGGTGAGAATCGCATTCGCCCTCCATAAGGGCAAGCATTACCGCAACGGCTATGCCGTTGTCGGCTCCAAGCGTAGTTCCGCGTGCGCGGAGAATACCGTTTTCAACGTAGAGCTTAAGTCCGTCACGGAGAAAATCGTGCTCGGTATCGGAATTCTTTTCGCATACCATATCGGTATGCCCCTGCAAAAGCACCGCCTTTTCCTTTTCCCTACCCTTGGTCGCGGCAATTCTGACGAAAACATTATTTGCGCCGTCACGAACACAAAAATGACCAAGCGCGCGCGCCTTTTCCTCTATGTAAGCCGCTATCTGCGCCTCGTTTCCCGAGCCGCGGGGAATAGCGGATATTTCCTCGAAATTTCCAAAAAGGCTGTCGGGTGAATAATTCTTAATAATTCTTTCCATAAAAACTCCTTGTAAAATGCGGCTGTTATACAACAGCCGCAATATTATCAATATCTTTGCTGACGTGCGCGGGAAAGGTTGATAGTTCCCTCGGTGAGCATATTGATATGCTCCAGCGATTTTCCCGTGCCTATCGCAACGCAGGAAATGGCGTTTTGCGCTACGCGCGCACGAATGCCCGTCATCTCGGTTATCAGCTCGGCAAAGCCGCAAAGCTTCGCTCCGCCGCCCGTCATAACGATGCCGTTGTTGATTATGTCCGCAACAAGCTCGGGCGGAGTGCGCTCGATGACCTGACAAATTCCGTCGATTATCGCCATTATCGGAGAAAGCAGAGCCTCAAGCATCTCGGCGGAGCTGAGAGTCACGAACTTCGGAAGCCCCTGAACAAGACAGCGTCCCTTAACGTCCATGGTCTTTATCTCGGAATGGCGGTAAACGTTGCCTATAGTCTTTTTAATGCTTTCGGCGGTGCGCTCGCCGATGAGTATGTTGTATTTGTTCCTTACATAGCGTATGATGGACTCGTCGAATTTGTCACCCGCAACCTTTATGGACTCGGAAACGACGACTCCTCGGTAGGAAATGACCGCAATATCGGTAGTTCCGCCGCCGATATCGACTATCATATTTCCCGTGGGGGCAGAAATATCAATGCCCGCACCGATAGCCGCCGCAACGGGCTCTTCAATGAGATACGCGGCGCGTGCGCCCGCATTCTTTGCCGCGTCTACCACAGCACGCTCCTCGACCTCGGTAACACCCGAAGGGATACAGATTACAACGCGGGGCTGAAGTATCATAGGCCCGCACGCCGCGCGCAGAAAATACTGTAGCATTTTAAGCGTGATATCGTATTGGCTGATAACGCCGTCGCGCAGAGGTCTTATGGCGAGAATGTTCTCGGGCGTGCGTCCGAGCATCATCTGCGCCTCCCTGCCGACCTTTAATATATCGCCCGTTTCAGCGTCGATCGCAACGACAGAAGGCTCGGCAAGCACGATACCCTTGCCCTTAACGTAGACAAGGCTCGATGCAGTACCGAGGTCTATTCCGATATCCCTTCTGAACAGAGAATCAAGCATTTCTTTTCCTCATTTTTTGACGATATATATTTTATTATACTATACTTAAAACAAAAATGCAAGGTCTTGGTGAAATATTTATTCGACACGCGCAAATATGTCCTCGTCGGGCGAGTCGGGCGGCATTGGAACGTCCTTTGAGTATTCCTCAAAGCGCTCCGCCTCCGATTTTTGAAGAAGCGAGGCAACACACGACAAAATAACGCGCCGTGCGCCTCCGTGCGTAAGCAGCTCGCCCGCCTGCGCCATGGTGTTTCCGCTTGCAACGAGGTCGTCCACTATTATAACGGTCGCGCCGTTCAGTTTCTTTGCATTTTTAAGCCTGAACAGGCTCGTGGCGTTGCGCTCTCTGTCAAACACCGACAGCTCCTTTTGCGTCTTGGCGCGCATACGCCTTTTGAGAAGGCGCACAAGCGGTAACGAAAGCTCCGCCGCCAGATATTTAGCAAGAAGCCTTGCCTGATCGACTCCCGTTTTTCTGATGCGTCGCCGCGAGCGCGGAATATACGTCACAACGGCTCTCGCCTCCGTATCCGAGGCGGCGTTTATCGCCGCAAGCGCCTCCTTGAGCCTATACGCCATAAGGCGTGCAAGCAGGCAAAAAAGTAAGCGGTCACGGTGGCTCTTAAGAACGAATATAGTTTTGTTGGCAACACCCGTGTCCTTGGGGTCATACGCGCAAAGCTTAAAAAGATGCGCGTATCCCGCGCGGCGCAGTGCCGCCGTGGAGCAGGTGCAGTCCTGCATGCTTTTGCCGCAGACTGCGCATCCGCGCCGCATCTCTGCGGCAAGTGCGTCGGCGCAGGCATCGCACAAAAGCTGTGTCCCGCCGCGTTTTTCCTTACAAATGGGGCAAAACTCGCCCCTTATAAGCGAACGCACGGCAAGCTCTTTGTTTAATTCCTTCATCGCGCGTCGCCAAGTCTTTCGCGTATTCTGCGCTCAAGTCCCGTATATCGAACCGTCGGCTTGCGGTTTGCGACCATCGCCGCCACGGTATCCGCCCGTCCGACGATAATAACTCTGTTTTTCGCGCGAGTTACCGCGGTATAAAGCAGATTTCGCGTGCAAAGCGCAGGGCTTACTCCGCCAAGCGGAATAACGACGGTAGAATACTCGCTTCCCTGCGATTTGTGAACCGTTATGGCGTAGGAGAGGTCAAGATCGTCAAGTATCGAAAACTCGTATATTACCTCTCTGCCGTCAAAATCGACTTCCATATATTTTTCGGCGGTATTTATCTCAAGTATCCGTCCGATATCGCCGTTGAATACGCCAAGCCCGCTTTTTGAGCCTCTTATCCATTCAAGCTCGTAATTATTGCGTATCTGCATAACCTTATCTCCCACGCGGAAAAGTCGGTCGTGGTGGCGGTACTCCTTTTTCTCGCGCGCGGGGGGATTTATAAGCGCTTGAAGCCTTGCGTTGAGCGCCTCCGTGCCCGAAATACCCCTTTTGGTAGGCGAGATGACCTGTATAACCTCGTCCTCGCCGTATGCGCGCGGAAGCCTTGCGGCGCAAAGCTCGCCCACCGTATAAGCCACGTCATCGTCAAGCTGACGCGGCATAAAGAAGAAATCTCTGTCCTTTACGTCAAGCACGGGCATCTCGCCGCGGTTGATGGCGTGAGCGTTGGTGACTATCAGCGACATCTCCGCCTGACGGAATATCCTGTCAAGGCGCACGGTCGGGAGCCTGCCCGATGCGAGCATATCGTGAAGCACGTTGCCCGCGCCCACGGACGGGAGCTGATCGGAATCTCCGATAAATATAAGGCGCGCCCCGGGCTTTACGGCACGCAAGAGCGACGCGGTAAGCGAAAGGTCGAGCATTGAAGCCTCGTCGACTATGATAACGTGCTCGTCGAGCAGATACTCTGCGCACCTGCGAAATTTAATGCGCGATGAGCCACACCTATCGCGTATCTCACCGTCCTCGCCGCCAAAATCCACCTCAAGGAGTCTATGCACGGTCTTTGCCTCGCGTCCCGTTGCCTCGGTCATTCGCTTGGCGGCGCGTCCCGTAGGCGCGGCAAGCGCGACCTTGAGGTCCATACTTTCAAATATCGCTATCAGCGCGGTGACTACCGTGGTCTTACCCGTACCGGGACCGCCCGTCAGCAAAAGCACGCCGCCGCTGAGTGCCTCGAAAATAGCCTTTTTCTGCTCGTCGGCGTATTTTATTCCGTTTGACGCCTCCTCCTTGCGGATAAACGCCTCTATATCTGAAAAGGAAAGCTGTATACTGCCTCGGCGCAAAAGCGCAAGCTTTTCGGCAACGTATTTTTCGTCGTCATAGCTTTCCTTATTATATATAAGCCTTGCATCATCGGTCTTTTCAGCCACAAGCCTGTGGCGCGAGATCATATCCTTTATCGCCTCTCTGACGGCTTCCCTCTCCACACCGAGAGCCTCCGCCGCCGAGCCTATAAGCATTTCCTCTGGAAAGCAGGTGTGACCGTTTTGTGCCGCGTCAGACGAAAGCACGTGCAAAACGCCTGCCTCGATCCTTTCCTCGCTATCGTGCGGAAGCCCCAGCTTTTGCGCCATGCTGTCCGCCTTTTCAAAGCCGATGCCCTCAACGTCCTCGCAAAGCCTGTACGGGTTATCCCTTGCGACCTGTATTGAGCGCTTGCCGAATTCCTTATATATCTTCATTGTGAGCGCAGGGCCGAAATATTCCCTAAAGAAGGTGACAGTCGCGCGAAGATCGGACTTTGACTTGAACTCCTCGGATATTTCGAGCGCTCTTTTGTGTGTTATTCCGGGTATCTGCGCAAGCCAATCGGGGTGATTTTCGATAACGTCGACCGTGTCGTCGCCAAACTCCGCAACTATCTTTCGCGCGGTCTTTACGCCCACGCCCTTTATCGCCCCCGACGAAAGATATCTTTCGATATCGCCGTTTTCCGTAAGAAGCTCCACGGTATATTCAAGCACGCGGAACTGCTTTCCGTAGCGTGCGTTATTTTCCCATTTTCCGAAGGCGGAGAGCTTGTCCCCGTCCTCAACGTCGGGCATTATTCCCACGGTATTCACAAGGCTTCCGTCCTCCGTAACGACTATACAAACCACGTAGCCGTTATCCTCGTTGCGGTAAAGCACCGTTTCCACCTGACCTCGCAGCTCGCGCTCGGAGCTGTTTTGCTCCGATAGAGGTCGAGCCCCGCTTGAAGCGGGGCGCGAAGCCGTTTTATCTGTAAAAATTTTATCATTATTCATCCTCGCGTCCCTCCTCTCGCGCGGTATTTTCCCTGCGGCAGACGAGCAACGCCCGACCTTGCAGGATAGCTTCAATTCTTTCTTTTTCGATAGCTCCGTCGCGCTCGCAATACACGATGACCTCGCCATCCTCGCGGCGAGTCCACGACGCGCGGGCTGCATCAAAAAGCGCCTCTATCTCCTCGTCGCTCTCGTCCCCGTTGAGGCGAATGCATTGCGGCGGAAGCTGGCTGTCGGGAATAAGCCATTCCTCGGCTATCAGCTTAAAAAGGCAAAATACGCCAAACGCGGCAAGCACCGAAACCAATATTTCAACAAAAACCATACCGTTCCCTCCCGTTACAGTATATGCACGGGAGAGATAGATAGGTCAAAGATCAGAGTAGCTTTGCACGCAGAGCGTCAACGAGATCGGTCTTTTCCCACGGAATATCCAGGTCCTCCCTACCCATGTGACCGTAAGCGGCAAGGTCGCAATAGATCGGGCGGCGAAGCGCGAAGCGGGCAATGATCGCCGCGGGGCGCAGATCGAACAGCTCGTCAAGAGCGCTTGCGATAGCGTCCTCGGAAACCTTGGCAGTACCGAACGTGTCAACAAGCACGGACACGGGGCGTGCAACGCCGATGGCGTAGGCAAGCTGTATCTCGCACTTTGCGGCAAGTCCTGCGGCTACGACGTTCTTTGCAAGATATCTTGCGGCGTAAGCGGCAGAACGGTCGACCTTCGTCGGGTCCTTGCCCGAGAAAGCGCCGCCGCCGTGGCGTGCGTATCCGCCGTATGTATCTACGATTATCTTTCTACCCGTAAGTCCGCTATCACCCATAGGACCGCCGATAACGAATCTGCCCGTGGGGTTGACGTAATATTTGGTATCCGCATCAATAAGCTCTGCGGGAATTATAGGAAGCACTACCTCGCGAATGATATCCTCGCGTATCTGCTCAAGGCTTACGCTTTCGCTATGCTGAGATGACACGACCACCGTGTCAACGCGCACGGGAGCATCGCCCTCGTACTCAACCGTGACCTGCGTTTTGCCGTCGGGACGAAGGTATGCGAGAGTACCGTTTTTGCGCACCTCGGTAAGTCTTTTTGCCAGCTTGTGAGCAAGAGAAATGGGCAGAGGCATAAGCTCGGGCGTTTCGTTACAAGCGTAGCCGAACATAATGCCCTGATCGCCCGCGCCCGTATCGTACTCGTCGGTAATGTCGCCCGCCTTGGCTTCAAGGGAACGGTCAACGCCGAGAGCTATATCGGGCGACTGCTCGTGAACAGTGGAAATGACCGCACAGCTATCACAGTCAAAGCCGAATTTCGCCCTGTCGTATCCGATCTCACGGACGGTCTCACGGGCGATGGTCTGAAAATCAGCATAGCCCTTGGTCGTGATCTCGCCCATTATCTGAATAAGTCCCGTGGTACAGCAGACCTCGCAGGCAACGCGGGACTCGGGGTCCTGCGCAAGCAGATTGTCAAGCACGGCGTCGGAGATCTTGTCGCAGATCTTATCGGGATGTCCCTCCGTTACCGACTCGGAGGTAAAAAGAGTACGCATTTTTTTGTTTTCCATTTTTCTTTCCTTTCAAAGCAAAAGCCTCGTCTTCCCGACGAGGCTCTTTTCTCTCATCTGTCGGGATTTAGCACCTTGCCGCGCGGCAGGTTGCTGCAACATCATAGGGCCTGTCCCTCCGTTGCTCTTGATAAGAAATATTTATTTCAGTTATTTAGCAATGCATTATATCATATTTGAACAATGCTTGTCAATACCTTTTTGGAATTTAGTCCTCGTCCGCGCTCGATTTGATCTTGTTGCAAAGAGCGTTGAAGCCAAACGAGGCTACAGCACCGCACACGATGCAAATAACGTATACGGCGATATCCCAAACACCCGTATTGAACGGCGGAAGTATCATAAGAGTTGTGGCAAGCACAAATCCCATTACTGCGTGGGACGCTATCGAGTGATATTTGTCGAAAAGCAATTTCATAACTTTTGAGAACAGCAAAAGCGTCGCAAGCATGGCTATGCCAAGGGGTATCAGAACGCCGAAATCAAGGTGCGATATACCGTGCGACATCTGCTCGTATATTCCAAAGAAAAGCAGAAGCGTTGACGAGCTAAAGCCCGGGATTATAAAGCTAAGTCCCCAAAGCAAGCCGCAGACGAGCCAGCCGACAAGGTTGGGCGCGAGCGTGAGCTGAAGGACGCTCTTGAAAAGATAAAAGACTACCGAGATAGCAATGAAGCTCACTACCAAGGCAACAATGGAAAGCTTTCCCCTCTTTTCCTTGCCAGCCTCACGCCAAAGCTCGGGAACGGTTCCCGCTATAAGTCCTACGAACACGCAAAGGACGACAGCCTCGTTCCATTTAAGCAGCTGCTCTGTTATTCCCGCGAAGCCGACAAAGCCAAGCACTCCGCCGATTCCTATAAAGATGAGCATTTTCCAATGCTTTTTGACACCCTTAAAGGGATTTGACAGCACCTCGATTATTTGGTCGTAAATACCGAAGGCATAGCAAAGCGTTCCGCCGCTTACTCCGGGTAATATCGCGCCAAGCCCCACGATGAAGCCCTGAACTACCCACAGTATCGCCTTTACTAAAAAATTCTTTTTCATTTAAAATTCCTTTTATTGACGCTTATACGTCAATATTTATTAAAAATCAATGCTTTTAGATCAAGCAAAGCTAAAGCTACCGTTCATAAAGTAGATCATAGCCAGCACGCAGCCTGCGGCAACGGCGGCGGCAACACACAGCACCGCAACGCTCTTGGCGTTCATTCGGTAGCCCGCGTCCTCGGCAAGCTCACGCGCAGGAAGCACCCTCGCCTTACGAAGCGCGGTAACTATCGGCTTATAAAAAGCCAGCACGAGCGCCGCGTTGAGCAACGCTTTTATCAGATTGAAGGGCAAAAGCAGTGTGGGAATAAGTCCCATCACCACGTCGACCGTTGTTTTCATATAAATAGGCGTTATGATAAGGTTCATCGCCATCATAACTCCCGTGAAGATCACGACCGCAAGTCCAAGACCGAGTATCGCGCCCCACATTTTTTTAACTCTGCGGTAAATACCGCCCGCCACCGCGGCAAAGACCGCCGTGGATATAAAATTCATAAGCCAGCCCCAAAAGGCAGTATCGCTTATCGAGATCGCCTCGATAGTGGACACGACAAGCGCGATAGCAGTTGAGGGCAAAACGCCAAATATCATCGCCGCAATGCAAACGACGGCATCCTTGGCGTCAAAGGTCAAAAAGGACACCTTGATATGAAAAACTAAGGTAACGGCATAAGCCAAAGCGCAAAAAAGCGCGAGCGCGGCAAGCTGCCGCAGGTGATTTCTGTTATTTTTAGTCATAATTTTCCCCATTTCTACGGGGGAGAAACATCTTCTCCCATCCCGACTTTATAGCAAGATATGCTATTTTTCACGGTCGGTGCAGGATTCTCACCTGCTCGGCTGACCTATTGTCAGCTCGCGGACTCAGCTCTTGGCAATACCGCCGGTACGGAATTTCACCGATCCCCAAAGATATTAAAATTAAAATCGGACGCGCCGAAGCGCGTCCGATTTATGGTGTAAAAGTAATATTAATTACTCAACGATCTCGGAAACAACGCCGGAACCAACGGTTCTACCACCCTCACGGATAGCAAAACGGAGACCCTTCTCGCAAGCGATGGGGGTGATGAGCTCTACGTTGAAGGTTACGTTGTCGCCGGGACGGCACATCTCAACGTCAGCAGGAAGCTCGATGCTACCGGTAACGTCGGTGGTTCTGAAGTAGAACTGAGGTCTGTAACCGGTTACGAAGGGCTTCTTACGGCCGCCTTCCTTCTCGGTAAGAACGTAAACCTGACCTGCGAACTTGGTGTGGGGCTTTACAGAGCCGGGCTTGCAGAGAACCTGTCCGCGCTCGATCTCGTCCTTAGCTACGCCACGGAGGAGGCAACCGATGTTATCGCCGGCCTCTGCCTGGGGAAGGAGCTTGTGGAACATCTCAACACCGGTAACAACAACGTTTCTCATCTCGTCGGTAAGACCAACGATCTGAACGTTGTCACCAACCTTAACGGTACCACGCTCTACACGACCGGTAGCAACGGTACCACGTCCGGAGATGGAGAATACGTCCTCTACGGGCATAAGGAAGTCAAGGTCAGCCTTGCGCTCAGGAGTAGGAATGTAGCTGTCAACTGCATCCATGAGCTCCTTGATGGGAGCGTACTCAGGGGAGCTTACGTCGGTGCTTGCAGACTCAAGAGCGGTACGAGCAGAGCCGCGAACGATCGGAATGTCATCGCCCGGGAACTCATACTCGGAGAGGAGGTCACGGAT
>JAFXAC010000024.1 GCA_017522125.1 Clostridia bacterium | reverse complement strand
GGTGCGGAGTCGCTATGCTATACGGGTCACAAAAAGGCACGCAGGACGATGTCCTGCGTGCCTGTTTGGTGACCCGTAGGAGAATCGAACTCCGGTTACCGCCGTGAACGGGCGGTGTCTTAGCCTCTTGACCAACGGGCCTGGTAGCGGAAGTTGGACTTGAACCCACGACCTATCGGGTATGAACCGATTGCTCTAGCCAACTGAGCTATTCCGCCACAGCCTGTCCATTATATCACAGCTTTTTTGATTTGTCAACACTTTTTTTCATTGATTTGAAAAATTTTCATCTTTTTTTATATTTATTTTCTTTGGAGGCTCAAAAAAGCCGAATGGCGAAAAAATACGCTCTTGTTTACATTCTATCATTGAAATTTGACGTTTTTTATTGTATAATATAAATTGTAATATTATTTTTATTTTCTGATTCGTTTTGCGGAGGTCTTACCTATGAGCAATTTATATACGTTCAGGGGAGGGGCGCTCGTCCCGTCGTATTCGACGGCACGCGATATTTCCATCTCCACTCCTGATGCGCCCGACACGGTCGAGCTTCCCATAGCCGCCGAGGGCGCGGATTACACCCTTGCCGTAAAGGAGGGCGACGGCGTTTTTTGCGGTCAGCTTATCGCTGAGTGCGAGGGCGACGTGCGCGTTTACAGCAGCGTCAGTGGCAAGGTCAATGGATTTTCCGTCTGCAAGGATATTCACGGCAGGACCTTTAACAGTATTATTATATCCAACGACAAAAAATATACTCCTTCCGAGGAATGCGTTCCGCATTCCAAGAAGCTTTCCGAAACCACGCCCGATGAAATAATAGAAAAGGTGCGCCGCCTTTCCATAACCACGGACGGTGGCGTGGCGCTGTTTTCCGTTCTTCAAAAAGGCGCGAATAGCACTCGCAGATTTATCCTGAACGCCGCATCGGACGGCGCGTATTCTACCGTAAATTACCGCCTTTCCATTGACAAGGCGAGCGACGTTATAAGCGGCGCGAAGATAATAATGCGCGCGCTCGGCGTGGTGAACACCGACGTGGTGTTTGGCGAGGACGACACGGACGCGGCAAACGCCCTCTCGGAAAGCGTTGGAAAGAGCAATCTTTTCACATTCCATATGCTGAAAATGAAATATCCGCGCACCCACGAAAAGCTCTTGGTTTCGGCATTGACGGGCAGGGAGCTGTCCTATCCGCTTACTGCGCTTGATGCGGGCTACGTTATCGTAACGCCCCGCGTTTGTGCTGACGTTTTTGCCGCATTTGCTAAGGGCATGCCTCCCGTAAATTGCTACGTTGGCGTCGACGGAGATGCTTCGACGTATCAGCGCACGCTTTGCGTGCCGCGCGGAACGTCCTACCGACACATAATCGACGTGTGCGGCAGCCCCTCAAGCGACGGTGCAATAATCAGCGTTGGCGGCGGACTTGTTGGTGACGTCGTGACCGACTACGATGCGCCCCACCTTTTGCCCGCGGCGGAGCTGATCGTTTCCACACCCAAGCCTGACGAAAGCGGCGAGTGCATAAATTGCGGCAGATGCGCCGCGGCGTGTCCGATGCGCCTTATGCCGATGCTCCTTATGTTGAATTCAAGGAAGAAAAAATACCAAAGGGCGAAGCGTCAGGGACTTTACGAGTGCATAGAATGCGGCGTATGCTCATTTGTCTGTCCCGAAAGATTGCCCGTAAGCCGCCTTATTGCCGAGGCAAAGGGCGCACTTGAGGAAAAGGCTGACTCACCATTGGCAGAGGAAAACAAGGAGGTAGCGAGCGATGAATAATGAAAAGCTTATCTCCGCAAGGGGTGTCGTTGGCACGACGTCCATTATGCTCGACGTGATAGTGGCTCTCGCCCCCGTGCTTATATGGGGCGTGGTTGCGTTTGGTCTGCGTGCGCTCATCGTTGTCCTTATCGCCTCTGCGTCGGCGGTTGTCGCCGAGGCTCTGATGCGCCTGATATTGCGCCGAAAGATGAGATTTACCGACCTTGGCGCTATCGCATCGGGTATGCTTTTGGGACTTACTCTGCCCGCATCCGTGCCGTTTTGGATACCCGCCCTCGGCGGTGCCGCGGCATCGGTGCTGAGGCAAATATTCGGCGGCGGAAGATGTCCGTTCAATTCCGTTGCGGCATCTCACGTTATTTTACACCTCGTGTCCGCCACGGCAATGGGATATTTTACCGCGCCGTTTGAGTGGCTTCCCATAACTAACGTCGTTTCCGCCGCGCCGTTCAGAACTCCGCTTGAAATAATCGCGGGCGGCGCAATGCCGAGCCAAAGCATACTTGAGCTGTTTCTCGGCAAGGGCGGCGGCGCGATAGGCGAGATATCCGCCGTGTTTATCATTCTCGGCGCACTCTATCTTATGTACCGCTGCGTGATTTCGTGGCACGTTCCCGTCGCATTCATAGGTACGGCGGCGCTCTTGTTCGGATTTCTGCCACAGAGCGTTGACGTTACGGGTTATATTTTCGGTGAACTGCTTTCGGGCGGTATCGCGCTTGCCGCGGTATTTGCCGCTACCGATTTTTCCGCCACACCCGTGACCGCCCCCGCCAAGCTGATCTTCGGTGCGGCGTGCGGTGCGCTTACCGTTGCTATCCGCTTCTATACGGGAAGCTATGACGGTGCGTTTGCCGCCTTGCTTGCGGCAAGCTTTCTTGCGCGGCCGCTTGATATGCTGTTTTCGAGCTCGCGCTTCGGCTCTGCACACAAAAAGAAAAACGCCGCCCTCGTGGCAAAGCTCGAGGCGAATAAGTAATATTAATGAAAGGAGAGAAAGAATATGATATTTACGTCCCCCGTTTTTCTTATGCTTTTTCTCCCGTTGATGATAGGCATATATTCCGTCATACCTCACCGCTGGCGACGGTGGGCGATATGTATGTTCAGCCTTTTGTTTTACACCTTTGCAAGCCTTGAGCATCCCGCAAGCCTCGCATTTTTGATAGTTTGCACCTGCTTTACGTATTGCGCGGCGTGTGCCGTTGTAGCAACGGGAAGCCGCCGCGTATTCGGGTGCGCTATCCTGCTTGTAACGGGTGCGCTTGTCCTCTTGCGAATGATAAGCTTCTTTTCAACGGAGTCCGCATTGCCGTTTTTGCCATTGGGCGCGGCATTTTATCTGCTTTCCTGCATCTCCTGCATCGTGGACGTGCGGCGCGGAGATGCCACTGTGAACGGCTTTTTTGACGTGTTTTTGTACGTCAGCTATTTTCCCGTGCTGATTGCAGGCCCCGTTATTAAATATAAGGACTTTGTAAATATCACAAAAGAGGAAAATATCGAATTTAACGCCATCAATATGGGCGAGGGCGTTCGCGCTTTTGCGCTCGGTTTTGTCAAGCGCGTGGCGGTTGCCGAGGTCTTGCTTGAAAGCTATGAGAGAATAGCAGGCACTCTCTCCCTTGAGGCGGGCGAGCGGATCAGCGTAGGCGTTATGTCCATTCTCGTGCTTCTTTTGCTCGTAGGCGTGTATTTTGCGTTTTCGGGCTTTTCGGACATGGGGCGCGGTATTTCCGCAATGCTTGGAATTCCGCTTGAATCCGATTTTGGAAATTGCTTTTTGTCCGCAACGCCGTCGGATTACTTCAAGAATTTTATGAAGAGCCTTTGGCTTTGGATGAAGGATTATATGAGGGGACCCATTGAGCAACGCTTTGGCAAGGACAGGCGCGTTATCAGAATAATCAGTGCTACAGCCGTTTGCATATCGGTAATGCTTTGGTATCGAGCAAGCCTGCAAATGCTCATTCTTATGATCCCCATAATCATATTCGTGGTTCTTGACCGCGCGTTTTCTCTTAAAAAAAGGTTTTCGGAAAACGTTTTCGCACGCGCCGTCGGCATATTACTGACCGTCGTTTGCATCGGTGCGTTTTGGACTCTTATCAAGAGCCGAAACGTGTATATGCTCATTAACGCTATCGGCGGTTACTCTCCCGCGCCGTCACTGCAATCGTATAATATGCTTATGACGGTGTTCAGCCCCGAGCTTATTGCCGTGTGCCTGCTTATATTTTTCATTATGCTGCCGCAGATGCTTAGGGTGATAAAAAAGCCTATCTCACAAAGGACGGCTAATATCTTTTCGTGGTGTTGGACGTCGGTGCTTGTTATTGTATTCGTGATAACGCTGTTATTTATTATGCCGCAATATCCCGAGCTTGCTACAACGCCGTTTTCGGATATCGCGCTCTGAGAGGTGAAGCATGGAAAAAGAAAATAAAGACGCGCGCCCTTCGCTTGAAGGAATGCCGAGAACGCTTTGTATAGTGCTTACCATCGTATTCGTGGGTATTCTTTTGTCGTTTGCGGCGAATATTTTGCTGTCGGCATACTTTGGTACGGATGATTACTGTACTGACTATTATGACGGTGAAAAGAGGGACGGCATATTCTTTTCATCGTTTGCCGACGGAGTTTATAAGTCCCCGGGTATGCGAGAGCTTATTGTTAACGTGGATTATCTTTTTTTTGGTAACCTGCGCTCCGACAGCGTTCTTCTCGGCAAGGACGGATTTTTGTTTGACGTTTACGATAGCGAAAGCGGCTATAATTATATTGAGGATTTCGTCGGTGAGAGCCTTCCCGATGAGGCTTATCTTGCCTCGCTTGCAGAGGGGATAGCAGAAGCACGCCGCATTTTCACAGATGCGGGCAGTGAGTGCGTCGTAGTAGTCATTCCAAACGCCCAGACGGTATACGGCGAGCTGATGCCCGATTATTTCGGTGAGATAAGCGGCAATACCGTCCTGAAGCGCCTTAGCGCTTATATGAACGAGATAGGGGCTGAGGGCTACGTTGATATGACTGATGTGCTTATCGGCGCAAAGGGCGACGGTCAGCTTTACAACAACACCGAAAACTCGCTCAATTCCCTCGGCGCGTACTACGTCTACCGCGCTCTTATCGACGCTATACCCGAGGCGCAGAGAGGGGAAATGAGGGTCATCGAAAGGAGCGACCTTGCGCTTTCTCATCATTATACCGAGGGAAAGACGCTTGCGCGTCGCGCGGGAATTGAGGGCCTGCATTTTAACCGCACGGTGTCGGTGGATTTTGGTTTTCCCCAGAATTACAGCATTTTCCCGCGAGTCAACGGAGTTGAAAAAACGTATAATAACGATTTTTCGGGCGGCTCTGTCGTGCTTCTCGAATGCATAAACGAGTGGGATAAGATAATGCTTGGAGATTATTTTTCAAACAGCTTCCGCACGGTCGGCTGTCGCGTGGGGGCAACGGACACCAAAAATCTATTTGAAACGATAACACCCGATATAACGTATATTTTCGTTCACGAATATCAGCTTTCCACCTTCGCGAACGGAAATTGAAAGGATGACAGAAATGGAAAAAAATGAGCTTGAAATGCGTTGGAGTGCGCTTGAGGAAAAGTGCCGCAACTGCCACGCCTGCCCACTTGGCGACACGAGAACCAACTGTGTTTTCGGTACGGGAAGCCGCACGGCGCGTCTTATGTTCGTGGGCGAAGCACCCGGTGAGCAGGAGGACGCAAGCGGCGTGCCGTTCGTAGGGCGTGCGGGTCAGCTTCTTGACCGCTATCTCTACGCCGTTGACATACCGCGCGAGGACGTTTATATAGCAAACATATTAAAATGCCGTCCGCCCAAGAACCGCGATCCGCTTCCCGCCGAGGAGGATGCCTGCATTGAGTATCTGCGCGAGCAGGTGCGCCTTATCCGCCCCGAAATAATCGTTTGTCTTGGCAGAATAGCCGCCATGCGCCTCATAAAGCCCGATTTTAAGATAACACAGGAGCATGGCGTTTGGTTTGAGAAGGGAGATTTTGCCCTTACCGCCGTATTCCACCCCGCCGCACTTTTGCGCGATCCTCGCCGCAAGGAGGATATGCTCTCGGATATGAAAAAAATAAAGGAAAGACTTGATAGCACAAAATAAAAAAGAAGGATTTGCCACGGGGCAAATCCTTCTTTTTTAATATTCAACGAACTCGGTGTAGCCTTCCTCGGAGAGCTTGGTCTTTTGGAAGTACACGTTTTTCATCTTGGTCGTTACAAGCACGCGCGCGCCCTCTGCGCGAAGCGCGGCGGCATCGGCGCACATACGGAGCATATCCTCCTCGCTTATGCGTTTGTCAGCAAGAAATGCGACGCTTCTTTCGGGTGCGGGCACGGTAAATCCGCTGTCGGCAAGCGCGGAAACGATGCGCTCAAAGCCGAGGGAGAAGCCGCAGGCGGGCGTTTGCTGACCTGCAAACTTGCCGAGCATCTCGTCGTATCTTCCGCCGCCGCCTACGGAATAGCCGTAGCCGTCCATGCGTATCTCAAATATAGTTCCCGTGTAGTAGGACATTCCGCGCACGAGCGTGGGGTCGAATTGGAGCTTGCATCCACCAACGGTCGCGGCGGCGGCACAGCGCATAATGGAGGCTACCTGTGCGGCGATCTTCGACGCGCCTTCGGCGCTATCGCCCGTAAGCTTTGCGGTGAAATCCTCGGCGCTTACGTCCTCGGCACCCGTATAGAGCGCGATGTATTTATCAACGGTCTCGGCATCGTAGCCCTCGGAGAGAAGCTCGTTCTTTACGCCGTCAAGACCTATCTTGTCCATCTTGTCGAGAATAATGAACACCTTATCGTGCTCCTCGGGGGAAAAGCCGCAAGCCCCTGCGCAGAGCTTGAGAAGGCGGCGGTCGTTTATGCGGACGGTGAAATTATCAAAGCCAAGGCGGCGAAGCACGCCTGCCGTGGCGGAGATGAGCGTTATTTCCGCGGTGGGAGTTGCGTCACCTAAAATGTCAATGTCGCACTGCGTAAACTGACGGTATCTGCCCTTCTGAGGGCGGTCGGCGCGCCATACGTTGCCTATCTGCATTGCGAGGAAGGGAGAGGGGAGCTTTGCGGAATTATTGGCGTAGTAGCGGGAAAGCGGAACGGTAAGGTCATAGCGCAGACCGCTGTCGCACAGCTCGTCCTCGCTTGCGGCGGCAGAGAGCTTTTCACCGCGCTTCATTATTTTGAATATCAGCTTTTCGTTTTCGCCGCCGTTCTTGCCCGTAAGGTTTTCGATATGCTCAACGGCGGGGGTTTCGATCATACAAAAGCCTGCGGAGGAGTATGAGGAAACGATAACGGATTTTACGTACTCGCGCAGAGCCACCTCTGAGGGCAGATAGTCGTTCATTCCCTTTGTGGGAGTTTTGATAAGCTTCATTTTATACCTCGTATCAGTCAAATTTTACCTTAGGGTCGCGAAATTCAGCAACTCTACGGTCATATGCCGCCATTGCGGCTTCCTTGTGTGCGGCACAAGCGGAGCTTCCCGCAAGGCGTAGCACGTATTCGCAAAATTCAGGGTTAAGCGGAAGTATCGGACCGATAAGGTGAGTGCCGATAAAGTTCTTGCGGCGCACGCCCTCAAGCTTGCTTTGCTTGTTTATGCCGATGCCGCGCTCCACCTTGATAAAGGCGAAGTCGGAGTTGTCGCCGTAAACGAAGGAGAACTGCGAGCGAAAGCCCGTGATCGTCATACCGTCAGCTTCCCCGATGACCATACCGTTGTAGCGTGCAAAAAGGTCGGTCTTAACGGTCAGCGGAAACAGCCCAAGGCCGTCCACGGTGATCTTTTCGGTAACGTATTCTATCCTTTCGGTAAATATCTCGTATGCGTTTCCCGTGGCAAGAAATACAACGCCGTCGTCGATAAGCTCGATGATTCGCTCCTTGTACGGCATAAGACTCTTGATGGCAAGGCGTTGCATCGCTTCGCTCATCGAGCCGATAAGAATGATATCGGGGCGTTCACTTGCAAAGTAGGGAACAGAGTCAAGGCGTGTGTGAATTATCTCGGAGTCGGGGTCGCATTGAGAAAGATAAACTGCATTTTGCGGGTCGCCGTAAAAGTTTGCCACCTCGCCGTAAAGATGTTCTATTTTCATTTTTCAGCCTCCACGCGTTCTATCAGCCTACGCTTCGCACGAGCCGCAGCGGGGATCGTGTAAAGCTGATAAAGAATAAATATTTCGCTGTGGTTTTTTACGTCTATAAGGTCAACGCCGTCAGCGGGCGTGTCCGTTATCTTTATTTTTTCCTCGGGAACTCCCGCCATTATAGCGCGCAGCTTCTGGTCGCGGCAGCGTGGACCCGCAAACACGATCTCCCTTATCGTGGGATCGGCAAGGGCGGACATATCGCAATCGTAAAGCCAGCAAACGCTCTCGGACTCGTCACTCTCCTGAAAATCCGTCATAATGAGAACGGATTTGCGCTCGCCGCTGTGTCCTGCGACGTAGCTGAAGGCTCGTCCGCACGCGCTGGGGTTTTGTCCCTTGGCAAACTGCATCGTGATGCTAACGTCGCCAACGGTAGTTCTGTCATATCGCGTCGCAACGATCTTAAGTCGGTCAAACGCACCGCTTATCTGCTCGTAGGTAAGACCTATCTTATGAAGCACGGTGATCACGGTACAGCTATTATAGATATTTATGATGTTGTCGTTCATAAGGCGGTATACCTCGCTCACTCCGTCGTGCGCAACGGTAAGCGTACCTGCATCAACGTCAACGTCCGTTACGGTAAAGTCGCGGTCGGGCGAGCGCAGTCCGCACTCGGGGCAGGACATACGTCCGATGTGATAGTAGCGAATATAGTCAACGTCAAGCCTATGTCCGCACTCGGGACAGTAAACTACGTCGCGGACGTTTTCGGGGTCACCGCTTTCGGGCTTCCTTACGTCAACTCCGAAATAGGTGCGGTCGGTGCTTTTCGGTGCAAGGCGGGCGCAGATGAGGTCGTCGGAGTTGAGAATGACCTTCGTTTTTTCGGTGAGCTTATTGTTTATTACGTAAGAAATAAAATCGGGGTGTGCGTTGCGCTTGAGAGAGTCGCGCATAATGTTGTTGCATACGAGGTAGTCGGGAGTGATATAGGAATATACCTTTATCGAGCTTCTCTCGTCGACCTCGATAACGCCAAACTGTTTTTTGGATCTTCCCGTAAGAGTGGCGTCTGTAAGCAGGGCAGAGGCAACGCCGCCCTGAACGTTTGAGCCGTAGCTGTTGTTCGTTACGGAATATCCGCAATCGCGCAAAACGTCACCGAGAAGATTGCTGACGATGGTCTTGCCATTCGTACCCGTAACACAAATAAGAGTTTGGGGTGTTCCTATGTGAGCGAGAAAATCGGGGCAGAGCTTCAAGGCTATGATACCCGGCGTACACGTCGCGGGCTTACCTATCATTCTCAGTGCCAGACGCGAAGCCTTGGCAACCCACAGAGCGATGATAAATCTTATTTTTTTAAGCATTTCAAACTCCTGAGATCCGCGGGGATCATAATAAAATATATAACATATAATACATTATTTGCCGCAAAAAGTCAATATATTATCCTATTAAACGCAGAAATTTATATCGAAATATCTGAAAAAAGCCCCCGTTATTTGCCGATAAAATTCTTCCGCGCATACTATCTGAGTGAAGAGAGCGTTTTATCGGCAAATAAGGGGCGTGCTTTTAGGCATTTATTCGATATTAACGCTATGCACCGTGTCCGCAAGCCACGGCTTTTTAGCGTTTTTGAAATGTCATATTAAAAAGCTATAAAGCACAATAGTTAGAAACACATCTAACTCAAATAATACTAAAAACAAAATGTTAGATAAAAATCAAATATAAATAAAAATTAGGTATTGATTTTTTCTTGAATATGGTATATAATAGGCTTATGATTTGAAGCGAAGTACAAAATTCAAAAAAAGGATTTTTATAGTATGGCAAAGGAAGCAACTAAAAAGGCAAGCGCGAAAAACGATTCTAAACCCGAAAAGGTAAAGAAGGCTGCTGCGAAGGCGGCTATGTCTGCGCCTGCCGAAAACGAAAGCGGATACGATAATCAGAGCATAGTTTCTCTTAAAGGTCCCGACCGCGTCCGTAAGCGCCCGAGTATTATTTTCGGCTCCGACGGTCTTGACGGATGTCAGCACGGCTTTTTTGAGATACTCGCAAACTCCATAGACGAGGCAAGCGCGGGCTACGGTAAGGAGATACGCGTGACAGTATTTGCCGACCACTCCATGGAGGTCGAGGATTTTGGACGTGGCGTTCCGCTTGGATACAACGCAAAGGAAGAAAGATATAACTGGGAGCTTGTTTTTTGCGAGCTTTTTGCGGGCGGCAAGATGGATAACAACAACGCCGACGCCGCATATAAATGCGCCCTCGGTGTAAACGGTGTCGGTGCGTGCGCGACTCAGTGCGCCTCGACTTATATGAACGTAGACTCCTTCGACGGTAAGCACGTAAGCTTCATCCGATTTGAAAAGGGCTTCCCCGTGGGCGAGCTTGAGGTGCGCGAGCTTGCGCCCGCGGAGCGCAGAACGGGAACGGTCATTCGTTGGCTTCCCGACCTTGAGGTGTTTACGGACATCAATATTCCGCACGATCATTTCGAGGACGTTCTGCACCGTCAGGCGGCTATCAACTACGGCGTAAAATTCGTTTTGCAGATCGAACAGCCCGACGGTAGCTTTTTGGAAAAGGTGTTCTTCTACCCGGGTGAGGACAAGCTTGCGGCTTACGTCAGAGAGATCACGAACAACAATTCGATAACCGAGCCCGTCAATCTTTTTGCATCCGACCGCGGACGCGACCGCGGTGACAAGGAGGAATATCTGCTTGAGGCGGATTATTCGTTCTGCTTCACTCAGGCGGCGGGCAAGCAGGAGTATTACCATAACTCCAGCTTCCTTGAGCACGGCGGCTCTCCCGACCGCGCCGTTCGCTCCGCCTTCGTGTACTCGATAGATAAGTATCTTAAAAACACGGGCAAGTATAATAAGACCGAGCAAAAGGTCACCTATGCCGATATCGCGGACAGCCTTGTTATCGTTATCAGCAGCCATTCGACCATCGCGTCGTACGAGAACCAGACCAAAAAGGCTATCACCAACTCCTTTATTCAGGAGTCGATGACTGACTTCCTCAAAAAGAGCCTTGACATATACTTTATCGAGCATCCGACCGAGGCGGACAAGATCGCGGCGCAGGTGCTTATCAACAAGCGTAGCCGTGAGAACGCGGAAAAGACGCGCATAGATATAAAGAAGAAGCTGACTGCGACCATCGACGTTGCGAACAGGGTAGAAAAGTTCGTCAACTGCCGCAGTAAGGACCCCGAGGTGCGCGAGCTTTACATCGTTGAGGGAGATTCCGCACTTACCTCGTGTAAGCTTGCGAGAGAGGCTGAATTTCAGGCTATTATTCCCGTCCGCGGTAAGACGCTTAACTGTATGAAGAGCGATTACAAGCAGATATTTGATAACGAGATCATCGTTGATCTGCTTCGCGTTATAGGCTGCGGAGTCGAGCTTGAGGGCAAGGTCAAGCTGAAAAACGATATGGCGGCGTTTGATTACGACGCGCTCCGCTGGTCGAAGATAATCATCTGTACCGATGCCGACGAGGACGGCTTCCAGATAAGAACTCTGCTTCTTACGATGTTCTACCGTCTGCTCCCCACGCTCATAGAAAAGGGAAAGATATTCATTGCTGAATCGCCCCTCTTTGAGATAACGACTAAGGATCAGACCTATTTTGCCTACGACGAGTCCGAGAAAACGGCTATTTTGAAGCAGCTTGGAGATACGAAGTACACGCTCCAGCGCTCAAAGGGACTTGGCGAGAACGAGCCCGAGATGATGTCAAAGACCACGATGAAGCCGCAAACGCGCCGCCTCATCGCCGTAAAGCCCGCGGACGCCGCCGCGACGGAGATGATATTCGACACCCTGCTCGGCAACAACCTTGCGGGACGCAAGGCGTTTATCGCGGAGCACGCAAACGAATATATGAAGGACGCGGATATATAAAAACAGAGCCAAACGCCATCGGCGTTTGGCTCTGTCTTTAGTTGTGCGATAATTGAGAGGAGGGGGACGCTTTTTCCATGTATATCCGCTCGATAAATTGGAATTTGGCGGTCTGTTAAGCAACTACTTTCTTATCTTCAGAGTACCACAAATATATAGAATACACCAACATAACAATCAAACCACATACCAAAATAAGATTCAATTTGATTACAAACATTGATAGCAGCGTGTTTATCAATCCGTGGAAAACATTGCAGGCAAAAACACATTTTGTCCTTTTATAAAGTGCAGCCAAAAAGAAACTTAATAACACGCTTAACACCAAGAAGAAAGGAAATGCCATGTTTTGCTGAGAGGAACCTTCTACAAACCAAAGTGGAATATGCCAAATTCCCCATACTGTACCAGTAATTACAGTTGCTATTGGAAACGGAAGCTTCTTTTCCAATATAGGTTGCATGATACCACGCCACCCTAATTCTTCTTCTCCCCCATATATAAATACCGCTTGAAGAAAAACAATCGGTATCAAGTAAAAAGGTAATGCCGAGTTAAATTCCATTGACGAAATACCGATTACCGCTATTGCCATGGCAACCAACGTCCAAAAGTAAACTATCGTTTTTCGTTTATATTGGAAAACGAATTTAACCGCTGACTTGAATGCTAATCTTTCTTCCAATACAAACAACGATGCTATTGTTGGTCCAAAACCACCTATAATATGCAGTATCGTGCCTATTGGATGTGTGAAAGATATGAGGGACAATTTTGTAAAAATAGCCAGTGAACCCCAAGCTAAACCTGTAACAACAAATGTTATTATTAGAAATTTACGCAAACGCTTCATTTCCATTTTTGTATCACCTCGTCAAATTCTTATTGGCAGGCTTGATTATATCACACTTTCACAGATAAGTCAAGGCGAAGCATTGCATATCATCAACACGGAGTGTTGTATAATGCCGCAAGGGATACACGCTACGCGTGGATACCCACTCCCTGCGCCTGACGAGCAAGCTCGTCGAGCTTCGGTCGGGGTATGCGAACCCTGTCTTGCGAAGCAAGACAGGGTTTTCTCCACACCCCTCGCCACAACAAAAAAGGAGATGCGAAGCATCTCCTTTTTTGTTGTGGCGGAGAGACAGGGAAATTATTAGCACCATTTTTGAGGCAAAAAATGCTCGAAAAATGCGATTTTCGATTGTTTTTTCCACCACTCCGATGGCTTGGGAGAGGCGTTGTACCCAATTTGGGAACATCGTGTACCCAATCCCCCTTAAATTTCCGAGATAGACTCAAGGATTTTTGAGTTATCCGAGGGTAGCATATGGCTATATGTATTTAGCGTTTGCGTGATATCGGCGTGACCGAGGCGTTTACTTACTGCGACGATGGTATTCCCTTTTGAGATCAGATAAGAGGCGCAGCTATGGCGCAGATCGTGTATTCTGATACGCTTTACCCCCGACAACTTTACCCAATGCTTATACTTCCTCGTCAATGTGTTCTCGGCAAGCGGCATATCGCCGCCGAACACAAACAAGTCTTTTTTGCTTTTACGCAGGGCGCACATATCTTCAAGCAAATTATGCGGCATTTCTATAACTCGGTCGCTTGTCAGATTTTTGGGCGGCGTGATAGCATACGGTTTATTCCTTACCTTTCGTGAGAGGCTCTTGTTTATTCGCACGGTGTTTTTAATGAGGTCTATATCGTCGAAGGACAGAGCTAAGGCTTCACCTTTTCGACAGCCTGATGCGTATAAAAACCTGAATAGGCAGCGGTACGTATTATCGTCAACGACGTCTATAAACTGCTTAAATTCCTCCCACGACCAAATCTGCATTTCCTTTTTTGCCTCAAGGTTGCGAAGCGGCTCTACCTTGAGCATAGGATTTGGAAGATCGTAATAGCGGTTTCCAAATCTGAATATTGAATTTAGCTGCTTACTTATTACGCTACGGTATTTGAAGCTGTAGCCTGATAGCGACGCTTGCCACAGCAGTATATCGCTGGGCGATATTTCTGATACTCGCTTTTCTGCAAAGTGAGGGAGTATATGTGACTCGACCTTACTTTGAATGGTATAGAACGAGCTTTCTCTGACTCGCGTTTTACTGTTTTGCTGATAACAGATCCACAGATCGTTGAATGTAACGATGTCGATATGACGCGTAGGTGCTATATGTTCATAGCTGTTTATGTAATTATTATACGCCCTTTGGGCATCAGCTTTCGTTTGATATCCCGACAATCTTTTGTGAACCTCCTCGTCGTTGACAGTTTCCCTAAACCGCACAGTCCAGCCGTTAGCTCTTTTTTCGTATGATGGCATTTTTGCCTCCTGTTTTGAGTTTTATATACTATTATACCACAAAAACCACTTAATATTGGAAAAAATCGGAGTTCTTAAAAGATCTCCGTTTTTTATATATAAACGAACCGAGCGGGTGCGCACCCGTGGGGAAAGATCTTCTTTCTTTCTTGCTTCCCCGACGGTTCACCC
>JAFXAC010000023.1 GCA_017522125.1 Clostridia bacterium | reverse complement strand
CCGCGATTGTGCGCAAAACTGCGACATCAGCGCGTTTGGCGGCATATTTGAAAACGTGCGCGACGCGGCGTACAAAATAATCGCGGCAAAGGGTGCGACCTATTACGCAATAGCGGAATCGGTAAAAAAGATAGCGTCCGCTATCGTCAGAGATGAGCATACGATACTGCCCGTTTCCACACTCGTTGACGGTCACTACGGCATTGAGGGCGTGTGCATGGGGCTTCCCTGCATAGTCGGCAGACGCGGCATAGAGCAGGTGCTTGAAATACCTCTTAACGAGGACGAGGAAAGCAAGCTGCGCGCATCCGCAAAGGCACTAAAAAGCGTAATTGACGAGTTGGAAGTAAAAATATAAAAAGGTTGCAAAGCAACCTTTTTACATAAGAATTTTAACAAGAGAATCCTTATCCACGCCCGTGGCTTCAAAAATGCTTTGAGAAGTATTCGGGGTAACGAAAGCATTTTCGACTGCGCGGATGCTAATCTTGTTAGTGCAACCGAGCGTGCGTAATGAGTCCGCAAGGTTCATTGCAAAGCCGCCCTGCAAAATTTCTTCCTCGGCGATAAGAACTCTCGCCCCGTTGGGAAGAAGTGACATAATTTCTGCGGCAAGCTCGGAATACGGCGCGATATACTCGCAAAGGATAACGCCGCAGGAAACGCCTTTTTCCGCCAACGTGTTTCTGACGTCAAGCGCGGTCGATGCCATTCTGCCGTGGACAATGATCATCCTATCGGTATCGTCCTCGATAAAGGCGGTGCGAATACCGATTCGGGCGTCCTCGCTACCCATATAAAACGCCTTTACTACTCGCTCGTCCTCCGTTCCGCAGGGATAGCGAATTGCGGCGGGCGCATCAAGCGCTAACGCCTCGGTCATCGCGCGGCGCAACGCTCCGTATGTGGCGGGAGTGTATATCTTAAGGCTTGGAATTCCCGAAAGGAAGGAAACGTCAAAAACGCCGTGATGCGTCGCGCCGTCGCCCGAATTGAGCCCCGCGCGATCAATGCAGATAAGCACGGGCAGGCGTTGTAGCGCAACGTCGTGAAGCACGTTATCGTATGCACGCTGTAAAAACGTAGAGTAAATAGCGCAAACGGGGCGCATTCCGTCCGCCGCAAGACCTGCGGCAAAGGTGACTGCGTGCTCCTCGGCTATACCTACGTCGAAAAAGCGCTCGGCGTATTCGTTTTCAAATCTTGTAAGCCCCGTTCCTTGGCTCATTGCGGCGGTTATCGCGCAAATTCTTTCGTCCTTTGCCGCCATTTCGCAAACGATATTGCCAAACTCGGCGGAAAATCCCGCCACTCTCGCGCTATCCTTAGGCGCAACGGAGTGAAATCTATCGGGGTCGGCTTCGGCAGGGGCATAACCCTTACCCTTTTTGGTTTTCAGATGTACAACCGCGCTGCCGCCGCATTTTTTAGCCTCGCGAAGAAGATTTTCAACAGCCTCGCGGTCATTTCCGTCAACGGGACCGAGATAATAAAGCCCGAGATTCTCAAAATAATTGGAGCCGTAGAGAAGATTTTTGAGGGACTTTTTAAGCCCTACGATAAGAGAAACGATGGGCTTACCTATAAGCGGTATCTTTTTCAAAAAGCCACGCGTTGCCGCCTTGGTGCGAAAATACCCAGGGCGCATGCGAATTTTTGAAATGCTTTTTGCAAAGCTTCCGATATTTTTCGAGATAGACATCTCGTTTTCATTTATAACGACGATAAGACGAAGCCCGCTGTGCTCGTCGCAATTATTAAGAGCCTCGTGTATCATTCCGCCCGTAAACGCACCGTCACCGACTACGGCGACCGTGTAATTTTTGCCATTTTTCATCCTCTGTGCCTCGGCTATACCGAGGGCGGCGGAAATGGACGTTGAGCTATGCCCTGCGCCAAAGGGGTCGTGCTCGCTTTCGTCGCGCTTGGTAAAGCCCGAAAGACCGCCCGATGTGCGCAGAGTCGCAAAGCGATCGCGCCGCCCCGTGAGGAGCTTGTGAACGTAGCTCTGATGTCCAACGTCCCATACTATCTTATCCCTGGGGCTGTCAAAAACGCGGTGAAGCGCAAGCGTCAGCTCGACAACGCCGAGATTTGAGGCAAGATGCCCGCCCGTTACGGAAACTGTGTCTACAAGGTACTCCCTTATCTCGTCCGCAAGAGCGTTTGCTTGCTCGGCACTCATTTTTTTCACGTCGTCGGGGCAGTTTACGGTATCCAAAAGCGGATATTTTTTATCCTGCATTTTATACTCCAAACTATGTTTACCCTCAATAGAGGGGTGTTACTTATTCAGCGTCGAAGCCGAGATCGTCAAGTATTTCGAGTGTCTTTTTTGCGTCAGATTCCTTGACGCTTACGGTTTTTGCGCCGAGGTCGACTTCTGCGGCGACGTTTTCGGCGTCAAGCGCTTTCTTTATGCGATTCACGCAGTTGATGCAATGCATATCTGGTACTTTGTAGGTCTTCATTTTTATTCTCCTTAATTTATAGCTTTACTCTGCCAAGACGCAGAGCGTTTCCAACAACGAACAATGAGCTAAGGCTCATTGCAAGACCGCCGAGCATGGGTGTCAGCGTGATGCCTATCGGGTAAAGCACGCCCGCGGCAACGGGTATAGCAAGAACGTTATATATAAACGCCCAAAACAGATTTTGCCTTATATTGCGGATGGTCTTTTTGCCGAGCAGGATGGCGCGGCAAACGTCCTCGGTGTCGCTTCGCATAAGCACGATAACCGCAGAATCAATGGCTATATCGCTTCCGTTTCCTATAGCAACGCCGATGTCCGCCTCGGTTAGCGCGGGGGCATCGTTTATGCCGTCGCCAACCATCATAACGGTTTCACCCTCGTTTTTAAGGCGCGATATCACAGCCGCCTTTTCCGTGGGAAGAACGTCGGATATGACCTCGTCGATACCTGCGGTTGCGGCAATAGCCTTTGCCGCCGCGGCGTTATCACCCGTCAGAAGAACGGCTCTTATGCCCATCTCCTTAAGCCGAGCGACCGTGCGCGGCGCACTTTCCTTTATGGTATCGGCAACGGCGGCAATTCCCGCGACAGAGCCGTCAACGGCTACGCAAATTACTGTTTTACCCATTGCCTGAAGCGAGGCTATTCTATCTTCAATGGCGGAAATATCGATTTTTTCGTTTTCCATAAGCTTGGGGTTGCCCAAAAGGAAGCTCCTGCCGTCCGCCGCCGTGGCTGAAAGTCCAAGCCCCGTAAGAACGTGAATTTCGCTTATAGCAACGGAATTTCCAAGCCCCTTCTCCTCGCCCCATTCGGCGATCGCGCGCGCGATTGGGTGGTCGGAGAGCTTTTCTGTGCTATACAGTATCTCGGCAAGCTCATCTTCGCTTATATTACCGCACGGAACAAGGTCGGTAAGCGACGGCTTGCCCTCCGTTACCGTTCCCGTTTTGTCGAAAACGACAACCGTCGTGCGGTGGGTTATTTCAAGCGCCTCACCGCTTCTGACAAGCACGCCGTGCTGTGCGCCAAGTCCCGTTGCGACCATTATCGCGGTAGGCGTTGCAAGTCCCATAGCGCAGGGGCAAGCGATAACGAGAACTGAGGTAAATATCTTGACGGCAAACGAAATATTGCCGTTTATAAGAAGCCAAACGAGCCCCGCAAGCGTTGAAATGGTTATAACGACGGGCACGAATACGCCCGCAACGCGGTCTGCGGTTTTTGATATAGGCGCTTTTTTGCCCTGCGCATCCTCAACGAATTTAACGATCCTTGCAAGGGTGGTGTCACTCCCCGTATGCGTAACGCAAACGTAAATAACGCCGTCCGAAAGAACGCTTCCGCCTATAACGCGCTCGCCCGCCGTTCTTTCAACGGGAAGGCTCTCGCCCGTTATCATGGCCTCGTTCACGCTACCCGAGCCGTTCACCACCTCGCCGTCAAGCGGAATATGCTCGCCCGCCCTGACGATAAGCACGTCGCCCACGCGAACCTCGCTGACGGGAAGCGTTTTCTCAACGCCGTCCGCTACTACGTTTGCGGTATCGGGGGAAAGGCTCATCAGCTTCGTAATAGCTGATTTTGTTTTTTCGCTGCTTCGCGCCTCAAGATATTTTCCGACGGAAACAAGGGTTATTACGGTTGCCGATGCCTCGAAATAAAGCTGATGCACAAGGTGCGGATGGTCGGCAATAAGGAAGGTTACAACAAGGCTGTACGCGAACGATGCAACGGAGCTTATCGCAACGAGCGTGTTCATATTGGGACTTCCGTGAAGCAACGAGCCTATGCCGCCCAAAAAATAATCCTTACCGAGAACGAGGACGGGGATCGCGAGCAAAAGCTGCAAAAGCGCAAAATTTTGCGGATGCGTATCGGGCGACACGATGCTTGGCAGAGGAAAGCCCTCAAACATCATATGCCCCATAGAAACGATCATAAGAAGCGCGGCAAAAATTGCGGATATAATAAGGCTTATCCGCTTTTTTCTTAAGACCTTTTCTGCCTCGTCTGTTTTTTCCTTTTTGCTCTGCTCCTTTTTTTCTTCAAGGTGGAGCTTGGCGCTAAAGCCCGCTTTTTCTACCTTACTTATTATCATTTCGGGGGTAGTCTGCGACTCGTCGTAGACGATCGTAAGTCTTGCGAGCGTGAGATTGACCTCGCTTCGCTCAACGCCCGGCAGCTTGCGCGTTACGCGCTCCACAGCCGCGGAGCATGCGGCGCAATGCATTCCGCCTATATCGTATACTTCTTCTCTCATTGGTTCACCTTCTTTGAATGAGTTAGTCAAGACTAATTATATACCCCCCAAGGCAAAAAGTCAAGTTAATTTTTTTGGTATACCTCGGTAGCGTATCTTACGGTAGCCATAGCGTCGGGGGCATATTTGTCCGCGCCTATGCGCGCAGAATACTCCTCGGTAAGCACTGCGCCGCCCACTACCACCTTAACATCGGGGAGCTTTTGGCGCAAAGCCCTGATAGTTTTTTCCATCGCGGGAACAGTGGTAGTCATAAGGGCTGAAAGTCCGACGACTGCCGCACCCGAGTTCTGTGCCGCCGCAACTACGGCATCGGCGCAAACGTCGCGTCCGAGGTCTATTACCTCAAATCCATAGCTTTTAAGCATAACGCAAACGATGTTTTTGCCTATATCGTGAACGTCGCCCTCGACGGTAGCCATAACCACCTTGCCCGCGTTTACGCGCTCGCCGCCCTCGGAAAGTATGCGCTCGGAAACTACGTCAAGCGCGGCTACTGCGGCATCTGCGCAAGAGAGAAGCCCCGGCAGGAATATCTTGCCTGCCTCAAACTCCTTGCCCGCTTCCTCAAGGGCAGGAACTATCTTTGCATCTATCACAGCCTTCGGGGACATTTTATCGCACTCTTCGATCGCGAGCGCAACCGCGCGGCTCTTCATTCCGCCGTATATCGCGCCCGTCAGGTCGTCTCCACGCGGCTTAACTACCGTGGCGGCGCTGATATGCTCACCAAGTCTGCCAAGCGCATCGCCGTCATTATCGCCCTCTCCTCTTGCTACTCGCATCATCGACGCGGAATTGGGATTGAGGATGGCGGCGGAAAGTCCCGCCTCCATAGCGGCGGTAAGAAAATCTGTGTTTACCTTATCTCTGTCGGGCAAGCCGAAGGATATATTCGACACGCCGAGAGAGGTTGCTACGCCGAGATCCTCCTTTATCAGCTTTACCGCGCCAAGCGTTTTTTCGGCGGCAAGCGGATCGGCTCCGAGCGTGAGTGTAAGAGGGTCGACAAGCACGTCCTCCTTCGGAATTCCGTACTCGGCGGCTCTTTGCACTATGCGCTTGGCAATTTCATATCTTCCCTCGGCGCTGTCGGGTATCCCACTTTCGTCAAGCGTAAGAGCGACTATCATACCGCCGTATTTTGCCGCAAGCGGCAAGATCGCGGACATTGAGGCTTCGCTTCCGTTGACGGAATTTATAAGAGCCTTGCCGTTGTATCTGCGAAGTGCCGCCTCCATAGCAGACGGAAGCGCAGTGTCTATCTGCAGGGGAAGGTCACACACGGATTGTATGCGGCAAACGGTTTCGGTAAGAACGGCGCATTCGTCGATCTCGGGCAGTCCCACGTTTACGTCAAGGATATCTGCCCCTGCCGCCGCCTCGTTATGAGCCTCGTTTACGGCATAATCTATATCTCCGCGGCGAAGTGCGTCCTTGAATTTCGGCTTGCCCGTGGGGTTGATGCGCTCACCGATTACGGTAAGGCGATCGCCGCCTATCTCGCATATGCGAGTTGCAGATGTGACTATCGAGCGTTTTGCGACCTTGCGCTCTACTACCTGAACGCCACTCACCCTTTCGGCAAGGCGTGCAATATATTCGGGGGTAGTACCGCAACAGCCGCCAAGCAAGGATGCGCCCGCCTGCGCCATTTTGAGCATAGCGTCAGCAAACTCCTCTGCTGAAACGTCATAAACCGTATTTCCCTTGGCATCCGTGCGCGGAAGGCCAGCATTGGGATTGACCGCTATAGGAAGCACAGTTGACGCGGCAATATCGGGAATGATGCCGAGCATATCGCGTGGACCAAGCGAGCAGTTCATACCTACGGCATCAGCGCCAAGCCCTGAAAGCACGGTAGAAACCACGGCGGCATCCGAGCCTGTAAAAAGCCTGCCGTCCGCACCGTAAACGTTCGTTACGACAACGGGGAGATCGCAGTTTTCCTTTACCGCAAGAAGCGCGGCGCGAGATTCTGCAATATCTCCAAAGGTTTCAAGTAAAACAAGGTCAGCCCCCGCCTTGCCCGCATTTACGGTGCGCGCAAAGGTGGAAACGGCATCCTCAAAATCTATCATTTCCTCTCCGTCGCCGATAAGCTTGCCGAGAGGTCCGATATCAAGCGCCACAAATACCTGCTTGCTTGCCGCATCCGCCGCCTTTCGCGCACACGCGACAGCCGCGCTGACGAGCTGCTCCACGCTATACTCGCCACCGTCGAGGAAGTGCAACGCGTTTGCGCCAAAGCTATTCGTTTAAATTATATCTGCACCTGCGGCAATATACTCGCTATGAAGGGCAACGATATCGTCAGGACGCTTTATGCTCCACGTTTCGGGCTTTTCACCCGCCGCAAGACCGCGGCTTTGAAGCATCGTACCCGCCGCACCGTCAAATATGAGTATGCGCTTGCCAAGTATATCCTTAAAGCATTCTTTCATTATAATTTACCCGAAAACAGCTCTGCGCCGAAATAATTTGAAAGCGACGTGCCTATCTCTATTGCGGCCTCGGGGCTGTTCATTGAATGTAGATGTATGAATTTGAATCCGTGATTGTAAAGGTCAGCGATCTGAAGTGTAGCAAAATCCAAGCCGAAGCGCCGCATAGCAACGGGATCGTCCGCATATTTTTCCGCACAGCAGCGCATAGTATCGGGGATAGCAGAGCCCGAAAGGCTTTCTATCCTGCCAAACTGCTTTATGCTCGTGATAGGCATAATTCCTGCGGTGATAGGAACGTTTATTCCCTTTGCAAGCGCCTTTTCGTAAAAGCGGTAGAAAACGGCATTGTCAAGGAAAAGCTGCGTAGTAAGAAAATCACAGCCCATATCGACCTTTAATTTAAGAAAATCAAGGTCTTCATCGATCGAAGCCGCCTCGGGATGTCCCTCGGGGTAGCATGCGCCGCCTATGCAAAAATCCCCATAGTCCTTTATGTAGGAAACGAGGTCGCTTGCGTGCTTGAAATGCCAATCCGCAGGCTTTTCACCATCGGGGATATCTCCGCGAAGTGCCAAAACGTTCTCGATTCCCGCGTTGTGCATAAGGTCAAGGCGTTCCTTGATATTCTCGACGCTTGAGCCAACACAAGTGAGGTGATGTATAACGGGGACGTTATACTTTTTCTCGATATTTTCGGCAATAGGTAACGTGAATTTAGAGCCCGTTCCGCCCGCGCCGTATGTAACGCTCATATATGCGGGAGCTATCGCGGCGATGCTCTCCGTTGCTACCCTTACCTTTTCAAACGAATCGCTCGTTTTAGGCGGGAACACCTCAATGGAGAGTGTTTTTTTATTTCTTGCAAGAATTTCACTTACTTTCATATCCATAAACTCCTTATTAAAGGTTTATTATACCAAGCGTAGCTTTTAAATTAAGGATTCGGTAAACCGATTCATCTATCCTTTCCTCGGTTATTTCACCGCTGTTTACGGCGTCAATTATTGCCTCGATCTGCTCGGGGTACGAGGTACAGCACAGCATATCGTTGCCCGACGTCACAGCCATAACGGCAGCCGATCTTTCACCGACAAAGCGTGTGATTCCGCCCATATCAAGCGAATCGGTCATAACGACTCCGCCAAAGCCAAGCTCCTCCCTGATAAGGCGGTGAGCCTCGGGCGAGAGGGATTCGGGAGTGTCGGGATCAATGCCCTTAACGATGTTGTGGGCGACCATAATTATGCCCGCGCCCGCCTCGATACCAGCGCGGAACGGGAAGATATCCGCCTTCATAAAATCGTCAAGGCTTCTGTCGTCGTGGGCTATGAACTGATGGGTATCAACGTTGTCGCCGTAGCCCGGGAAATGCTTGATAGAGCATCCGAGGCGGCTTTCGTTCATCTGCTTGACCACGGCGCTGACGTATTTGCAGGTCGTTTCCACGTCCTGACCAAGAGTTCTGTGGTGAATATAATTCTCGGGACTGTATGTCATATCGCAGACGGGGGCAAAATTGAGGTTAAAGCCAAGATCAAGCAAAAATGATGCCTTTTCCTTGGTGTCCTCAACGCATCTTTCAATGCCTCCCTCCGCATAAAGCGCGGACGGGGACTTGAACGCCTCGTATCGGAACTGAGGATAGCAGGATATTCTGCATACTCTGCCGCCCTCCTCGTCAACAGCCATAAACAGCGGTATCTTAGATTTTGCTTGCTGTGCCTTAACGTCCGCCCTTATGCTTTCGGGCGTTTCGTCTTTGAAATTCTCCGCATACCAGGTAAAGCCGCCGAGGTGGTATTTTTCAACCGCCTCTTCCCTATTATATTTTCCGTCAGTGGGATATCTTGCGATGATCATCTGACCGACCTTCTCTCGAAGAGTCATTCCCGAAATGATGTTTTTGATTTTTTCGTTCATTTGTCAAAGCCTCCGAATTTCAACTTCATTGCAAAGGACATTTTCCCGTCGGGTGCGGTTGAACCGCGATAAACGACCTCGTCCTCTCCCGTGCTTGCGCGTTCTATCTGAAAGCGTGCGCCCTCGGTAAGCTCCGAGGTGAACCATACGTCAAGGCGATCAAGAGAACCCAAGCTCGCTCTTTCGCTATCCGTCATTGCATCGTAAACGAACTCGCCGTAGTGGGTATTGTTTACGTGCCCGACTCCGTCTATCATGCTTGGGCGCACCTTACGCTCCTCGACAAGCTCAAAGCTCTCCTTGCATATAAAGCGACGGTTGATGTCAAGCAGACATTCGCCGCTTCCGATGTCGGCAAGGGCTATCTTTGCTCTGTCCATACAAAGCCTTCTCTCCTCCGTAAAAAACAAGGCAGAAAGCGTAGCTCCGACGCATACACGTTCACCTTTCTCGTCAAGTATCTCAAAATCCCTTCTGAAATACGGCGGGATAGTCTGTGAATGCCACGTGCGAGCCGTGAGCTTCATTGTGGGGCTTATATGGCGCTTGATCTCAAGCGCCATATAAAGCAGTATCCACGAAAGTCCGTGCTTTTCCATAAAAGCCTTTTCTCCCATTTCGATACTGTCAAGATGCTCCTCGATCATATTAATTACCATTCGCTGATACGCGCTCGGAACAAGCTCGCCCGCGGCGTTATACATAGAAATGTCGATATGAATATCGTGGAGCATATTTCTTTCGTTAATTTCCATTATTATCCTTAAAACAAATCAAACATTGATATCTGGTCGGTTTCGGAGAGCCCGTCAAACGCACCGTTTGCGCGAAGTATCTCCATTACCGATTTATTTACCTTTGCACGCTCTCTTACGTCCTCAACCGAGAAGAAGGGTTCTTCATCTCTCGCCTGAGCTATGCTGATGGCGGCGTTGACGCCAAGTCCGGGAAGCGAGCTTAGCGGCATTCTTATGTTGCCGCCCTCGGGCAAGAACTCTTTAGCGTCGGAGCGTTTAAGGCTTACGGGCAAAAATCTGATGCCGCGCATTATCGCCTCGTTTGCAAGCTGAAGCGCGGAGAAGGTAGCCTTATCCTTTTGGGTGGCGTCCTTGCCGAGATTTTCTATCCTTTGCATTTCCGCAAGCATATAGTCACGTCCCCTTGCAACTATCTGTCCGTCAAAGCCGTCGGGCGCAACGGTGAGAATGGCGCAATAAAACGCAACGGGCTCATGCACCTTGTACCACGCAAGTCTTATTGCCGACATAACGTACGCGGCGGCGTGCGCCTTCGGGAACATATACTTTATCTTTTGCAGGGAGTCGATATACCACTGCGGAACGCCGACGGCGTGCATTGCGTCCTGCATTTCGTCGGGTATTCTGATACCCTTTTTATTCTTACGCACGAACTCCATTATCTTAAACGACAAGAGCTTGTCAACGCCGTAGCGAATAAGGTCAAGCATAATACCGTCACGCGTTCCGACGACCTCGGAAATGGTACAAACGCCGTCCTTGATAAGGTCCTGCGCGTTGCCCAGCCACACGTCCGTACCGTGCGTAAGTCCCGATATCTGCATAAGGTCTGCAAAGTTTTTGGGCTTTGCATCAACAAGCACGCCTTGAATAAAGTTCGTGCCCATTTCAGGAAGCCCGAGAGTTCCGACGGACAGACCGAGCATTTTCGTCTTGCGGTCCTCCCTATCCATCTGCGGAATTCCAAGCGAATCCGTTGACTCAAAGATAGCGTAAACGCTGGGATCGTTCATTGCAACGTCCATAACCGAAATACCGCTATACTTTTCAAGCATCTTATACTTCGTAGGAATATCGTGTCCAAGCTCATCAAGCTTAAGTATCGTATCGTGAAGATATGAGAACGCAAAGTGCGTCGTTACGATGTCGGATTTCGGGTCGTCCGCGGGGTGTTGAACGGGGGTGAAATCGTAAACCTCATACTCTCGCGGAACGACTATGATTCCGCCCGGGTGCTGTCCCGTGGTACGCTTGACGCCCATACAGCAGTTGATAATGCGGTCTATCTCCGCGCGGCAAAGGGATTGCCCCTTGCTCTCGTAATACTTCATTACGAAGCCGAATGCGGTCTTGTCTGCAAGCGTGCCGAGCGTTCCCGCACGGAAAACGTTTTCCGCACCGAAAAGCTCCTCTGTAAACTTATGCACCTTTCCCTGAACGTCGCCCGAAAAGTTAAGGTCGATATCGGGAGATTTATCTCCCTTGAAGCCAAGGAAGGTCTCAAAGGGAATGTCCTGACCGTCCTGCTCAAGCTTTTCGCCGCACACGGGGCAATACGCCGTGGGCAGATCGAAGCCTGAGCCTACGCGGTTGGGATTTGAAAAGTCATTGTACTGACATTTCTTGCAGTAATAGTGTGGCGGAAGTGGATTTACCTCGGATATACCCGCCATCGTAGCAACGAAGGACGAGCCAACGGAGCCACGCGAGCCAACGAGATACCCCTGACTTTCGCTGTATTTTACAAGTCTTTCCGCGATTATGTAAAGAACCGCAAAGCCGTGCTTGATAATAGACTCAAGCTCGGTTTCAAGGCGGCTTTTTACAAGCTCGGGCAGATTTTCGCCATACATAGCGCGCGCCCTCGCCCAGCACTTTTCACGAAGCTCCTCGTCGGAGCCTTCGATGTGTGGCGTGAACGTTCCCGGTGGTATGGGGCGTATGCGCTCGATGCTGTCAGCTATATCGTTTGAGTTTTTAACTACTATCTCATACGCCTTTTCAGCGCCGAGATAGGAAAACTCCTCAAGCATCTGATCGGTAGTGCGCCAGAAGATCGGAGTGGGCTTGTCCGCGTCCTTGAACTTCATTCCCGCAAGAAGTATCCTGCGGTACACCTCGTCCTCGGGGTCGATAAAATGCGCGTCGGACGTTGCCACCACGGGCTTGCCGAGCTTTTCGCCAAGCGCGCATATCTTTCGGTTGATATCGCGCAACGCCTCATCGCTTTCGACAGTCCCCTCTGCAACGAGATATCCGTCGTTTGCTATTGGCTGAACCTCAAGGTAATCGTAGAAGGACGCAATATCCTCAAGCTCCGCGTCGGATTTACTGTCGAGTATCGCGGAATAAAGCTCTCCCGCAGAGCAGGCAGAGCCTATGATAAGTCCCTCGCGGTACTTTTCAAGCTGTGTTTTGGGGATACGCGGATTTCTGTGGTAATAATTAAGATAGCTCATCGAAATAAGGCGGTAGAGATTTTTAAGTCCCGTCTTATTTTTTACGAGTATTATCAAATGGTATGGCTTGAGCTTCAAGGGATCGGCGTTTGCCTTGACCTCGCGCGTCATATCGGCAAAGGTATTAAGCTCAAACTTGCGCATTTTTTCGACCATGCAGAAATAAATTTGTGCAAGTATCTCCGCATCGTCCACCGCGCGGTGGTGATGGAAATCGGCAAGACCGAAATACTTTGCCACCACGTCGAGCTTATGGCTCTTTAGGTCGGTATTCAAAAAACGCGAAAGTCCTACCGTGTCGAGATAGGGATTCTTAAATTCGTAGCCAAGCCTTGTGCATTCGGCGCGGATAAAGCTTGTATCAAAATCCGCATTGTGTGCAACGAGCAAGCAACCGTCGGTAAAATCAAGGAATTTCGGAAGTATCTCCTCGATTTTCGGAGCACCCGCCACATCCTCGTTCGTTATCGAGGTAAGGCGCGTTATCTCGTCAGAAATGGGAGTTTCGGGATCGACGAAGGTCGAAAAACGCTCGATGATCTTGCCGTCCTTGACTTTGACAGCACCTATTTCGATAATTTTACAGGTCTTGGCGGAAAGTCCCGTCGTTTCAAGGTCAAAAATAACGGTTTCCTTGTCGAAATCTCCGTCGTACTTGCCGTAAAGCGGGCTTGCCGTGTCGTTTACAAAATACGCCTCCATTCCGTAGAGGACCTTAAAGCGCTCCTCCTCGGGAATCTCGCAATCTCTGCCGTATATCTTTTCAAGAGTGAGCATTGCATCAGGGAAGCCCTGAACGTTTCCGTGGTCGGTAATGGCTACCGCGCGGTGTCCCCACTTCATAGCCGTTTTTATAGCGGCATCGGGGGCGATGAGCGCGTCCATTGCGGACATATTGGTATGCAGATGCAGCTCTACTCGCTTTTCGGGAGCAGTATCCTTTCTCCCGAATTTTTTTATCACCGCAAAGGACTTGGGCTCAAGATACATATCGCCCGATTTGACGTCGCGCTTTACGTCGCCGTACGCCGCAAGACATTTGCCGTTCGGGAACTGCCCCGCTATCTCGCCTGCCTCCTCCTCGGAGCAGAACGGGAAGCGCACGAGCATCGTTGCGTTGGAGTCAAACAGACCGAAGGTAACGAGGAACTTGCCTTTAAATCTATCCTCGCTCTTACAATTACAAACCGTTCCGAGTATCACGGCACCTCGCTTGTTGGTGCGCAGGGTGGATATCGAATCGGGGGTTATCTTAAATTCCTCACCGTAGAAATACTCGGGTGCGGAAATGTCAAAGGTGGCAGAGCCTATCGTGCAAACGCCGTCCTCAACTATCGCAATAGCGTTTTCGTCGTACGGCGACCAAAGCCTTGCAAGTTCGGGCTTATCGTCCGTAGTGACATCGGTTTCCGCGTCATCTGTGCGTTGAGATTCATTGGGATTATAGCTTTCAAGTGCTTGCTTGCACCTTCTGTCAAGCTCCGCCTTAAAGCTTTTGGCGGCTTCGCTTTCAAAATACGAAAGCGCGTCGTCGCTTTCCTTTATCTCGACCTTTACGGAAACCCCAAACTCGTCCCTTACTATTTTTGACATAAGGCTTTCCGTTTTACCGAGCGTCAAAAAATCCACGCCGCCCTGACCAAAGCGAATGGTTATGCTGAGTGTAGCATCGGTCAGGGAATAATCACAGCCCGAAAAAAAGCCGCGAGCAAGGCCGCCGACTCTTTCCGTTTCGGCGATAAGCTCCTTTATATAATCATATCCAAAAAGAGATGGTGAATATTTAGGGGCAAAGCGCACAAGGTACTGTCCCTCGTATGCATCTCTTATTCCCTCCTCGGTTTCGTAGATAACGGACTTCGGCGTGACGGCGTCAAGCCTTACGTCTATCTCAAATGATTGCTTGTTTTTGTTTGATCTACGAACGGTGTATTCTCTGACGGAGTCAAGGAAATCACCGCATTTACCTGTGGGAGAATATTTAGTAAAAAGCTCTCGTAAGGTTTTCATTTTTTATAAAGCACCAAACGCTTATTTCAAAAAATTCTCCTTGATATAGGATATAAGCGTTGGGATTATCTCATCCTCATTAATTTTTTTGATCGTTTCGCCATGTGCAAACAGGAGCGCCTCGCCCTTGCCGCCCGCAATGCCGACGTCAGCCTCGCGAGCCTCTCCGGGGCCGTTAACGACGCAACCCATAAGGGCGACCTTTATCGGAAGGTGGGTAAGCCCCTCTGTCCTCGCGGCGGCCTCAAACGCCGCTACAAGCGGCACAAGGTCTATCTTCGTTCTTCCGCAGGTGGGGCACGAAACCACGTCCATTCCCTCGTGTCCCTCGCATCCGAGGGCGCGGAGAATGTCCTTGGCGGCTCTTACCTCCTCGGTAGGATCTTCGGTAAGCGAAATTCTTACCGTATCACCGATGCCAGAACCGATAAGCGCACCAAGTGCGGCGGCGTTTTTTATAATGCCCATTCTGCTGCTTCCCGCCTCGGTAACTCCAATGTGCAAGGGGTAAATGCAACGCTCTGCAACGTATCTGCAGGCGGCAATGGCGGATGAAACGTCTGATGATTTGACCGAAATAACTATATCGTCAAAATCAAACTTGTTAAGCAGGCGTATATGCCCCTCCGCGCTTTCAAAAAGCGCCTCGGGGGTAGGTGCGCCGTATTTTTCAAGAAGATGCTTTTCAAGAGAGCCGCCGTTGACGCCTATCCTTATCGGAATTTTTCTCTCTCGGCAGGCGGCGCACACTGCGCGAACCCTTTCCTCATCTCCTATATTACCCGGATTTATGCGGATCTTGTCTACGCCGTACTCGGCGCATTTGAGCGCGATCCTATAATCAAAATGTATGTCCGCAACAAGAGGGATATCGGGGATGCGGCTTTTTATATATTTTACCGTTTCCGCCGCTTCGATATCGGGAACGGCTATTCGCACGATATCACAGCCCGCGTTTTTCAGCGCAACTATCTGCTCGATGGTTGCTTGTGCGTTATGCGTGTCGGTATTCGTCATCGACTGCACGGAAATCCTTGCGCCGCCGCCTATCATAACGTTACCGACCGTTACTCCCTTTGTACTTCTGCGAACCATTTTTATCTCCTAAAATAAACTAAAATAGATTAACTATATCCTTGACTCCAACAAGAATTATCAGCGCAAGCAAAAGCATTACGCAAACGGCGTTGATATATCCCTCTATCCTACGGTCAAGATGGCGACCCGTAACTGCTTCTATCAAGAGGAAAAGAAGTCTGCCGCCGTCAAGTCCCGGTATCGGCAAAAAATTCATAACTCCGAGGTTTATCGAAAGCAGAGCCAAAAGATACACGAGATTTTGTATCGGGAATGCGCTTTTCGTCGCCTCACCGACCACCTCGGCAACTCCGATAGGGCCTGATATCGACTGCAAGCCAAAGCGCCCGCTGAAAATACCCGTGAGTGAATCCCAGACCATTTTAACGGTCGATATCGAACGCCAAAAAGCGTGATATATCACGTTTCCTACGCTTTTCGGCGCGGCTACGACGTAAAAATCGTACTGACCGAAGGTCGCGCCCGAATCCTCAAAGGTGGGAAATACCACGTCCTCAAGTACAACTGTACTTCCGTCACGGATGACCGTAATATCAACAGGCTTGTAGCCCTGATTCATTATTTCGTAGGTAAGCTCGTTGCCCGTGTGTACGCTCGTTGAGCCAACCTTTACGACCTCGTCCCCCGCCATAAGTTGAGCGTTGCTGACAGCTCCCTCTGCGGCAAAGCTGTGTATCTCGGTGGAGGCGAGATTTGCTCCCATAGAAACGAGGAGGACCATACACAAAAAGCCAACCACAAGGTTTACGGCGGGGCCAGCGAATACGGTAGATATCCTGCGCCAGACGTTTTTGTTAAGGAAGGAGTTGGGGTCATCGGACTCCGTGTCCTCCCCTTCCATACTGACGTAGCCGCCAATGGGAAGCGCACGAACGGAATAGCGTATTCCGCTTTTCTTAGAAACGTGCGAGAATATCTTCGGTCCCATTCCGATAGCAAACTCGTTTACGGTTATTCCGTTGAGCCTTGCTACGAGGAAATGTCCGCCCTCGTGGAGCGTAACAAGAACGCCGAATATGAGCAGCGTTAACATCAAATAAAGAATAGTCATCAATAAATTACCTTTCGGTGTTTATTTTGCGTCTATAAAAGCCGCCGCCCTGCGCCTTGCCTCGGCATCACACTCCATAATATCGTCAAGAGTAGTACACTCGCGTGCATACGCCATATCGTCACACACGCGACAAAGCGTATCAAATATACCGAGGAACGAAAGTCCGCCCTCAATAAAGCGCTCGACCGCCACGTCGTTTGCGGCGTGAAGAACGGCAGGGGCTGCGCCTCCTGAGGCAAACGCCGCCTTTGCAAGCTTCAAGGGAACGAAGGTGTCCTCGTCGGGTGTTGCAAAGGTAAGACTTCCGAGCCTTGTAAGATCGAGCTGAGGTATGACCGCCTCGCGCCTTGTCGGCGCTTCCACTCCGTACTGCACGCAAAGGCGCATATCGGGCACGGAGAGCTGTGCTATTACAGAATTATCGCAATACTCCACCATAGAGTGTATGACACTCTCACGGTGAACTATTACATCTATATTTTCTGCTGGAACGTCAAAAAGATGCGCCGCCTCGATAAGCTCGAAGCCCTTATTCATAAGCGTCGCACTGTCGATGGTTATCTTCGCCCCCATCTTCCACGTAGGGTGAGCAAGCGCCTGCTCCACGGTTATTGCGGCAAGCTCCTCTCGCTTTTTGCCGAAGAACGGGCCGCCCGACGCTGTAAGGATAAGTCTTTTTATCTCGTTTTTGCTTCCACTTCTGAGGCATTGCGCGATAGCGCAATGCTCGCTGTCCACGGGAGATATGGTAAGTCCCTTCTCGGCGGCGCGCCTCATAACTATCTTTCCTGCGATAACGAGGGATTCCTTGTTTGCGAGCGCAAGATTCATACCTGCGTCAAGCGTGGCGAGCGTTGGCATAAGCCCCGACATACCGAGTATTGAGTTTACTGCGGTATCAGCCTTGACCTCGGATATCATCTCGCATATTCCGTCAATACCCGAATACACCCTCGCATTAGTGTCCGCAAGCCTTGTTTCAAGCTCATTTGCCGCACGTTCATCTGACATCGCGGCGGCAAGAGCGCCAAACTCGCGCACCTGCGCTTCAACTGCGGCGGCGTTGGTGTTTGCGCAGACCGCGCTGACGCGGTAATTCTGCGCACGCGCAACGTCAATGGCTTGAAGCCCTACCGACCCCGTAGAGCCGAGTATCATTACCGATCTTTTGTTTTCCATTTTATCAAAGCAGGTCTACGCAAGACTCGATAGCGAGGAGTATGACGGCAACCGCAAGCGCGGAATCAAATCTGTCAAGCACGCCTCCGTGACCCGGGAAGATCTTTCCGTAGTCCTTGATTCCGCGGCTACGCTTGATAGCGGAAAACATAAGGTCGCCAATCTGCGACACGATAGCCGCAAGAAGTCCGCCTACGACGAGAGCGACGTAGTTAAGGCTGACGCCGGCGCCTATAACGTCAAGTATCACGCCGTAAACAACGAAGGCAACTGCACAAAAGAGCGTGCCTCCGACAGAGCCCTCGATGGTCTTCTTGGGGCTGATTTCGGGAATGAGCTTATGCTTGCCGAAAAGCATTCCCGTAAAATACGCGAAAATGTCCGTTATCCATGCGCCGATGAAAATGAACATATAAACGTATTTACCCGTGTCTGCAATATCCCTCAAAAGCACGATGGCGGTAAATGCAACTGCTACGTAAACGCATCCCGTTGCCGCGCCGCCCGCCTGCTCAAGCGTGACCTTGCCCTTTGAGAAGGTGTACGCCGCGAGCATCCAAAGGAAGCAGATGGCTATCGCCACAAACGCGTATTGCATAAACATTCCGTTCGTGATATATCTTGCGCCAACGGGAAGACCGATAGCAAGAATATATGCGGGAAGTGATATCGCTATGTTTTTTTCAAGTCCGAGGCAATGGAGCATCTCATACTCACCCATAAAGGCAAAAAGCGCTATCATTACCACGAAAAAGGGTGTATGTGAAAATACCAGAGTGGGGATAAGCACAGCCGTCAGAACCGCACCCGTTATAATTCTCGTTTTCATCTTTTAAAGGACCTTTCCAAAGCGTCTTTTTCTTTTATAAAATTCCTCGACCGCGAGGTCGACGTCCGCAGGCCCCATATCGGGCCAAAGCGTATCTGTGAAGTAAAACTCCGAATACGCGGACTGCCACATCAAAAAGTTTGACAGCCGCATCTCCCCTGCCGTTCTCACTATGAGATCGGGATCGGGCGCGCCTGCGGTATAAAGGGTGCGCGAAATATCATCCTCGGTGATATTAGTCTTGCCCTCTTTTATCAGGCGGTTGCACGCGTTCACTATCTCCGCCCTGCCGCCGTAGTTCAGCGCAACGTCAAGGATAAGACTTTTGTCCTTCGTCATTTCCTCGATGCTTTTGATTTTCGCCTTGAGCTTATCGTCAAAGGGCGTCATATCTCCAATGAAGCGCAAACGGACGTCGTATTTCTCCATATTCTGTGCGCACTCGTCTATATATTTGTCAAGAAGCTCGATTATAGAGTCGATTTCGCCCTGAGGTCTGCCCCAGTTTTCAGTCGAGAAGGCGTATACGGTAACGTGCTTTATGCCGATCTTACCGCAATACTCTACCACGTTACGAAACGCCTTTGCGCCGTGCTTGTGTCCAAAGCTCCGCGGCATTCCACGCTTTTTCGCCCATCTGCCGTTGCCGTCCATGATGAAGGCTATGTGCTTTAGCCTATCGTCAACGGTCTTTTCGTTTTTAGTGTTCATAAAAAGCACTCCAAAGAAAATATTGTGTATCGGGGCAGGTATATGACCTGCCCCGATCAAAAAATATTTATAGAGGTCAGATGCTCATTATAGCCTTGGACTTCTTGTCGGTGACCTCGTCGACAAGCTTGATGTACTTATCAGTCATATCCTGAACGGACTTTTCAGACGACTTCTGCTCATCCTCGGTCATCTCGCCGTCCTTCTTCATCTTCTTGCACTGCTCGTTTGCATCGCGGCGGATATTTCTGACGGCGACCTTAGCATCCTCGCCGCTCTTCTGAATCTGCTTTACGATCTCCTTACGGCGCTCCTCGGTAGGCTGGGGGAAAACAAGGCGGATAACTCTACCGTCGTTAGCGGGAGTAATTCCGATATCGGAAGCAAGGATAGCCTTTTCGATAGCCTTAAGAGTAGAGGGATCGAAGGGGGTGATGGTAACGGTCTTAGCGTCGGTAGCCTTAACGTCAGCCATAGTGTTTACGGGCGTAGGGGAGCCGTAATACTCAAAATTGATCTTGTTTATAAGCGTGGGGTTAGCCTGACCTGCGCGGATATTGGCAAGGTTTGCTTCATAGGCTGCGAGGGTCTTCTGCATTTTTTCTTCGTAAGCTTTAACGTCGAGTTTCATAAATGTATCCTCCGTAAGATTGTATTTTTATTTTTTATTTTACTTAGTAATTGCCGTGCCGCGGCTCTCACCGCTGATAGCACGAAGAATGTCGTCGGTGTCCTCAAGCTTGAAGGCAAATGCCTCAGGACCGAACTCCGAGCCCATTGCGGACGCGGTAAGGTCAATGCCCTTGAGGTTCATGCTCATCATCTCGCCGTAGGAAACGGTTTCAAGGAAGTTTGCGGCACCAAGCCTCGGGTCGCTGTCGTATATACCGTCGATGTTCTTTGCAAGCAGGAAAACGTCCGCCTTTATCTCGATGGCGCGAAGGATGCCCGCCGTATCCGTGGAGAAATACGGGCTTCCCGTACCACCTGCGAAAATAACTATCTTGCCCTCTGTGAGAGCCTCGACGGCTCTGTCGGTGGTATAATACTCGGCATACGGCTCCATCATGGTAGATGTAAGCACGGTAGCCTTTCCGCCCGCGCGAATGATAGCGTCCTTTGCCGCCAAGGAGTTGATAACGGTGGCAAGCATACCCATTCTGTCCGCAGTCACTCTGTCCATATCGCCGCCACTTCTGCCGCGCCAGATATTTCCCGCACCGAAGATAACACCGACCTCGACGCCCGATGCTGCCGCCTCGATAAGCGTCTTTGCAATGCGATCGAGAAAATCGAAATCGATTATACCGTCCTTACCTGAGATAGCCTCGCCCGACAGCTTAAGCAAAATTCTTTTATATTTACTCTTAATCATCAGTCTATCCTTTCAAGTATATATTACTCTATATATTTTATAATATTTTAATTGATTTGTAAACACTAATTTTAAATTTTTGCCGATTTTTGTATAAAAAATCGCCGCCAAAGCAATTTTTTTGCTTTGACGGCGTATTTTTTATTATTTGCTCGTGAGCTTTGCAATCTCTTCTGCAAAATTGTCCTCTCTCTTTTCGATGCCTTCACCCTTTTCGTAGAGAACGAAGTCAACAACCTTAACGGATGCGCCCATCTCCTTGGATGCTGCAGCGATGTACTTGCCAACGGAAAGATCGTCGTCAAGAATGTAGGACTGGTCAAGCAGACATGCTGCCTCGTAGAACTTGCCCATTCTACCGAGAACTATCTTCTCAAGAATGTTGTCAGGCTTACCTGCGTTCTTGGGATCGTTCTTAAGAGCGGCAACCTGAATGTTCTTCTCCTCCTCGAGAACAGCTGCGGGAACGTCCTCGCGGCTTACGTAGGTGGGAGGGCTTCCTGCTGCGATCTGAAGAGCGATGTTCTTGGAAAGCTTTGCGAAAGCGTCAGAGGTGGTATCAGCGTCGGTCTCGAAGCGAACGATAACGCCTGCTACGCCGTTTCCGTGTACGTAGGTGCTGGTGATACCCTCTTTGATAACGAAGCGGCGGATGCTGATCTTCTCACCGATGGTGAAGATCATTTCCTTAAGCTTAGCATCAACGGTAACGCCGCCGCAATCAGCAGCGAGAAGCTCGTCGATGTTTGCGGGCTTCGATGCAACGATAACCTCAAGAAGAGTGTTAACGAATGCACGGAAGGTCTCGTTCTTTGCAACGAAGTCGGTCTCGGAGTTAACCTCGATCATAGCGGTGGTAGTACCGTTCTTAAGAATAGCAACAACGCCATCAGCGGCAATTCTGCTTTCCTTCTTAGCGGCAACTGCAAGTCCTCTTTCGCGGAGGATCTTGAGCGCCTTATCCATATCGCCTTCAGCCTCAACAAGTGCCTTCTTGCACTCCATCATACCGATACCGGTCTTTGCACGGAGGGAGGCAACGTCTTTTGCAGTAATATTAGCCATTTTATTTCTCCTGTGAATTTATTTTAATTACTCTGCGTCAGCCTCAGCAGCCTCAACTGCCTCGTCAGCCTCGGGAGCGGTCTCCTCACCCTGCTTGCCCTCGATAACGGCGTCAGCGAGAACGTGGGAGATGAGCTTGATAGCGCGGATAGCGTCATCGTTACCGGGAATGATGTAATCAGCATCATCGGGATCGCAGTTGGTATCAACGATAGCAACAACGGGGATACCGAGCTTCTTAGCTTCCTTAACTGCGTTAGCTTCCTTCTTGGGGTCAACGATGAAAACTGCTGCGGGAAGATCGGTCATGGTTCTGATACCGCCGTAGTTCTTCTCAAGGTCGAGCATTTCCTTCTGACGAGCTGCAGCTTCCTTCTTGGGGAGCATATCGAAGGTTCCGTCCTCGCTCATCTTAGCAAGACTGTTAAGACGGTTGATGCTTCTCTTAATGGTCTTGAAGTTGGTCATCATACCGCCGGGCCAACGTACGTTAACGTAGTACATACCGCATCTCTCTGCCTCTTCCTTGATGGCATCGGCAGCCTGCTTCTTGGTACCAACGAAAAGAACGTTCTTACCGGAAGCGGCGATGTCGCGAACGAACATATAAGCTTCCTCAAACTTCTTAACGGTCTTCTGAAGGTCGATGATGTAGATACCGTTTCTCTCGGTGTAGATGTACTCCTGCATCTTGGGGTTCCATCTTCTGGTGTGATGTCCGAAATGGACGCCTGCTTCAAGCAGCTGCTTGATGGTGATAACTGACATTTTAATGTCCTCCTTTTTGGTTTTTCCACCACGGTGAAAAAGGGACCGACCTACCGCGCGGCAGGCACCGTGACCCCCACGGTCACCGTGTGTGTTTTTTATCGCGCCGTCCACCATTAAGTCCGACGCAAACATTGGGATTATACCACAATATTTACAATATTGCAAGACGATTTTTCACAGTTCACAAAAAATTTACATTTTGAAAAATCCGTCCTGTCTTTAGGGCGATTTTTGCCCTCTGAAAAGGCACAAAGCTCGCCCTCGGGGATCCTTACGAGCACGGCATCCTCGCCAATGCATTCTATCCTGCACCACGGAATAACGTACACGGAATCCTTGCCAAAGCTGAAAAGGCCGCAATCCCTACCCACGAGCAAAGCGCATATCCTTCCGTCGCAAGCGTCAAATTCAACGTCACTTACGTTACCGAGGCGCGCACCGTCGCAGAGGTTTATTACGTCCTTTTCCCGCAAACACGCGGTATTGATTCTTTTCACCCTATCACCTCCAGAAAATTATATGGAGATAGAGCAAAAAATAGGATTTAATCCTTAATAAATCCCGACTTTATCGCTCCGAGCGTAAGCTTCTCCGCTAAAAGCAAGATCCCGACGGTAAGCGCTGCGCTGACGGGGGCACAAAGCATAACGAGCTTGTGCGCCGAGGCAGAACCGAAGATCATAGAAACGGGAGCTGAAATAAGCGCGGGTACGGTGAAATACGCGAGCGCATAAGGTATCACACACAAAACCGCGTTTATAACGGCGCACGCTATAAAGTGCGCACAACCGAGCGCCGCGTGCGATTTATAAAGCGAAACGCCAAGAACGGCAAGCTGAACGAAGCAGATAGTGGGCAAGGCGTAGGAGCAATAGGTCTCAGCCCCGAGTCGTCCGTTAGCCGCAAGCATCATACCAACACCTGCCGCCGCCGCCCCGAGGATAATACCGCTTATAACACGCAAAACGCGCGATGCCTTATCCGCCCTTTCGTTGCTTTGCGGCGGAATTGAAGTATAGGACGGCGCGTTTGCGGACTTTGCAATCACGGCAACCGCGGCAAGATCTCCAAAAAGCCCCGTCAAAAGTATCAAAGGAACGCTCGGAACCGCTATAGACATTCCCGAAACGAGGGGCAACAAGACGAACACAGCCCTGAATGCCGCAGAGGTAATAAAATACTCTCCGCACGCCTTAAGTCGCTCGCGGGCGCACCTTGCGGCGCGAGCAAGCGCGGAAAACATACCAAATCCGCTGTTTTTATCGGCACGTTTTGCGGCGCTTACCGATGCGGCGGCAAAAAGCCGTGCCGAATCCGGAGATGCACCGTCCACCGCAACTGCCACACCGAAAGGCGCGGTATCGCGAAGGTCAAGAGAATCCGATACCACCGTGATCGCCCTCGCGTCTTTTTCTGCAAGCACGCGAGAGATTTCTGCCGTTCCTTTTTTACCAAAGCCGACAAATACCGAGCAGGTGTCGACAAGCTGTGAGAAATCAGCCCCTTCGGGGAAACTGCCAACTATGGCAACGCCTGCGTCCGAAACCGAGGCGTCGGCTATGCCGCAGTAATTTGCGGCGTGTATGCTCTCGGCGCTCTCCTCGGGCAGTATAAATATAGGACGCACGCCCATTGCTCTGAGCCTTGCGGCGAGCTCCTTGTTGTGTTTTGGCACGGAAACGCCTACCGCCACTACGGCTTCAAGCACCATTCCCTCGGACACCGAAGCCGCAGAGGTTATAACGTAAGGCGAAAGTCCTGCGGCGCGATATTCGTTGAATGCGGCTACGGTTTTTAACGCAAGCGACTGCTCCATCGGCTTAATCTCACCGCTTGAAGTGCGGTATCTGCGGCAATTACGTATCATAGCCGCATTCTGAGCGCAGGAAACGATCTCCTTACCAGCAGGGACGGTCTTTTCATCAACTACCACGGCGGAAAGATCCCCCGCCATCGGAAAATCTATTTTCGGAGTAGCCGTTTTTCCCTCGCTGAGATTCCACCTGCGGCTTATTCCCATACTTTTCACATAATCAAAGAGTGCATCGCAATCACTCAAAGGATTGCTTGCACCGAGAAGCTCCGCCGCCGCAAGCAGCTTGTCCAGCTTCTCGGCAAGGGGCTTCAGTGACCCCGCGGTTATAGAGCCTTTTTTCTCCGCACCGTTCCAAAAGACCTTGCGCACGTGCCTTTCGGTATCAAGCACTGCGGACTCACAAAGTATCAAAAGTGTATCTGCTTGCGCAATGGCGTCGGCACGCGAAAGAACGTTGATGCAAGCGCCGCTGTCAAGCTCGGACAAGCGCTTGGTAATAACGTATTCCGCCGCTGCCGAGGAAAGCTCGCCAAAGGACGTTAGCGCAAGTGCGACCGAAAGAAAAAACACGCCCACTATACTAAGGCCGTCCGACGGCTGACAAACCGTTCCTATAATAGTTATCGGCAATATGGCGATAAGCATAGCGGTGGCAAATACGCCGCCTCTCTTGGAAAAAGCACGGGCGGTCGGCGGCATAATTTCCCCCGTAGTAAGCGGTATTCCGCCCTCAAGTATAGCCGCGCGGGTATCCTTACCCGTTGCGACCACGAGCGCCTTGCATTTTCCCGCGGCAACGGTTGAGCCTGCGTAGATCATATTATCGTAGCTTTCGTGATCGTCGCCCTCGGCATACACTACACTTGCCTTTTTATCAATGGCTCGCGCGCGTCGCTTGGCGGTAGCAACGTCAATAAAATATTCAGCCACCTTGAGGCGCGACGAATATATCAAACGGCAATCCGCAGGCACGACGTCGCCCTTCAAAAGGAAAATCACATCACCGACCGAAAGCTCGCGGCAATCCACTTCCCTTACGTTGCCCTCGGCAAGAAGCTTTACCGTGGGCAGTAAATTCTCCGCCATTCGTAAAACTTTTTTCCGTGCGGCAAATTTTAGCCGTCCTGACATAATGCAAGCAATGACAAGCAAAGCGAGTGACACTAACGCCTCGCTCATCGCGCCCACAAGCATAGACACCGCGGCGGTGATGAAAAATATCATCACCGCGGCATCGGTCATAGTTGAACGAACGCACTCTCGTACGTCCGCGTGCGGAAGAATAAAGGCAGACTCTCCCCTCCTACGCGGCGACTGCTTTTTATCCGCCGTTCGTCCAAGCGAAATATCGGTATTCAGTTTTCGTGCCGCCTCCTCGGCGGTAAAACGCTGCCAATACTCCATTTTAATACCTTAGTTTTAATTACATTCTACCTTTATATTTCCTTCAAACACCGACACCTTTACGGCAGATATCTGCTTTCCGTAGCCCGAAACTATCTCGTTTGCTATCTTATCCTCTATCTCACGGCTGATAAAGCGGCGCATATTTCTTGCACCGTACTTGACGGAATAGGAGCTTTCCGCAACAAGCTCGGCGGCTGGGCGAGTAAAGGTCATATCAATGCCCTTATCGCGAAGCACGCCCGCAAGGTCGGACAACATAATAGAGGCTATCTCGGTGAAGTTTTCGCGCGAGAGCGCATTGAAGGTTATGACCTCGTCAACGCGATTTACAAACTCGGGGCGTAAGAAGCCCAGGAGTGCCTTTTCGGTCTTGTTCTTCTCTGCCTCCTTCGCGGACGCTGTAAAGCCAAGCGCGGCGGCAGAGCCCGTCGAGCCTGCGTTTGTAGTCATAACGATAACGGTGTTTTCAAAGTTTACGGTTCTTCCCTGCGCATCGGTTATCCTGCCGTCGTCAAGGATCTGGAGCAGAATATTCAGAACGTCGGGGTGAGCCTTTTCTATCTCGTCGAAAAGCACGACGGAGTACGGTCTGCGCCTGATCTTTTCGGTAAGCTGACCTGCCTCGTCGTAGCCGACGTATCCGGGGGGCGAGCCGATAAGCCTTGATACGGTATGCTTTTCCATAAACTCGGACATATCAAAGCGTATGAGCGTTTCGGGAGTGCTGAAAAGGTCTGCGGCAAGCACCTTTACAAGCTCGGTCTTACCAACGCCCGTAGGACCCGCAAAGATGAAGGAAACAGGCTTTCTCTTATACGAAATTCCCGCACGACTGCGCTTGATGGCGCGGCTGACGGCATCGACTGCCTCGTCCTGACCGACTATGCGCGCCTTGAGCCTTTCGTCAAGGCGATTTATGCGCTCAAACTCGTTTTCCTTGATAGAGGTGGCGGGGATACCCGTCCATATCTCTATAACTCCCGCGAGATTTTCAAGCGTCATAACCACCTTGTTGCTGTCGGACTCAAGCAGGGCAAGCCTGTCGGAGAGCGAAAGCTCCTTTGAGCGAAGCGTGGCTATTATCTCGTATTTTTTATTTTCGTTATTATCGACCTCTGCCTCTGCCTCCTCACGCTGATTTTTCAGCTTGAGAAGCTCGGCACGGATCTCGTAAGATTCATTGATAACGGCACTCGACAGAGAAAGCTGGGACGCCGCCTCATCAAGCAGGTCGATAGCCTTATCGGGAAGATATCTGTCGGTGATATAGCGCTCCGAGAGCGTTACCGTGCGGCGAAGCACGTCGTCGGGTACGCTGATGCGGTGGTATTCCTCATAATAGTGCTTGATGCCGCGAAGCATCTCCACGGCCTCCTCGACCGAGGGCTCGTTTATCATAACGGGCTGGAAGCGACGCTCAAGCGCCGAATCCTTTTCGATATATTTACGGTATTCCTTGAGCGTGGTTGCGCCAACTACGCGGATCTCGCCGCGTGAGAGGGCGGGCTTCAATATATTAGCCGCATTGATGCTTCCCTCAGCATCGCCCGCGCCGACGATGTTATGCACCTCGTCGATAACGAGAATGATGTTTCCCGCCGCCTTGACCTCGTTGATAAGAGTCAGCATTCTTTGCTCAAACTGACCTCTGAACTGCGTTCCCGCAACGATGGCGGTGAGATCGACGAGATAAAGCTCCATACCCTTGAGGCGATAGGGAACGTCGCCAGACGCTATTTTTTGCGCAAGTGCCTCGGCAACCGCGGTCTTACCGACACCCGGCTCACCGATAAGGCAGGGGTTGTTTTTCTGTCGGCGGCAAAGTATCTGGATAACGCGGGCAAGCTCGTTCTTTCTGCCTACTATGCGGTCAAGTCCGCCGCGACGTGCGATCTCGGTGAGATTCTTGCAGTATTTATCAAGAAATTCTCTCCCCGTCTTGCCGTCCTTTTCCTTTTTGCCGTTTTTCTTTTCCTTGCCCTTTTCCTTTTTATCCTCCGACTCCTTCTTATCCTCGAGAGCGCCGAAGGCGGACGAAAAGAGCTTTTGCATATCTATAGACGTAGCTCCGCCGTCATCACCGAGCACGGGGGCTTCATCGTCGGAAACGAGTCCGTCGATATTATCCGAATACTCGGTAACGTTGTCCTCAAGCTCCTCCATCTGCTCGGGGGTGAGCCCCATTTTTTTAAGGTGGTCGCCCATCATATCCTCGATGGGAAGTCCAAGCTCACGGGCGCAGTGCATACAAAGCCCCTCGGTCTTTTTTTCGCCGCCTTCCATTTTCGTTACAAAAATCATCGCAAGACGTTTCTTGCATCTCGAACATTTTATCATTACTTAAAACACTTTCCTTTCCCACTTGGGATCAATAATCATAAGCCGATATGAATAAAATCAAATGGCGAAAACCTGCAAAAGAAATTAAATATATAAGAATCCTTTACCATCAAAATAAGGCTGTCCGTGGTCTGCCCCGCTACGCGATACTCAATGATCATGCTAAACACAAGGCAAATGATCCAAACGTAGATAAATCCGCTTGCCGCGCCGAATACCGCACCGAGAAAAGAATTGAGCGTCTTGATGACGGGAAGCTTTGCAAGCAGGTCAACCACCTTGCCGACGATGTAAAGCGCGATCATAGAAACTATAAAGATAACAACGAAGCCGAGGACCGTAGAAAGCGTGTCTGCGATAGGCGCGGCAATATGCTCCGCCATTTCACGAACGGTATCCTGCGTGGCATTGGTAATGCCGCCGAACTTCTCCTGTAGGCTCTCCGCAGTAACGCCAAAGCGTGCAAGGAGCGCGGTGAAGCCCTCGTTGCCATCGAACACCGCGGAAATATCGTAAGAGCCGTTGGTGAGTCCTATAAGCGGCTCAAGCGTTGAGTAGACGGTGGTCGTAACGGCATCGAGCATAAATATTTTGTAAAAAAGCACTCCGAGCGCTCCACCGAACATCAAAGAAAGAATGACCGATGCGGCGGCTCGCGCAAAGCCCCACACCGCCTTTACAAATCCGCGCTTGGTGTCAATGACAAGAACCAGCACGAACACGAGTACTAAAAAAACATCAAAGATCCAATGCATAATTTATCTCCTTTTATTCCATCTCAATAACCTTGGCACTTGAAGTACCGCAATAATATAGCTTGCTCGGGGAGTACGCCACTATCTCATCGTTTGGCAGAGCCTCCTCGACCTCATTAAACGCAGACGCACCGCCACTCAAGGTATATATACCCCTTTCGGTCAGAACGTAGCCGTAGCTTTCGTAAAGGTCAGCGGATATGACCGTACCCTCCGTTTTTATTTCTGCCACCTTGCCGTCTTTGTTTATAACGAGTGCCGTATTTTCCTTTTTCATCGCGTCGCCCTTGATAACGGCGAGAACCGCGCTATCCGACAGCTCGAGCCTTACCGCCTCGCCCGAAGGGTAAAGATATTCGCTCGTTTTTGCGGCGTTTTGGTCAAGAAAAAGCACTCTGTCCTCGCAAACGAGCATCAAGCCGTCGGCTGTAAATCTACAGGCAAGCGGAAGTGCGCCGCTGTAGCTCTGAGTGGCAGCGGCAGACGACTCTCCGATATTCAACACCGTTATCTCGGTAACGAAGCCGCCTGTGGAATCCACACCGAGAGTAGCTATAGCCACACTACCGTCGCCCGAAATATCAACGGATATGACGTGGGAGTTTTTCAGATATCTGTTAACCATATTGAACGATGAATCGTAAAGCGCGACAGCGCCGATATATTCATCGGTGCGAGTGATAACGGCGTAGTAGCCGTCATCGGAAACGGTGATCCCCTTTATGGGATGCTCCAGCGTTTCCGAATACACCTTCGAGAAGGTGTTATACACGGAATATTCAACACCGTTTTCCTCGTACACGATAACGTATTTATCGGACGCTGAAAGGACGGGCGAAACGTATCCGTGGCGCTCGGAGCAGGTTTTTCTGCCCGTAGCGGAAAATATCTCCACCTCCGAGCCCGTGCAGACGGCTATGCCGCCGCCGAAAAGAGAAAACGATGAATCGTCATCGGGATTATAAAATATTGACGACTTATAATCGGAATTTTCGTCAAGGGAAACGGCGAAATTTCTGATTATATAATCAAACTTTTCATACGTCACGTTCCCCGCATTGGCAATCGCCGAATATATCACGAAGAAAAGGAACAGCCCAAGCAGTGCGAACTCCGCAACGCGATAGGCGGCGGAAACGGTATCGTAAAATTTATTATATTCCCCCTCCTCGCCGAATATGTTGCGTATAGCTTCCTTTCGTTCTGCCTCGGAGACGGTCTTTTTCTTTTTCCAACCGATGAGTGCCATAAAAACTCCTTAAATCAGTATTTCACGTCGTAAAGATACAGCCCGTGTGCGGGTGCTGTGCGCCCTGCGGCGCGACGATCCGCGCGAGCGGTTATATCGGGGATATCCTGCGGCTTTCGCGCTCCCTCCATAACGTCGACGAGCGTGCCGCACATAATGCGTACCATATTATACAAAAATCCGTCGGCGGTGACCGTAAAGGTGATGATATCTCCCTCTTTTTTGACGGAAGCGTGCTTGACCTCGCGCACCGTATCAACGACCTTTGAGCCTGCCGCCATATAAGATGAAAAATCGTGCTTGCCGCAAAAGAGCCTCGCCGCGGCATCTGCCGCCGCTACCGCCTCGTCGGAAAACCGCTTTGGTATATGCCACGCTCTGTTGCGAAGAAACGGATCTCGCGCGGGCGCGTTGTGAATTTTATAAACGTACGTTTTTTCCTTAACGCCATATCTTGCGTGGAACGAGTCCTCGACCCATTCGGCAGAAAACACGGCGATATCGTCGGGAAGTCTGACGTTGAGCGCCTGCGGTATTTTTTCCACGGGGATAGATGTGGTCAGCCCCGACTCGCCCTTTTTTGCGACGGTAGCGCAAAAGCACTCGGCGTGAACGCCCGAATCGGTGCGGCTACAGCCCGTGATATCGCATTCGTACCCGAAAAGCGACGCGGTAGCCTCATTGAGCATTTTTTGGATAGTGGGACAGTTTTTCTGAACCTGATATCCGCCGTACGCGCTTCCGTCATATTTTAGCTTCAAAAATATTTTCATACCATTTTATAAAGAAAATCAACTCTATTTAGCAGAACGAGTGCCGCACCGAAGGCAAGCATAAGCCCAACTGCCGCGATATCCCTTGCGCAAAGATGCGGAACGGTCATTTTCGTCCTTCCCTCTCCGCCGTGATAGCAACGGCATTCCATAGCCGTGGCAAGCTCGTCGGCGCGTCTGAACGCGGACACGAAAAGCGGAACGAGGACGGGAATGAGCGCCTTGGCACGCTTTATGAGCGAGCCCGTGGTGAAATCTGCGCCCCTTGCCTTCTGCGCGGTCATTATTCTATCCGTTTCATCGGATATAGTGGGGATAAATCGCAACGCGATAGACATCATCATTGCGAAATCGTGTACGGGAAGCTTTAGCTTTTTAAGCGGGGAAAGCAACGATTCTATCGAATCGGTAAGCTGTATCGGGGTGGTCGTATAGGAAATGAATATACTCGTTCCGAGGATAAGAGAAAGTATGCGCAACGCCATAAACGCCGCATTCCATATACCCTCAATATACAGAGTGAATATCCAGACCGAGAACAGCGGTTCACCCTCGCCAACGGTGAAAAACGCGTTCAGTATAAAGGTTATTATAAGAATATACACGATAGCCCTTACCGAGCGCAAAACCACACCGAGAGGGATCCTCGTCATAAGCACGAGAACGAGCGTTCCGACAAAGAGGCACGCAAACGATGCAAGGCTCTCGCACAAAAACGTCGCGATTATATGGATAACGGCAAGTATTATCTTTACTCTGCCGTCAAGTCGGTGAATAACTGAGCCCGTGGGGTAATACTGACCAAGAGAGATGTTTTTCATTCGTTGCCACCTCCCGAAAGAGCGCGGCAGATAATGTCCGCGGCGTCCGAAACGGTGTACACGGTCTTTCCGAAATCAAAGCCGCGTGACGCCAAAAGCTCGGCAAGCTTTGTGATCTCGGGAACATCAAGACCTACCGAAACGAGCTTATCCGCACAGGAAAACACCTCGTCGCGAGTACCGTCGGCAACGACCTCTCCGTCCGACATCACGATAACGCGGTCGCAACGTGCAGCCATATCCTCCATGCTGTGGGATACGATGATGACGGTCGCGCCCTCTACCGCACGGTATTCCTCGATAGCGTCAAAGATGAGATTTCTTCCGACGGGGTCAAGTCCTGCCGCGGGCTCGTCAAGCACGAGCACCTCGGGCTTCATAGCCATGATGCCCGCAATGGCGGCGCGTCTTTTCTGTCCACCCGAAAGCTCAAAGGGGGACTTTTGAAGATCCTCCTCGGAAAGTCCAACGAGTGCGGAATACTTCTTTACGCGCTCCTCTACGGCATCGGCATCGAGCCCCATATTTTTAGGGCCGTATGCGATATCAGCGGCAACGGTTTCCTCGAAAAGCTGATATTCGGGATACTGCATAACAAGACCGACGCGGTAGCGCACCTTGCCTATCTCCTTCGGCTTTTCCCAGATATCGACGCCGTCAAGCAGCACCTTGCCAGACGCAGGTCTTTCAAGACCGTTGAACAGACGCACGAGCGTAGATTTGCCCGAGCCCGTATGTCCGATTATTCCCGTGACTGAACCTGCTTCTATATTCAGATTTACGTTTTTAAGAGCTGTTATCTCAAAAGGCGTTCTTTCTCCGTATACGTAAGATACGTCTATCAGCTCGATTTTTTTGTTCATTCTTCTTCTCTGTTTTGCAATTTTTTAATGATTATGTCGGCGCATTCGTCTGGCGTTATTCCCGCGCCGTCGATCCTTACACCGCGAGCGCGAAGCTCACCGAGAAGCGCGGCACACTGAGGAAGCTCAAGGCCTGCCCTGCGCACAAGCTCGGTGTTTGTAAATATTTCCTTGGGAGTTCCCTCGCCTATGACCTTACCCTCATTGATAACGATTATACGGTCGGCGCGTGCTGCCTCGCTCATAAGGTGGGTGATATTGATAACGGTGATCCCCTTTTCCCTGACGAGCTTTTCCATAACGTCCACGACCTCGGCGCGGCCCGACGGATCGAGCATAGCAGTGGATTCGTCAAATATCATACATTCGGGCATCATTGCGATGATGCCTGCGATGGCAACTCTCTGCTTTTGTCCGCCCGAAAGCCTGTGCGGCTCGTGGCGCGCGTACTCGGTCATTCCCACAAGCTCAAGCGCGGCGTCAACCCTTTCTCTTATTTCTGCTGATGGTATGCCGAGATTTTCGGGACCGAAGGCAACGTCCTCCTCAACTATGGTCGCAACAAGCTGATTGTCGGGGTTCTGAAAGACCATTCCGACTCTGCGTCGCAGGTCAAGAAGCTCCTCATCGGTCATTTCGGGAGAAACCTTTTTGCCGTCAATGTATACCTCGCCCGAGCTTGCCTCAAGCACAAGGTTAAGGAGCTTTGCAAAGGTGGATTTTCCCGAGCCGTTGCGTCCGACGACGGCAACGAACTCGCCCTTGTCGATAGTGATATTTACTCCGCAAAGGGCGTATTTTCCTTCAAGCTTATTTTCTGTGGACTCATTTTCCTCGTCGTCGTAGGAAAAGCAAAGTTCGCGAGTTTCGATAAGGTGGGTCATTTATCCGAGCCTCCTACAGCGCACCAACGCGCAGACGAGCCACAGGGCAAGAGTCCGCCCGACGCGCTTGCGGGAAGTGCAAGCTCGCCCGCCTGACAGCTTCCGCCGCGAAGTGCGGTGATGCGCGAATCAATGATGTACTTCATCGTGAGGGGCGAAAGCCCCGTGGTGTACGAATTTATGAGGAAAAAGAGGGGCTTGTCCGAAAGGAGCTGTGCGGCGAGCATAACGAGAGAGTCTATCGAATCCTCTATTTTCCACACCTCGCCCGACGGACCTCTGCCGTACGAGGGCGGGTCCATAATTACCGCGTCGTATTTGTTTCCGCGTCGAATTTCACGCTCAACGAACTTTTTGCAATCGTCTACGATATATCTGATGGGCGCATTTGCAAGTCCTGACAGTGCGGCGTTCTCCTTTGCCTGCGCCACCATACCCTTTGAGGCGTCAACATGGCACACGGAGGCTCCCGCCGCCGCCGCGGCAACGGTCGCTCCGCCCGTATATGCAAAGAGATTCAGCACCTTTATAGGTCTTGCACTTTCCTTTATAAGCTCGGAAAACCAATCCCAGTTTGCCGCCTGCTCCGGAAAGAGTCCCGTGTGCTTAAAGCCCATGGGGCGAATGACGAATTTCAGCTCGCGGTAGGAAATATTCCATTCCTTCGGGAGCTTGTTTACGCTCCACGAGCCGCCGCCCGAGGACGATCTGCTGTAAACGGCGTCCGCCCTTTTCCAGCCCTGATGCTTTTTATCGGTATGCCATATTACCTGTGGGTCGGGGCGAATGAGGATATATTTTCCCCATCTTTCAAGCTTTTCGCCCGCCGAGGTATCTATTAGCTCATAATCATTCCATTTGTCTGCTATCCACATTTTTTATAACCGTCCGTTATAGTATTTTGCTATTCGAGAACCGCCCGTATGAGCGTGGCACACGGCGATTGCAAGCGCATCGGCCGTATCGTCGGGGGATGGGGGCTTGGGGAGTCCGAGAAGCATCGTCACCATCGTTATGACCTGCTTTTTTTCCGCCCTGCCGTAGCCCACGACCGCCTGCTTGACCTGCAAGGGGGTGTATTCGGCAAGCTCGATGCCGCACCTTTCGGCGCAAAGCAGTATCACGCCGCGTGCTTCCGCAACTCTTATACCCGTAGTGATATTGGTATTGAAGAAAAGCTCCTCGACCGCCATTACCTCGGGCTGATACTTTTTGATAATAGCCTCAAGCTCCGCAAATATCAGCGCAAGTCTTTTTTCCGTAGGCGTACCCGAGGGGGTTATTATCGCACCGTAGGCGAGTGCCTTATGCTTTACGCCCGTCGTATCTATTACGCCCCAGCCTATCGTTGCAAGTCCGGGGTCTATTCCCAAAATTCTCATTACGTCCTCTTTCGCAAATAGTAAACCAATATACATTATATCACTAAATATTTATAAAGTCAAATATTTTCCAATAATATTTACTATGTTTTCAAATTTTACAATTTTTTTGTTTACTCTTTTGATAATTTATGATATAATATATTAAATTTATACTTTTGGGGAACATTTACAAATGAAAATCGTTAAATTTAACGTGGGCGACACGCTTGTGCTTAAAAAAAGCCATCCCTGCGGTGATAATCGTTTCAAGGTGCTTCGCACGGGAAGCGAGGTGCGTATAGCCTGCATCGGATGTGGGCGCGATATGACGCTTGGACGCGAAAAGCTCGATTGCGCGATTAAAAAAGTTATCTCCGAAAATATCAACGATGAAAAATAAGGATTCCATTATGAAGCAAAACGAAGTTACAAACGAGCAGGTCTTTGAGATAGACGAGGCGGCTTTTCCTGCCGAGGGGGCTGACCTCGGATTTAAGGACGAGCTTCACATCACTCGCTGGGGGCGCATAAAGGCGCGTCTGTTTCCGCGCGAGTTTTCATATTTGATATATGCGTTTTTGATACCAGTTATCCTCAACTACCTCATATATCTCGCAATGGAGATACACCCCTTCGGTGACGGCTCGGTGCTTGTGCTTGACCTTAACGGTCAGTACGTTTATTTTTACGAGGCATTGCGCAACGCCGTGTACGGAGAGGAGGCGTTTCTCTATTCATTCTGCCGCTCGCTCGGCGGAGAATTCGGCGGTATATACGCATACTACGTTGCAAGCCCGCTGTCGTATATAGTTTGCCTTTTCCCACAGGATAGGATACTTGAAGCGCTTCTTTTCATCTTTTTGCTGAAAACGGGACTTTGCGGTCTTTCCTTCGGATATTATCTGCACAAGATATCCTCGAAGGTGAAAAAAATACCCGTAGTTACCTTCTCTATCCTCTACGCACTTTGTGCCTACGCAGTGGTCCAGCAGCACAACTCCATGTGGATAGACGCGCTTATCTGGCTTCCCCTGCTTACTCTCGGCATTGAGCAGCTTATAAAGAACTATAAGTACAAGCTCCTTGTCGTTTCGCTGGCTATGTCGCTGCTTTCCAACTTCTATATCGGATATATGGTCTGCATCTACACGGCGCTGTACTTTTTCTACTATTACTTTGCGCATTGCGAGGGCGGACGCAACAATCCGCGCGGAGAAAAATCGCATTTCCGCCGCTCCTTCTTCCGAATGGCGGGTGCCGCCGTTCTTGGAGTGGGCATTTCGGCGGTTATCGTCTTTTCCGCCTACTACGCGCTTCAATTCGGCAAAAATACGTTCTCTAACCCGAATTTCGCGCTCACCTTCCGCTTTGACATCTTTGATATGCTGACGAAATTCCTGCCGGGTGCGTACGATACGGTGCGCCCCGTCGGAATGCCGTTTATTTATTGCGGTATCCTTACTCTTTTCTGCGTGCCGCTGTTCTTCTCATCAAAAAAATTCAGCGCGGCGGAGAAGATCGCCTCGGTTATTCTCATTTCCGTTTTCGTGCTGAGCTTTTCGGTAAACACGCTGGATATGATCTGGCACGGCTTTCAGAAGCCGAACTGGCTGAACTACCGATACAGCTTTATGCTATGCTTCTTTTTGCTCGTGCTGGCTTACAAGGGCTTTGGCGAGATACGCAAGGCGTCGACGCGCTTTATCGGCGCTATCGGCGCGGCTCTTATCGCCTTCGTCGCTATCGCGCAAAAGTTTGAATTCAGCTCTTACGTTGAGCGCGAAAGCTCGGGCATCGTTGAGGGACAGTATCTCAAGGAGCTTGAAACGGTATGGCTCTCCGTTATTGCCATCATTGCGATAGGTGCGGCGCTGTGCGTTGCCACAAGGGCAAAGCAACGCGCCAACACGTCGCTCGTGCTTTGCATTCTCGTTTGCCTTGAGGTGTTTGCAAACGGCCTTGTTTGCTGTGTTGAGCTTGGTGATGACGTTATTTACTCTTCTTACAGCTCGTACAACAATTATATCGGCGCGTTCAGACCGCTTGCCGACGATATCCTCGAAAGTGATCCGTCCTTCTACCGCTTTGAAAAGACGTCACTTCGCAAAACGGGAGATAATATGGCTCTGCGTATACGCGGACTTACAAACTCCACCTCTACGCTTAACAAAAGCACCATTGATTTTCTCAACAGAATGGGGTACTCCTCCGTTTCGCATTGGACGCAGTACCAAGGGGGAAACCCCGTTTCGGACTCGTTGCTCGGCCTGAAATACATTATAGGAAAATCGAGCGACACCGCCCTTATGACCTATTACGAGGACACCGAGCTGCGCACTATAAGCTACGACGGAACGAACTACGTGGCTTATCTTAACCCCTACGCGCTGTCCGTTGCATACGGCGTTAACGACGCTGTGCTTGATTACGATATGACCCCAGGCTCGTCCGCAACAAGCTCATCGCCCATAAAGCGACTCAACGAGCTGCTCGCCGCGATGCTCGGAGAGGAAGAAATAGCCGCGTTCAAGCCCGTGGAGATAACCTCGATAGACGAGCAAAACTGCCTTGGTCCGTCGTCCATTGCGGGACACTCCAAGTACTCGCCCGAGGACGCAAGCCAGAACGCTTCCATCACCTACCACTTTACCGCTGAATTTTCGGGCGAGGCGTTCTTCTATATGCCGTCCGATTACAACAGACGCATATCCATTACCGCCAACGGAAAATCCTACGGAACTAACGAAAACAGCAGAATAATCTCCATCGGATTTTATTCCGCGGGCGAGGAAGTAAAGGTCAACGTCAAGCTTGAAAACGACGTGCTTTACGTCAAGAACAACGAGGACGTTATCTATATGCTCGACACGCCCGTGTTCAAGGACGCAATAACGCGCCTTGCCGAAACGCAGGTAACGATAGGCGAGGATTGGGAAAACGATTATCTGCCAGGTAGCGTAACAACGAAAAAGGACGGTCAGCTTATTCTTACTACGATACCGTATGACGAGGGCTGGAAGGTCACTGTCGACGGCATGCCCGTAGAGATAAAGGAAACGCTTGACGCTCTCGTTGGCTTTGAGATAGACCAGGCGGGCGAGCACGAGATAGTTATGGAATACCGTCCGACGGCGTTCACCCTCGGTCTTACCATATCCATAGTATCCGTGATCGCGTTCGCGCTCGTTATTATATTTGATAAGCAGATAAGAAAAATCCTTTCGGTCATAGCCGCAAAGAATGACAAAATTTCCGCAGGCGTTTACGACTATGACGGCGACGGGTACAGCGGCGATATTTACAGCTTGGACGAGGACACCAAAGCCGCAGCGGAAGAGCCGCAAGATGATAACGAACAAAACGAAGAGGAAGATTGATGTTTTATTTTATACGAGGTGAGCTTGTTCTCATCGATCAAAACTTTGCCGTAATTGACGCGGCGGGCGTTGGATACAAGCTGACCGTCAGCGGTCACACCCACGCCGCGCTCCCTCGCTCCCCCGAAAAGCAAAAGAACGTAACGCTTTACACCTATCTATCCGTGCGCGAGGACGGCGTTGAGCTTTTCGGATTTGCAACGCTTGAGGAGCTTAATATCTACAAGCTACTGATCTCCGTGTCGGGCATAGGACCGAAGGCGGCGCTTTCGCTGCTTTCATTCCTATCGCCTGAAAAAATCGCCCTTGCCGTATGCTCCGAGGACAAAAAGCTCATCGCCAAAGCCCCGGGAATAGGACCTAAAACTGCGGCGAGAATTATTCTTGAGCTGAAGGACAAGCTACACGCCGACGCTTCCGCCGACGGCGGTGAGGATATCGCCGTAGCCCCGTCCGCCGCTTCGGGCAATCATTCCGCCGAGGCGCTTGACGCGCTTATGGTGCTTGGCTTTAACCGTTCCGCCGCGCTTGAAGCGCTCAAGGGCATCGACCCCTCCGAGGAGCTTGAGGATATTATCCGCGAGGCTCTCAAAAAGCTAATGAGATAACTTGGAGTTTTACATGAACAACGATTTTGATTTTGAAAACCGCATAATGAGCGCAAGCTACGACGCTACCGCCGACGAGCTTGACACCTCCTTGCGTCCACACCGTCTTGAAGAATATATAGGTCAGGAAAAGGTAAAGGAAAATCTGAGGGTATATATCGAGGCCGCCAAAATGCGCGGTGACACGCTTGACCACGTGCTTCTTTACGGCCCTCCAGGGCTTGGAAAGACCACCCTTGCGGCTATTATTGCCGCCGAAATGGGAGTGAATTTCCGAGTGACGTCGGGGCCCGCTATCGAAAAGCAAGGTGACCTTGCCGCACTGCTTACTAATCTTCAGGCGGGCGACGTGCTTTTTATTGACGAGATACACCGTATGCAACGCTCCGTCGAGGAGATCCTCTATCCCGCGATGGAGGATCACGCGATCGACATCATCATCGGAAAGGGGCCTGCCGCGCGAAGCATAAGGATAGACCTTGCACCCTTTACGCTTATCGGAGCAACCACGCGCGCAGGTCAGCTCTCAACTCCTCTGCGCGATCGCTTTGGCGTTATATCGCGCCTTGAGCTTTACACTCCCGCCGAGCTTGCGAGCATAGTTACGAGAAGTGCGGGAATTCTTGGTCTTTCGATAAGCGAGGACGGTGCGCTTGAAATCGCATCGCGCTCACGCGGAACGCCCCGTATAGCAAACCGACTGCTCAAGCGCGTGCGTGATTTTGCGCAGGTCATGGGGCGAGACACCATCGACGACGAGGTTGCGGCTTATGCGCTCGGCAAGCTCGAAATAGACGAGCTTGGTCTTGACAACACCGACAGGCGAATGCTTGAGGCCATTATTGATTTTTACAGCGGCGGCCCCGTAGGACTTGACACGCTTGCCGCTACGGTCGGTGAGGAAGCCATCACGCTTGAGGACGTTTACGAGCCTTATCTTATACAGATCGGCTTTCTGGCGCGTACACCGCGCGGAAGAATAGCCACAAGGCTTGCTTACGAGCATCTTGATAAAAAGTACCCCGAAACCAATCCTTCGCCCGCAGAGCAGCTTAAAATCGACTGCGGCGACACGGCAAATCCATAACTTTCCCACGGAGGAAGCATAATGTCCCGTTCTTACGATAAAAGCGTGATCCGCGCTTTTATACTTCTCATTGCCGCACTGCTTTGCGCCATTCTCTGTGCGTTCGTTTTCGCGCCGCTTGAAATGGCCACTGTGACGAACATACTCTACAAGGATTCGCTGATCCCCGCGATATGCTACTATCTAAGAAAAATACTCGAGGCGGTATCTCTGTTTTTGCTCTTTGGGCTCGTCGCGTTTTCGGAGTATTTCTGGTATAACAACAAGCCCTGTAAAAACGCCTTTCTCGCTCTTGCGGGAACGGTGGCTTGCTTTAAATGGATACTTAATTTTCTCGCGTCCGCCGTCTTTTCGGGAGTCGTTAATTTTGCAAGGGAGCTTTTCGTTACGCTGATATACGCACTTCTCGACGTTGCGCTTATCGCCGTTGTATACGTTGCGGGTGCGCTACTGTGCAAAAAGCATTACGAGCGCGCGGAGTCGCTAAAGAAAGCTAAGCGCCGTCTTTCGGGCATCGAATACAGCGAGCGTGCCGAGGTATATCCGTTTAACGGCTTTTTGTCCTTCAAAAACCCGATACTGTTCCCCGCCCTTATCGGCTCGGCGGTATATACTGCCTTCCTTTTGATATCGAGAATATTTTATGACGTTTCATACGGTGCGCCAAGCGGCGCTGCCGAGGTGTTCTCCATCATATTCGGTTACGCGGGAGATCTTCTCACGGGAGCGCTCTGCTACGTTCTTTGCTATTTCAGCGCAATATTTTTGTTTGCTCAAAACGATAAAATTGAATAGGGGCTGTATCAGTTAGATGCAGAAGACGTGATTTTGCCGTCGTCGGCGTACGAGGGTACGCCAGAGGGCAAAATCGCGGCTAAAAAATACGTATAAAAATCGAAATCCGTGAGGATTTCTACCTTAAAAAAACCGCTTTCTTCATCCTTTTGGACGAAAAAAACGGTCTT
>JAFXAC010000022.1 GCA_017522125.1 Clostridia bacterium | reverse complement strand
GGCTCTGTCACTTAATATGACTGATTTTTAGCACTTTTTGTAGAGGAGAGTATTTTCTCTCCTATACTCGACATATTGCTTTTTGTTAACTTCATAAACGTATCTTTATACGATGTATAACTGCATTTATTGCAAGAACAAAATACAAAGCTACAATAGTACCACCGCATACAAAGTGGAAAATAGCAAAGCCTCCATTTAAGATATCGTAAACAATCAAAAGGAAAGGGATATAAGAAACCACTCCTGCAATAGATGCTCCCATAACTAAACGATGAATCCATTTTGTAATAGGTGTGTCGGATAAATCACTTCTGACTTTGCTTCTGATATGCCGAGTTATTTCACTCATAAGTGTTAAAAAAGACAAATAAAGTGTGCCAACCATCATTAAGATTCCGGCAAGAAAGGCGGCAAAAAGATTAAACCACCAACCTTCTTCTAACAATGTAATAACTACCGCAGAGCATATCATCGCCAGAGGACCTAATATAGCAAAAACAATTGTTATAGTTCGAAGAATTTTATATGCCTTCAATATTTTGGAATGAGTATCTAAATTATTCACTAATCATACATCTCCTCTGCAAAATTCAAGTTTATGCAACTAACGGAAGAGCAGGACGATCTGATAAACTGCTGTTCCGATCAGTTTTTAATGTAGTTAACACATAGCTTAATAAAAGTTTTGCTAAAAAGGATTGTTTTAAGACGCTCTTGATCGGCGGGGCTTAACTTATCGATTTTATCTAAAATATCTTTAATAGCAGACATTGAAATCAACTCCTATGTTTTATTATAGCATATTTTTATGAAAAAATCAACCATTAAGTGTGACATAGCCTTTTGTAAAAATAAAAAAGAAATGACCCTTGATTGCAAGACTTACTCTTTGCAACCAAGGGTCATTTCGCTTCACCCTTGATATCTAACATCTTTTTTTATACCTCTCTTTCTACTGTCTGCCCTTTGCTTTTTTCTACAATCTTAAAACTCAAATCTCATTTCTCTAAGGAGAATACCCTTTGTTTTTTTATTGCTTTTTTGCAAGGGCGAAAAGGTTTTTCTTGGCTTTCAGTTTTATCTTCCTCGGCTGCGGAACTAAACTTCAAAAACTTCCGTTCCGTTTTCGTGCCTTCAGATCCTGCTGAAATACCGTGGGGCTTAGTTGTACATTGGACTGTACCTTCCTTTCCTGTGTCTATATTATAGCACATATTTTCAGCCTTTGCAATACACAAATTGTACAAAGTTTACAATTATTTTTTATTCAATAAGTAGAATTTGGTAAAACTACACAAGTTTCTCTTTACATTTGCTTCGACTTGTGATATAATGATAAATGGTGTGGTGTAAAAATCACTTGGCGGACGGAAAAACCGTCCGCTATGCTTTTTTTATGACTCAAAATCATTGACATTTATCTCTTTTTGGGGTAAAATAACTGTAACACACCGAAAGGCAGAAAACTTATGAAGAATATAATCAACAAATCAGGCTTTATTTGCGATATGGACGGCGTTATCTACCACGGCAACAAGATACTTGACGGCGTTGCCGAGTTCGTAAATTGGATGCTCGCCGAGGGCAAGAGCTTCATCTTCCTGACCAACAGCCCCGAAAAAACGCCCCACGAGCTTAGTATGAAGCTTGAAAGAATGGGGCTTTCGGTGTCCGCCGACCATTTTTACACCAGCGCAATGGCGACCGCGGAGTTCCTTGACTCGCAAGCCCCCGGATGCACCGCGTACGTTATCGGCGAGGCGGCGCTTTCAAAGGCACTCTACGACCGCAAGATATATATGAACGACGTCAACCCCGACTACGTCGTAGTCGGTGAAACGCGCACGTATAGCTTTGAAAAGATAGAAAAGGCTATCTCCCTTATCAACGCGGGCGCGAAGCTCATTGGCGCTAACCCCGACACCGTCGGCGTTACCGAAACGGGCATTATGCCCGCAACGGGCTCGCTCGTTGCGCCCATTGAGATAGCGACGGGCAAAAAGGCGTACTTCGTCGGCAAGCCCAACCCCCTTATGATACGCCACGGTCAAAGATTGCTTGGCTGTACCTCGAAGGACACCGCCTTCATAGGCGACAGAATGGACACGGACATCATCGCGGGAATCGAGGCAAACATCGACACCGTGCTCGTCCTCAGCGGCGTTACGGCGCGCGAGGATATCGGACTTTTCCCCTACCGTCCCAAGTACGTCATCGACGGCGTAGGCGAGATAGTCAAGGCGGCGAAGGAATAATTACAATAAAACAATAAAGACCGCAATCGTCTGCGTGAGCAGACGATTGCGGCTTTTTTCCATTATAAATAATAAAGACCGCGATCGTCTGCGAAAGCAGATGATTGCGGCTTTTTTCCATTATAAATAATAAAGACCGCGATCGCCTGCGTGAGCAGACGATTGCGGCTTTTTTCCATTATAAATAATAAAGACCGCGATCGTCTGCGCGAGCAGACGATTGCGGCTTTTTTCCTATTTATTTAAGTGAAATAGCAGTCTTTGCCTTGGCGGCGACGTTTGCGGCGGTGAGTCCGTAAGCCTCAAGAAGCGCGGGTACTTTGCCCGAGCGTCCGAAAACGTCCTCCGTGCCAACGCGTACTACGGGAACGGGGCGTGCGGCGCAAACTGCCTCTGCAACTGCAGAGCCGAGTCCGCCGATAACGTTATGCTCCTCGACCGTTACGATAGCACCCGTTTCTGCGGCGGATGCGAGAACGTCGGCGGTATCAAGGGGCTTAATGGTGTGAACGTTGGTAACGCGGGCGCTTATGCCCTCGGCGGCGAGAAGCTCTGCCGCCTCAAGAGCGATGGAAACGGTAGTTCCGCTTGCCATTATGGTAACGTCCTTGCCCTCGCGCAGTCTTACGTTCTTGCCAAACTCGAACTTATAATCAGCACCGTTAAAGAGAACGGGAACTGCAAGTCTGCCAAAGCGCAGGTAAACGGGGCCCTTATAATTGATAGCCCACTCAACGGCGGCGCGTGCCTCCACAGCGTCGGCGGGGTTTACGATAGCCATACCAGGGATAGTGCGCATAACGCCGATATCCTCAAGGCACTGGTGCGTCGCGCCGTCCTCACCTACGGTGATGCCCGCGTGAGTTGCGCCGATCTTTACGTTAAGGTGGGGGTATGCGATGGAGTTGCGTATCTGCTCGAACGCTCTGCCTGCGGCGAACATAGCGAAGGTGGACGCAAACACGGTCTTGCCCGTGGTAGCGATACCTGCGGCAACCGTCATCATATTGCCCTCGGCTATTCCGCAATCGAAAAAGCGCTCGGGGAATTTCTTTTTGAATATGCCCGTCTTGGTAGCGGCGGCAAGGTCGGCATCAAGCACTACGAAATCGTACTTATCGCCAAATTCGGCAAGCGCGTTGCCGTATGCTTCTCTTGTTGCAATCTTTTCAGCCATTTTTCTGCCTCCCTTTCTTAGTTTGCAGAGTTGATCTCTGCAACGGCGGCGGCGTACTGCTCGTCGTTAGGCGCGCTTCCGTGCCAGCCTGCCTGATCCTCCATAAAGGAAACGCCCTTGCCCTTGACGGAGCGAGCGATTATAACGGAGGGCTTACCCTTGCACGCGCGTGCGGCGGCAAAGGCATCTTCAAGAGATTCAAAATCGTGAGCGTCGGCAAGAATAACGTTCCAGCCGAAAGCCCCGAATTTCTCATCATGGGGGGTGGGATTCATGACATCGGTGATCCTACCGTCTATCTGCAGACCGTTAAGGTCGAGAATGAAGCAAAGGTTGTCAAGCTTATAATGGGCGGCAAACATAGCTGCCTCCCAAACCTGTCCCTCCTGCGACTCACCGTCACCGACGATGGCGTAAGTACGGTAATCCTTGCCGTCTATCTTAGCGGCAAGAGCCATTCCGCAGGCGGCTGAAACGCCGAGTCCGAGAGAGCCCGTTGACATATCTACACCGGGAGTTCCCTTCATATCGGGGTGACCCTGAAGGAAGGAGTCGACCTGACGAAGAGTGGACAGCGCATCCGTGGAAAAATAACCCTTATTTGCCAGCGCCGCGTAGAGCGCGGGGGCTGTATGTCCCTTGGAAAGAACGAGGCGGTCGCGGTCCTCCCACTTGGGGTTGGCGGGGTCGACGTTCATTTCCTCAAAATACAAATACGTTATGATCTCTGCGATGGAGAGAGAGCCGCCGGGGTGGCCCGATGCTGCGGCATGAACACCCTCAAGAATACCGAGGCGCACCTTGCGCGCGGTTTCTTTGAGGGAAAGGAGCTTTGCGTTATCCATTTTTACCTCCGAAAAATTTACGTTAGCTTTATTATATAACAAAAAAGCGCGAATGTCAATCACAAAAGACGGTGCTTTTTGGACATTCGCAAAAATTGGCAAAATTTTTCATAAAATCCTTGACTTGGAGCACACACTGTGCTATAATATATCGGCACACCGTGTGCTATTTCTTTCGGGAGGTAAATATGCCAAAACACAATATCCCCACCGTTGACACTATGGGTGACGAGCTTATAAAGGACGAGATGTCCGACAAGATAATCTCCGCCGCCGAAAAGATTGCGACCGCATCGGGTCCCGAAGCGCTTACCGTGCGCAAGATACTGCAATCCCTTGCTATCACCAACCGCGTTTTTTACAATCGCTTCCACAACATTTCCGAGGTGCTTGACATCGTTTATCAGAAAACGATACAAAAAATACGCGACACGCTTCCCACCGAATTCGACCCCAAAAAGGACTTTTTCGAGCAGGTAATAGACTTCGTTGCAAACACGCTCGTCATCTCCTACCGCGCGAAAAACCACTTTAACTATTACGTTTTCGAAAACGACTCCGTATCCGACTACAACTACCGCTGGTGGATGCAGAAGATACGCGAGATAATCGAATACGCCAAGGAGCAAAAATATATAAAAAACGTCGACTCCGAGGTTATGAGCTATTCCATATGGTGCTTTTGCCGCGGCTACAACGCGGACGCCGTAGGACGCGGCTTGCCTATGCACGAGGCAATTAAAAATTTCAAATACAGCTTCGCCTTCCTGCTTGAGGGCATGAGGGCGCAAGAGGCTTAAATAAAGGAGTTTTGTTATGAAGAGTGAACTTATACACGAAAAGCATAGCTTTGTAAATATGCGCGAGCTTATCGAGTGGGCGGCAAAGACCTACGGCGAGGCTCCCGCGTACTCATACCGCAACCGTCCCTCCGACAAGGACGTGGTGCGCGTAAGCTTTATCGGTCTGCGCGACGACGTGCGTGCGCTCGCCGCGAGCCTTGCGAAGATGGGCTGTGCGGGCAAGCACGTTGCCCTTATCGCAAAGTCGACCTACCATTGGATGCTCACCTACTTCGCCACCCTTTCCATCGGCGCGGTGCTCGTGCCGCTTGACAGGGATTGGCAGGCTGAGGACCTTGCCGAGACCTGCGTAAAGGCAGAGGTGAAATATCTTATTACCGACTGCGATATCGCAGAAAAGGCAAGCTTCGTTGCCGCAAGGCTTGCGCTTGACGCGCCCATCGTTTACATAGGCGCGCCCGAGGGCACGGAAAACAGAATAGAGGCGCTTGTTGAAAACGGCAGGTCTGTTTTTGCCGCATCCCCCGAATGCTATTTCGACGCGCCCATAGACCCCTTGGGAATGTCACTTCTCGTTTTCACTTCGGGAACTACGGGCAAGGGCAAGGGCGTTATGCTCTCGCAGAATGCAATACTTGCCGACATTACCGACGCTATCCCCTACATTGATTACTCCGCAAAGACGCTCGGCGTTCTTCCGCCCCACCACACCTACGGCTCGACCGTAATGTACGTCGGACACGCCGTTATCGGCTCGGAAATATACATCTCCTCGGGAATACGCTATATCCTCAAGGAGCTTGGCGAGCAAAAGCCCGGACACCTCGTTCTCGTTCCCCTTTACCTTGAAACGTTCTACCGTCGCATTATGGGAACTATCAAGGAGCAGGGCAAGGAAAAGCTCGTAAAGAATATGATAAAGGTAAGTAATGGTCTGCGCAAGGTCGGCATTGACGTGCGCAAAAAGCTGTTTTCCTCCATTCGCGCGGCGTTCGGTGGCGAGCTTAAGACCGTTATCTCGGGCGGCGCACCGATAAACCGCGACATCGTTGAATTCTTTGACGCTATCGGCATCGCCACCCTCAACGGCTACGGAATTACCGAGTGCGCTCCCCTCGTTGCCGTAAACCACAGCAGAAACATCGTACACGGAAGCGTTGGCGCCGTTATCGACATCGACACCGTAAAGATAAACGAGCCCAACGAGGACGGCGAGGGCGAGATACTCGTTAAAGGTCCTAACGTAATGATAGGCTACTACAAGGACGAGGCGGCAAGTGCCGACGCGCTTACCGAGGACGGATTTTTCAGAACGGGCGACTACGGAAAGCTTGACGAAAACAACGTTCTTTACATAACGGGAAGAAAGAAAAACCTCATCATTCTCTCCAACGGTAAGAACGTTTACCCCGAGGAGATCGAGAACGTCCTTGCCGCAACGCCCGGAATCGTGGACATCATCGTTTACGAGGGACAGAGCAAGCGCGGCATTGAAAACAACGCCATAGTTGCGGAGATATATCCCGACAAGGAGTACTTTGAGAAGAACGGCATTGAGGATATCAAGGAATACTTCAAGGCGCGCGTGAAGGAATACAACGCCACCGCCGTCCCCTACAAGAAGATAGGACACGTCAAGGTGAGAAGCGAGGAATTCCCCAAGAACACCCTGCGCAAGATACTGCGCTTCAAGCTTGATATGACGATAGAATGAGCCGTGTCCTTACGGACACGACTCGTCGATATAAATCCGCTATCGCGGATTTATATCATATCGAGTTCGACCGAAGGGAGAACATATCGAATTCGAGCGAAGCGAGAATATATCGAGCCGAGCATAGCGAGGCATATCGACAAGATTATATTTTCCCGAAAGTAAAAGAGGACAGAGAACGTAAAATTCTCTGCCCTTTTTCAGTTTAACTCTCCATCTGCTTTCCGAGGAAGCCCGCTGCCGTCATAATCAGCTTC
>JAFXAC010000021.1 GCA_017522125.1 Clostridia bacterium | reverse complement strand
TTTTTTGAATTTATGCTATAATAAACCCAACAAATAATTTTCAAAAACTTTTCTTGCATTCCCGCTTTCTTTCGGTATAATGTGTTTACCGACCGAAATAAGTTATTACAATAAAAGGAGAATGGACCATGAAAAAAATGAGCATTTATTATATCGTTCATGTTGCTATCAATGTAGTGTTATTGATTGCATTTCGAACGAATATAATTATTGATTTTCTGTCAGTTGTACCTGTATTTCTTATTGTACTAATGCTCGTTCAAGCCCCGATGTTCAAAGTGGATTTTCATAGAAGCTCAACCGGTGATACTGCATACACAACAGGTAACACTGTCAGATTGACCGATGACGAATTGAATGAACAGTACAAATATACGAGATATTCATTTTATGGATTGATTCCATTTGTATTTCCTTTTATATTTTTCTTTTCGTCATACGCCAAGTTGTGTAGTATTATTCCGTATATACTTGCCTATGTTGTTGGTAATGTGATTTTTAAGGTCAAATACGGAAAAACAATTAAGACAAGACTTGAATTGGAAAAAGAAGAGCTGCGAAAGCAAATTCAAAACGAAGAACTTGGAAAGAAATAAGGTTGCATCTATTAAGGTCAGAACAGCCAACGCAAAGGACACCTTCGGGTGTCCTTTTTGCGTTGGCAGCAGCACTGCGGCTTCTCACCTAATCCCAAGCCGCGTGCGGCTCGGGATTAGGTTCGCATTTCCCGCCTTCCCCTCAAAATCCGAGCATTGGTTGAATTTGCCGCTTGCCGTTGATTTTCAGCTGTAAAAATGCTATAATTAACGTAGAAAGGCGGTGGGAATATGAAAACTGTTGGAATTGTAAGTAACATTGTACTTTCTGTGGTTTATGCGGCTTCTTCGTGGATTATATCATTTTTGGGGTTGATGTTATATGTATATACTCCAAAAGAAAACATCTCTATTGCTCAAATATTTTTGTTGATGTCAAGTATTATATTCATTTGCACGATTCTCTTTTGTGCAATAGGAATTATATTATCGATTATTTTGAGAAAAAAAGAAAAATACATACCATCTCTTATCATACAGTTTTTACCTTTTGCTACGGTAGCGTTTGCTACCTTCTTAATGATTGTTTCAATGATTTTAGGCAATACGTAAATGTAGCATCTATTAAGGTCAGAACAGCCAACGCAAAGGACACCTTCGGGTGTCCTTTTTGCGTTGGCAGCGGCACTGCGGCTTCTCACCTAGTCGCGTAACGCTTTGCGTTACGGGAATAGGTTCGCATTTCCCGCCTTCCCCTCAAAATCCGAGCATTGGTTGAATTTGCCGCTTGCCGTTGATTTTCAGCCGTGAAAATGCTATAATAAATTCGGAAAGGTGGTGATTAAATGGAATTCAAGAAGTCTTTTTGGTCGCAATGGCTTGCATGTATATGTCTTTTTATTTTTATCCCTATTGCTATCCCTGTTGCTCTATTCATTTTAATTTTCAAATTTATCACTATACCCTTTAGTTACTACAAATATACGCACTCACAATATCAAAAGGATTTCCCACACAAATTTAATTTTTTAGCTCCCTTTCATATTGACAATATCCCTTACTCCATCATAAAAGAAAATGAGTTGCCAATTCAGTATTTCAAGCGGGGTGAGGAATATGGTATGCATGGATATTTCATATATAAGGATATTCTATTGGATTTCACTGAGCCGTTTTTCTTTGATCCGAAAACAAGTACATTCACATTTTATCCCGCAGAAGAGGACGAAGAAAAAATGGAGGACGATAGTAACCAAGATATTGACGATATCGAAACTTGCTTATCTGTGGAAGAAACAAAAGCTTTCGTTCTTAATGATTTTCACAACAACATACAAGAACGCCAGTGCAAACAAGTTGTTTTTTTCTACTCTCAAAAAAAATTAGAAAAAGCGCACGGAAAAATTGCATTAAACAGAATGAACGAGCTGAACGATTTTATTGTTTATAAAAAGGATACCTTACTTCAAGCGTTAAAAGAATTTACAGATACGCATTGATCGACATCTAAACCGAGCGCCGAACACAAAGCAAAGGACACACTCGGGTGGGATATAATAAACTCAGAAAGACGGTGGAACTATGGGCTGCTTATTTGAACTGATTTTCGAGCTTGTTTTCGAGATAATCGTTGAAGCGGTAGGTGCGATCTACATAAAGCTAATGTCTCTGTTCTTTCCAAACCACCAATTTAATAAAAAACTACGTAAAAAAATAAAAAATGGCGTTACCGCCTTTGCCGTATTGCTGTTTTTTTGCGCCTTCATCGGCTTCTTCTTGTTTTTAGAACCACCCTCTATTGCCAAAACCGTAGGTGCTTATATGCTGTTCATTCCTCTTGGAATTATAGGCATACAGATACTCGCGTTGATCGTCTACCGAGCCGTCAAGGCTATCAAAAGCAAGCGTTGATCTGCGCAAAGCATAGCAAGGACACGGGCGACGTCGCCGTTGCATATAATACGAATATTTTTGAATATAAGAAACAATAACTTCAAAAAGCAAATCAAAACAGCCGCGATAGCCGTTGATTTCCTGCCGAAAATATGATATAATGTGGCAAACGCGCCCGCGTGCGGGCAAAAAGGAGAACGCCATGCTTAAAAAAGAAGATATCCGTATACGCGATCCGTTCATACTGACCGACCGCGAAAATAATTGCTACTATATGTACGGCACTACCGCGCTGAACGACGGCAGCCTTGCGGCACGAAATACCTTTTCCGTCTACAAGAGCTACGATCTTGAAAGCTTTGAGGAACCGAAGGTCGTAGTTGACGGCGGAAAGCTCGGTCTTTGGGCTACGCGCGACTATTGGGCGGCTGAGGTGCATTTTTACGAAGGAAAATACTACCTTTTCGGCAGTATGAAGAGCGACACGGAGCATCGCGCGACGCAGATTTTCGTGTGCGACACGCCCGACGGCGAGTTCGTTCCCGTTTCCGACGCGGCAAGGACTCCCGCCGATTGGGAATGCCTTGACGGCACGCTTCATATCGAGGACGGCGAGCCTTATATGGTATTCTGCCACGAGTGGACGCAGATAAAGAACGGCGAGATATGGGCAGTCAAGCTGGCACGCGACCTCTCGCGCCCCGTTGAAGAGCCCTTTATGCTGTTCCGCGCATCCGATAACCCCAACGTTTCGGAAATAAAGGGCACGGGAAGCGGAAAATACATAACCGACGGTCCGTTTTTGTTCACCGAGGACGGCGTGCTGAAAATGATGTGGTCGAGCATCGGAAACAAGAAATACCAGATATTCATCGCCGAAAGCGACTCCATACGCGGCAAATGGACGCACCGCGAGGGACTTTACAATTTCAGCGGCGGACACGCAATGCTCTTTACCACGCTTGAGGGCGAGAGGATGATATCCATGCACGCGCCCAACGACGCGGACAAGGAACGCGCCTGCTTTATGAAATTTTGACGAAGAATCAATCAAAACTCACGCTGTCGCTTACGCGGCGGCGTGAGTTTTTTGTTTTAGTTCCATTAAATTGAAAATTCTCCTTGAATTATCAAAGAAAATGTGGTATGCTAATTATGTATAGATATCTAAAAAAGGAGAGGTCGAAATGAGCAAAAGAAAAAACAGTGCCGCGGCGCAGGTGACGCGCTTTTTCATAGTGCTTTTGTCCGTGTGCCTTATCGGAATCATAGCAATATTCGGCTTTAAGCTGTTGCCCGTCGGCGGTGACGATACGTCCGCCCCCGACACCTCGTCGGTTCTCGGAGAGCCTACGAAAGCCCCCGACACCACCGTGCCCGATATTACCGTCGTTACTTCCCCCGACACTACCGTGGACACCACTGCGCCCGACACGACCGTTCCCGACACGACCGTTCCCGACACGACCGTTCCCGACACCACCGTTCCCACGCCGCCCGAGCCCACCTACGACCTTAGCGCGTGGTATCTCACGCTCGTCAATCCGTGGAACAAGCTCTCCGTCGAATACATCGACACGATAGAGCTTACAAAGGTGAACGGCAAGCAGGTGGACGTAAGAATGGTCGAGCCGTTAAAGCAGATGCTTAACGATTGCTACGAGGCAAACAAGACTACGAAGAACGGTTGCGAGGGCAAGCCGCTTGTTTGCTCGGGCTTCCGCTCGCAGGCAACGCAGGAGAACCTGTTTACCAAAAAGATAAACAATATCAAAAAGGCAAAGCCCGGCATAAGCGACGACGAGGCGTACGCCCTTGCCGCCAAGGAGGTAGCGATACCTGGAACGAGCGAGCATCAGCTCGGTCTTGCCGTTGACATAGTTTGCTGTGTCGAGCATTATAACCTCGACGCTCAAAAAACGAAGGTACGCCAGCAATGGCTTATTGATAACTGCCACAAATACGGCTTTATCCTGCGTTACCCCGCCGACAAGACGGACGTAACGGGCATCATATACGAGCCGTGGCACTACCGCTACGTCGGAGTTGAGGTCGCCACCGAGATAATGAGCCGCGGCATATGCTTTGAGGAGTGGCTGGCGGAACAAAAAGCACAGTGAGGAAAAAACGATGAAGCACAAAATTTGTATTGACGTTGACGCGGGCTTCGGTCTGAAAATGAGGGACGAGATACCCGTGCTTGCCGAGATAGGCTTTGACGGTTGCTTTACGACCTGGCAGGTCGGCTCGGATATCCCCAAGACCGCACGCCTTATTGCCGATTGCGGATTGATATATCAGTCCATACACTCCCCCTTCCGCGGCATTGACGTCGTTTGGGACGAGGGCAAGGCGGGCGATGATTTCATCAGGATGCTCGTGGATTGCGTGCGCGACTGCGCATCGGGCAACGTGCCGATAGCGGTAGTTCACCCCATTATCGGTATGGACAAGCACACCCCCACACAGCTCGGCATAGAGCGCTTCGGCAGATTACTTGACGAGGCGCAGAAATGCGGCGTTACCGTCGCGTTTGAAAACGTCGAGGGCTTTGAATATCTTGAGCTTATAAAGCGCGAGCTTGGCACGCACTCCGCGCTCGGCTACTGCTGGGACACGGGACACGAAATGTGCTACAACTTCTCAATGGACGTTCCCGCCGTTTACGGTGACCGCCTCGTTTGCACGCACCTTGACGACAATATGGGTATGACTGACCCCAACGAGATGACCTGGCACGACGACTCCCACCTTATGCCCTTTGACGGCGTTGCCGACTGGCAGGGCATTGCCGACCGCCTGAATCGCGTAAATTACTCCGCGCCCCTGACCTTTGAGCTGACGCGCAACTCAAAACCCAACAGGGACACCCACCGCATATACGCGCACCTCGATTACGAGGGCTTTATGCGCCTTGCGTTCGAAAAAGCAAAAAAATTCGCCGCTATGGTCGAAACCAAGTAAAAATCCTTTGACATTTTTCTGCTGCTGTGGTATAATTACATATATAAATAACATGGAGAAGATTTCTAATGCTTGACTTGAAATTTTTAAGGGAAAACCCCGAGATCGTAAAACAGAATATCCGCAATAAGTTCCAGGACCACAAGCTCCCCCTCGTTGACGAGGTGATAGCGCTTGACGCCGAGAACCGCCGCACCATCAGCGAGGCAAACGACCTTCGCGCCGAAAAGAACCGTCTGTCAAAGCAGATAGGCGCACTTATGGCGCAGGGCAAGCGCGACGAAGCCGCCGAGGTAAAGGCGAAGGTCGCCGCATCCTCCGCACGCCTTGCAGAGCTTGAGGCACTTGAGCCCGAATACGAGGAAAAGATACGCAAGATAATGATGGTAATTCCCAACATTATCGACCCCAGCGTTCCGATAGGCAAGGACGACAGCGAAAACGTAGAGGTGCAGAAATACGGCGAGCCCGTAGTTCCCGATTTCGATATCCCCTACCACACCGATATCTTCGAGCGCTTCTGCGGCATCGACCTTGACGCGGCTCGCCGCGTTGCGGGAAACGGCTTTTACTACCTTATGGGTGACGTTGCACGCATACACTCCGCCGTTATCTCCTACGCGCGCGACTTTATGATAGACCGCGGATTTACCTACTGCATTCCTCCCTTTATGATCCGTTCCGACGTTGTAACGGGCGTTATGAGCTTTGCAGAGATGGAATCCATGATGTACAAGATAGAGGGCGAGGACCTTTACCTTATCGGTACGAGCGAGCATTCCATGATAGGTAAGTTCATCGACACGATAAACCCCGAGGAGAAGCTCCCCTACACGCTGACGAGCTACTCCCCCTGCTTCCGCAAGGAGAAGGGCGCGCACGGCATCGAGGAGCGCGGCGTTTACCGTATCCACCAGTTTGAAAAGCAGGAAATGATAGTTGTCTGCCGTCCCGACGAGAGCCCCGCGTGGTTTGACAAGCTCTGGCAGAACACCGTTGACCTTTTCCGCAGCCTTGATATCCCCGTGCGCACGCTCGAATGCTGCTCGGGTGACCTTGCAGACCTTAAGGTCAAGAGCATTGACGTTGAGGCTTGGTCGCCCCGTCAGAAGAAGTATTTCGAGGTCGGAAGCTGCTCCAACCTCGGTGACGCGCAGGCTCGCAGACTCAAGATCCGCGTTCAGGGCGAGGGCGGACAGAAGTATTTCGCACACACCCTTAACAACACCGTCGTTGCTCCCCCCAGAATGCTCATCGCGTTCTTCGAGAACAACCTTTGCGCTGACGGCAGCGTAAATATCCCCGTTGCTCTCCGTCCTTATATGGGCGGTATTGATAAGATCACACCCAAAAACTAATTAAGAAAAGGAGATTCTACAATGAAAAAGATCACATCTATCGCACTGATCCTCGTGCTTGCTCTGCTCCTGCCCTGCTTTGCGGCTTGCGGCGAAGGCGACGGCGCAAACACCACCGCAGGCGTGACCACCCCCGCAACGCCCGACGGCGACACCACCCCCGCCGAGACCACGGCTGCTGCTGACGCTCAGGTCACCAACGCTGACGGCTCCTGCCGCCACGCAAAGATGAACGAGTGGACGGTTACGGGCAACTACACCTGCACGGGTCTTTCCATTTCCACCAGATCCTGCAAGCACTGCGACTTCATTCAGTATGAGTACACCGAGGACGCAAGCGGAAATATGGGCGACCACGTTTTCGAGGGCGAGGCACTCGCATCCTTCCCCGGCTCTGCAAACACTGCCGCATTTGAGGTAAAATTCTGCTCCTTCTGTCAGGAAAACGTGACCGTAGAGAGCGCTTCCACCGCTACCAGAAAGAACCATTTCCTCATCTCCGCAGATATGCTTGAGGCTGCAGGCTGTGAGGACGTAAAGTCCTACATAAACGCAGGTCACAGCAACGTAAAGTATAAGAGCGCATCGGGTTGGGGCAGAAAGGGCTTTACCGCTATTCACGGTATGGCTGCACTCCTTAACGGCGAGCGCGACGCTTCCGCAACCGACGCAAGCGGAACTATCCTTTACTGGAACATCAAGGACGTAGACACCAAGTACACTCCCGACGGTGTTGAGGACGCTACTGCTAAGTACTGCTCTCTCATCGGCTACGAGATCGCTAATCCCATTACCGTTAGCGGCTTCTCCATCTTCGTAAATCCCGTTCCCGAGATGACCTTCGATCTTCTCGGCGGTAAGACCAACGAGGACGGCACCATCACCTGGACCGTGCTTGGCGGCGTAGACGACGTAAGCAAGTATATCACCTACAACGAGGACACGGGCTGCTACTACGCAGACTTCCCCGAGATCACCGTTGACTGCATCCAGATCGGCGTCATTTCCGCAATGCAGTCCCAGATATACATTTCCGAGCTTGAGATCTACGGCAACTGATTGACCAATAAGGAGTAAAGCAATGAAAAAAATTACAGCTATAGCGCTTGCGCTCGTACTCGCTCTCCTTCTCCCCTGCTTCGTAGCTTGCGGCGAAGGCGAAGGCGCTAACACCACCGCGGGCGTGACCACCCCCGCTACCCCCGACGCTGACACCACTCCTGCCCAGACCACCGCTGCTGACGCACAGGTCACCAACGTTGACGGCTCCTGCCGCCACGCAAAGATGAACGATTGGGTGGCTACGGGCGACTACACCTGCACGGGTCTTGCAGTAAAGACCAGAACCTGCAAGCATTGCGATTTCGTCCAGTACGATTACGTTGAGGATTCAAGCGGAAACTTTGGCGATCACGTTTGCACGGGCGAGGCTCTTGCTACCTACCCCGGTGCATCCAACCTTCCCGGCTTTGAGCTTAAGACCTGCTCCTTCTGTCAGGAGAACGTCCGCATTGAGACCGAGGCTACCAACACCAGAAAGAACCTTCTCGTCGTTACCCCCGCTATGATCGAGGCGGCAGGCGTTGAGAACGTAAACGCATACCTTAAGTCCGAGCACGGAACCCACATCCACAAGAACAAGGGTAGCTCCGACTGGGGACACATCGGCTACGTTGGCGCACACGGCACGGGCTCTATCTACGACAGCTACCGTGAGGCTACCGTTACCACCGACGGCTCCGTAATGTACTGGAACATCAGAGACGCGGAGATCCGCTACACCCCCAACGGCGTTAAGATCGAGGACGGCTCTGACCCCAGCGCAAAATACTGCGCACTCATCGGCATTGACCTCTACAACAAGATGACCGTAAGCGGCTTTGCCCTCTTCGTTGAGAACCAGAACGAGATCGCCTTTGACGTTCTCGGCGGCACCAAGAACGCTGACGGCACTACCTCTTGGAGAGTGCTTGGCTCCAGCAGCGGCACGTACAATCCGTACGACGAGTCCACCTCCTTCACCCTTGGTGATTTCGAGGCGGCTGAGGTCGATTGCATTCAGATCGGCGTAAGCATGTCTTACTCCAACGTTATCGTTATCTCCGAGATCGAGATCTACGGCTAATAAAAAACGAACGGCTACGCTCAGCGTAGCCGTTCATTTTTTATTAAGCTTATAGTCATTTTCGTTTTTTCCGCGCGGATACCGTTCACCTCGACGGTATAGTCTATCTCAATGCGCCCGCCGCGCAAAAACGCGTTATCTATCCTCCCCGCACGCGTCATCATTTCGATGGCGGTGCTTTTGTTTTTGCAAAGGCAAACGTGGCGCACGCCCTCCTCAAGCACGAGCGTCATCGGCTGCATAGCGTCGGAGCGTCTGACGAGCGTTATGAGCTTCGGCTCGTCGACCGTAAAGCTCAGCTCCACGCTTATTTGATCCGTCGGCTCGTACGAAAGGCTGACGCGCTCGCCCTCTATCGTGAGAGTGCCGTCGCATACCGTTTCATACTCCGTCGGGGCAAGCGACGCTTTTTCAATAAAATTCGTGCTCCCGCCGTTTTGATCGTCCACGGGCTCGGTAAGCACGCGAAACGTTTTTTCCTTGACCAAAACACTAAAAACCATATTTTTCACCTACTGTTTTTTCTATTCTTGTCTACAATAATTAAAAAAGGCTTGAAAAATGAAAAAGATATTACCCATGATCCTTGCCCTCGCACTTCTCGGCGCAACTCCCGTGAGCGCCACGGCGGAGCGCGACACCCGTCTTTTAGCACTTGCCGCCGATGCGGTCGTTCCCGACGGCTCGTACACGTTGCGCCTTGCCGTATGCGCCATGCTGATAAACCGCAAAAACGACGCTTGCTACCCTAAAAGCCTTGCCGCCGTGATATGCGACGCGGGGATAGAGCTGACAAACGGAAGTGCCTCGCCGCGATCCCTGCGCGCCGCCGCCGATGCGCTGGACGGGAGCGACCCCACCCGCGGTGCGCTTAGGCTTAGCCGCGAGCGCGACGAAAAAGCGCGCCCGCGCCTTGTTATCGACGGATATTACTTTTACTGAATATTATTATAACCGCGTTTACCGAGCCTGTCAAGTGCCCTTGACTTTTCTCCCGTAGCGTGATATAATTACCTCATAATATTTAGTGAGGTATTGCTATGGATCTGCAAAAGCTTGTCAAATCACTTGAAAACTGCCCCTGCGGCAAAAAACACGAGGTTTATACCAAGCACGTTGAAATTTCGGGCGATGCTACCGAAAAAACGGGCGAGCTTCTTCGCCGCTTCGGATTTGGCGACCGTCTGCTTCTTGTAGCCGACGAAAACACACTTGCCGCCGCTGAAAAATACGGTCTTTGCGACGTTCTTGCCTCTGCGGGCTTTAAGGTAACGCGCAAGGTCTACGAAAATATGCTCTACGCGCGCGTCGAGCAGGTGCGCGAGGTCGAAGCTCTCGCAGAGGATGCGGACGGCATAATTTCCGTCGGCACGGGCTCGCTTAACGACATTTGCCGCGTCAGCGCGTTCGAAAAGAAAAAGAAATTCTGCATTTTTGCAACCGCACCCTCGATGGACGGCTTTGCATCCGACACCGCGCCGATAATAGAAAACAATTTCAAAATGTCGTGGCAGGCTGAACAACCCGACGTTATAATTGCCGACACGCGCATCCTCGCCGCCGCCCCCGCAATTCTCAAGGCGGCAGGCTACGGCGATATGGTCGCAAAGTGCCTTGGCATTATGGAATGGAAGATGTCAAGCATCCTGACGGGTGAGTATTACTGCGACGCGATAGCAAACGTCACGCTTGACGCGCTTTCCCGCATACTCTCGCTGACGGACAAGATAATGGCGGAGGACGAGGAAGCCGCAGGCGCGGTCGCCGAGGCGCTCGTGCTTTCGGGTATCGCAATGAAGCTTGCGGGATGCTCCCGCCCCGCATCGGGTGCAGAGCACGTCGTGTCCCACTATTGGGAGTGCTACAAGCTTGCTCGCGGCATCTATCCCGAGCTTCACGGACGCAAGGTCGGCGTTGCCACGCTCATTCTCGTGCGTGCATACCGTGCGCTTGCCGACGCGCTTACTGCCGTCAGCGCAAATCCCGACCCCACGAACTTCGAGGAGGTATACACGCACTTCTCCGCCGACCAGATACCCGACGTTATAAAGCTCAACACCCCCACCATCACCGACAAGATAGATCCCGCCCGTCTGCAAAGCTCTTGGGGCGAGATACGCGAGCTGATATACAAATATCTGCCCGATGCAGACGCTCTTGAGGATATGATGAAGCGTGCGGGCTGTGCCACCACGCTTGAGGAGATCGGCGTATCTCCCGAGCTTGCCGCCGAGGGACTGCGCTACCACGCGTATATGCGCTACCGCGTGCTTCTGACGCGCCTCTTCCCGATGCTCGGCATAGATATTATGGATTACGTAAAATAAAATGAGAACGGCGCTTGAGATAGCCTTTATCTTATCTGCCTACGTCGTTTTTGACGCTTCCCTATCCTTTTTCGGAGTAACGGCAAGCGTGCGCAGACTTGCGGCACTTGCACTTATATCGGCAATTACGGCAATATATCTGCGGATCAAGAAAAGCAAGCCAAAGCGCTTTTTCGAGCTTTGGGGAATAAAAA
>JAFXAC010000020.1 GCA_017522125.1 Clostridia bacterium | reverse complement strand
TCAACTCCTTAATTGCCTCCATATTGATGTTTTCTCTTTTAACGGACACGACCGTTCTTGTAGGATAGTTCCATTGATCGAAACTTGCGTAGTGCATATCCTCAAGGTCTTCTTCCGTAAGGTGTACTTCGCTGTAAATGATGAACTGTAAAAGATCGTTGTTAGTAACAAGTACCTGGATTGCATCTGCGACATCAGCATCCGTATTAATATTTCCGCTTACACCATCAAAGTGAATCTTATCTATCACGAAACCCGTAACAGAATCGTCAACAGTCGGAATATTAGTGCTTGAACCATCAAACGCAGAACGTCTTGCAAGGCTCAACATATAGTCATTCTTGCCTTCGACATTCAGTTTGGCAAGTTCATCTTTCTGTACGAACAAGAAGACGGTGTTGTTACGAACTTTTATACAAGCACCGGCACTTACAAAGATATCTTCTACTTCGTCAACATAACTCGTGTTATATGCCTTAATCAACTCATCTGTTTCCTTAGAAATTTCAGTAAAACGATTTTGGCAAACAGTATAGTCTTCATTCAACAGATCTGTTTGTACTTCTCCGTTGACAATATACTTTGCAATAAAATCCTCACCGTAAAACGCGACTCTTTCATCGTAAAGTGACTTTGCCCATTTCTCACCATCGGGAGTTCCTGTCGTATAAAGCAGCTCACCGTACTTCAGCCATTCGCCTTCTTTGTGGAAGTCAATTAGCTTGCCGGAAAGAAGATTCAATTCATCGCGTTCTGCACGAAGCTTAGCAAGGGTTGTTCCTTTATATTCGAAGGAATCCAATTCGGCAGAATTGTTTTTCCTTACAACAATAGCAATAAAATCGGTCTTGTCAGCACGGTTCAAAACCTCGTACAGAGAGTAGTCCATCGACCAACCATTCCACGTGACAAATGCATTGGCATCGTCCGGATCTTCATTGGACTGACCGTTAGCTGCCCAAATTATTTTATCAATATCGGTAGGAAGGGCAATATCAACAAGGATGGACGGTTGATCGTTGTTAAATAGCTTCATGATTGACGGAGCGCCGAAGATGCCTCCAACGATAAGGAGAAAGCAAGCAGCTACCGCTACATAGGATTGCCAACGAAAAACAATAGGCTTCTTTGTTTTTGCTTTGGTGATTCCTGTTTTGGCGTACACTTTGTTCTTGATAGAGGAAAGTGTATCAGCCGAAACATCAGACGCAGCGTTTTGACTCACGAGGTTTTCAAGCTCGTTTGCATTTGCTTCGTCGAAAATATTACTTAGTGTTTTCTTCATACCTCATTACCTCCAAACATTTTTCTCAGTTTGTTTAAGGCTCTGTGTGTTCGGGTATCAACATTTGATACGGTCAGACCGACAGCCTTGGCTATATCCTTGGAGGACTCTCCGTAATAAAACTTACGGAAAATGATACTCGAGTCCGGCTCACCGAGATCCTCGACAGCCTTGATAACTTCGCGCCGTAGTTCATCTTCGGCAAGCTCGCTGTCGATCATCACGTCATCTGCAACCTGCAACAGCGACTGTTCATCATCGAGGGAAATGCCTCCCTCGAGGTTTCGTCTCTTGGAAACATTGATTGCTTGGTTGCGTGCGATGACGCACAGATAGGTTTTTATACTCGATATCTTAGGATCGTAGTCGGACAGTTCCGCATAAAATTTGCTGAATACGTCTGCCACACAGTCTTCAATATCGGATGATACATAATAAGAATCGTCAAGTTTGCTTTTGACAACAGCATAAACAAGACCTGTGTACTGATTCATTAATTGTTCCATTCCGGCGTTCGGGTCTTTATGTAGTAGTCGAAGTAACTTGTTATCCTCCATATTCTCACCTCTGTCTTTGAATCGATTCACTATTATATACAATCGAGAACGCAAAATCTTACACTTCTACTTGAACCTATATAAAATTTTATCAAAAAAATTTAATTTGGCAAGTTTCGAAGGAGAAAAGAGAAAAGGCGTCGATCAGCATTGAAAAGTCGATTTTTTGACCAGTTCTGTACTGGTCAAATTGTGGTCAAAATTTTCTGCAAAATAAAAAATTGTGCAGAATGATGAAAAAACGACCGTTTTCAAGGGTTTTAAGCCTCAAAAACGGTCTTTTTTTGGTCGAAGTGCGGAGACTCGAACTCCGTGCCTCCTGGTCCCAAACCAGGCGCTCTACCAGATGAGCTACACCTCGAAGGTGAAAAAACTTATGAAATTGTAGTTCTCACAGAACTGGTCAAAATTGTGGTCAAACCACTTTTGCGAGGGTAGGTCAAACGGCAAATGCTCGTTTTTCCTCCGTTTTTCTCGCGTTTCCTCGCTTTTTTGAAGAGGGGATCGGGTAGCGACCTTTAGCTCCCAAACGTCGCGCGCTACCAACTGCGCCACACCCCGAAAAAGATTATTTAGTTGTATTATTTGCAGATTTTCCAATCCAACCGCCGATTAAGTAACAAGCAAAAGGAATAACTGCAGACCAAATGCTTTTAGTAAAATAAACGCATACTCCGGAAAGAATGCTTCCGATTGCAACACCTATAAGATTACCGATAACTTCGCTCTTACTCATCAATTAAATCCTCCGTTTTGCGTAGAAGTGGGACAAACTGTGGTCAAACCCGATTTTCACGCTTATTTGAGATTTTGCAAAGTGCCGAAAACCCGCATAAATAAAGGCGATTTCTTCAGTGTTTGCAATTGTTTTGGGGATTTGCTTTTCGGCGCGGCGCGCCGTTTTTGCCCGCGGGGGCTCCCCGCTTGTTCATGCTCCCAAACGTCGCGCGCTACCAACTGCGCCACACCCCGTTTCGCTTATTATAGCACATTCTCGGCGGATTTGCAACATATATTTTCAAATTGACACTCGAAAATGTTTTCAAATCGACCTGCGAAAATGTTTTTAAATTGGGCTTCCGAAATATTTTTAAATTGCCATTTGAAAATATTCGCGCAAATCCACGGATAGTCGCCGCGATACAAAAGTCAAACGCGGCGGATGCAAGCTCTTGCATCCGCCGCTTTTCGTCATTCAAGCGTAAGGCTGTCGCAGTTAAGAAAATCGTGCGCCCTTATCAGCGAGTTTGTCGCTATAAGCTTTTTCGCGCCGCATTTATTGCAACGAACAAGCACGCCGTCCTCGGTGATATCGACGGAATAATCGCCTTCCTCGCCGTCCTCGGCTTCCCCACTCTTTTCGCAACGGCAGAATATCTTTCCTTCCTCCGCAAGATCGTGGATCACGAACATCACTATCTCATACACCTGCGGGTCGGGAAACGCCTCCTTATCCGCGTCAAAATCCCTGATCTCGGACATTCCGTGCTCCTCAAGCATATCGAGCAGCTCAAGCTCCGAACGCGCAAGCTCCGCCTTTACGTGCTCAAGCTCGCCTATAAAGCATATATTTATACCCGAATAAGGGCAGGACATCACGAAGATATCCTTACCGAAGAAGATCGAAGTATTAACCGTAAAGGTGTGCGGCTTGCCGCAAAAGATGCAAGGAACGGTAAGTCTTACCCTTCCGCCCTCTGCGTCCTTGACGGCAACAACGTCAAGGTGACGGTTTGCGTCGCTCTCCCCGCCGCCCTGCCTTGACGGACACTCGGGGTCGGAGCATCTGAGGCGCACTCTGTCCGCTGACAGACTGAACACGTCAACGGCGCTCATAACACCTGCGCCGCAATCGGGACAGCGGTACGCGACCGCCGTCTTTTTTGGTTCTATTATCATTTGGTTACGGTCCTCCATAAGAGCCGAATTCGGCATCTGTACAGTATATGATACCCCATACTAATGGTGATAATACCCATCAGCACCAAAAAGCGCTAAGGCTCTTTGGTGCTGATAGAAAATATTATCTTCCGCTAATAAGATTGATGGTGTTGTCGTTGAATTCGATATTGTATACCTTAGCCTGCTCGTCGCACCAAGCAGAATACTTCTCATCAAGAAGTCCATTTCTTGCGTCAGCCTTCCAAGCGATGTCGCCCTCGCCAACGTAGTACATGATGTGGTAGCCGTAGGTGGTCTTTACAATATCAACGTCACCGACCTTGCGCGCCTCGTCGAACATCCAATCATTGAACTCCTCGACCATGTCGCCGGGCTTTACGTTCTCGTACTTAACGCCCGAATCCTCGGTGTATTCCTTACCGAGAGCCTCGAATGCCTCAAGGGTGTTGATGCCGTTCTTGTAGAGAGCAAGCACTCTCTCAGCCTCAGCCTTTGCCTTCTCCTCGGTTTCGTATTTATCCTTGGTGAAGAGGATGTGTGCAACGTCGCGGGTCTGATCCTCGTTAATGTATGCGCTCTTGTTCATAAGAACAACGGTGTAGGTGCTGGACTTTTCGCCCTCTTCCTTAAGGATCTCCTTATCGCCTGCCTTACGGTCAGCGGCGAAGGTCCACTTATCAAGGTCCTCTGCATCCTCTCCCGTGGGATCAACGTATGCCTTGCCCTCGGTGGTGATAGCAACGTACTCGGATTCCATATCCTTTGCAAGATCGTCGCAGACCTTCTTCATTGCCTTGCCGTATGCGGTCTTTTCGTCAAAGGTAGGAGCCTTGGGGGTATCGTCCTCTTCCTTCTTATCGTCGTCAGCCTGAGCCTCTGCCTTGTCCTCTGCCTTCTCGTCCTCCTCGGCATCGGCATCGACCTTCTCGATCAGCTCCTTGACGTACTTAAGGACTGCCGCCTTATCGGTAGCAAGCTTGTCAGCTGCGGGAAGATCGTCGTCCTTGAGGGATTCGCTTTCTTCCTCGTAATACTGGTCAAACAGCTCGCCCGAGAGAGTATCGATTATGTAGCTCTTAACGTGTGCCTTGAACGCATCTGCATCGGTTGCAGCGGCAAGAAGTGCGTCTGCAAGAGCCTTCATTGCGGTCTTTTCAGCCTCGTAAGCTGCCTTCTCCTCTGCGGTAGCCTCGCTACCTGCTACGGAAAGGGTTGCTCTGAAGCTATAGCTCATATAATCAGCCTTGTAGAAGCTGGACTTGTTGTTTTCGACGAAGGTCTCAAGGTCGCTGTCCTTGATGGTAGCGTCGGTCTCGTCAGTCCACTTATCCTTCCAGTTCTGTGCAAGATAGGATATCTCAAGAGCATCGCGGATATCACCCTCGCCAACGCCCTCGCCGTACATCATCTCTATGTAGTCACCGACGGAGAGATTGATCTCAACGGAGTTGTTCTTGAGGTAAGCCTCCTCATAGGCAACAACGCCCTCCTCTGCCATCTTGTAGAAATCCTCAATGTACTTTTCGATCTCTGCCTTATCCTCTTCGGTAAGCTCCATACCTGCAGCCTTTGCAGCCTCGCAGCAGATGAGAAGCTCCTCTACCTGATTCTTTGCAGAGGTTGCGAAATAGTCAAACCAGGTAATGCCGTTGGTCTTATCCTGCCACTGCGCTTTCAGCGACGTGCTGGTGTCTATTCCGAAATAGCTTGCATACGCGCCGTACTGATTAAGGAAGTTATCGTACTGCGTGTAAAGCAGGAATGACATTGCGTCCTTGCTTACGGTGAAATTGTTCGACGTTGCGGCAGGACGCCACAGCGGAACGACGTTTACAACGAACAGAAGCACAAGACAAGCAACGAGCAGAAGCGATGCTGCTATCGTTGCGATAGTAGTAAGCTTAGCCGCAGAGCTCTTGCCTCCCTGATTTTTTGTTTTCTCGCTTTTTACAACGATTTCATTAGCTCTTTCGATTCTTGAGCGATTTCCTTTTCCCATAGTATTTTCAATACCTTTCTTTTTACTTTTTGGTCACGATACGTTGCCGCCGCTAAGTAGGCGGCTCAATCAAGCAAACATATATATTATACTTGTTTATGAGCCTCAATATTTTAACAAAATATGAACAAATCACAAAATTTTTGTGTCCGACAATAAGATTTTCAATATCTTAAAAAAATGTTCACATCAAAGGACGCTTATCATCGGTATTACGATGGGATTTCTTCCCGTTCTTGACGAAAGGAGCTTTGCGACCTCGCGTCGCATTTTTTCCTTTATGGTTTCAAGATCGGGCTTGCCCCTTCTGTATTCAAGCGAATCCGAAAGCACGTCTGCCGCAACTATCTTTGCGTCGTATATAAGGTCCTCCGAATCTGGCATATACACAAATCCCTTTGAAACTATCTCGGGGGGCGAGATGATAAGCCTTGAGGTAAGCTCCACGGCTGCAAAAACGATAACTATACCGTCCTCGGACAGATGCTTTCTGTCGCGCAGCACCGCGTTTCCGATATCTCCCACGCCGTAGCCGTCGATGAGAGTTCTGCCCGCCGTTACCGTTTCCGTTATCGCGGCACTTCTCTTTCCTATCTCAAGCACGCTTCCAAGCTCCGCTATAAAAATATTCTGCGGCGGTATGCCCATACTCTCCGCAAGCTCACGGTTAGCGTTAAGGTGTCTGTATTCGCCGTGGATCGGCATATAGTACTTCGGTCTTACGAGCTGTTGCATCAGCTTTATCTCCTCGGCGCACGCGTGTCCCGACGTATGAACGCCGTCAAGTATGCCGTCGTATATGACCTTGATGCCGTTGTGGGCAAATTCGTTAATTATTCTTCCAATATACTTTTCGTTTCCGGGTATCGTGCTTGACGAAAGCACTACCACGTCGCGCGAGGTAAGAGATACCTGCGCGTGGTCACCGAATGCCATACGGTAGAGCGCGGACCTAGGCTCGCCCTGACTGCCCGTGGTTATGAGCGTGACGCTTGCGGGCGAGGCGTTTTTGACCTCGGAAATATCCATCATAGTTCCTGCGGGCGGCTTCATATAGCCAAGCTCGATAGCCGCACTGACTATGCTCTGCATACTTCTTCCCGACACAGCCACGCGCCTTCCGTGGCGCACGGAAAGGTCGATTATCTGCTGTACTCTGTGGACGTTTGAGGAGAACGTAGCAACGACTATCCTCTTGTCCTTATTTGCCGCAAATACGTTTTCGAGCGCGTCACCGACCTTTTTTTCCGAGGGCGTAAAGCCGCCGCGCTCGGCGTTGGTGGACTCGCACATAAGAAGCTTAACTCCCTTTTTGCCAAGCTCTCCAAGACGGACGATGTCCATCATCTCGCCCTCTATCGGAGAAACGTCCAGCTTAAAATCTCCCGTGTGAACGATCATACCGCGCGGAGTTGACAGCGCAATAGCGCAAGCGTCCGCAATGGAGTGGTTAACGTGGATAAATTCAGCCTCGAAAACGCCGAGCTTTACCTTATCTCCCGCCTTTACGACGTTCAATTTCGGCTGGAAGCCGAGCTTATGCTCGGGGAGCTTATTGCGTATGATACCTATAGCAAGCGCAGTTCCGTAAACGGGAACGCTTGCAAAGCGGCGCAAAAAGTAAGGTATTGCGCCTATATGGTCCTCGTGACCGTGGGTAAGAAGAACGGCCCTTATCTTTTCCCTGTTCGCCTCAAGATAGGAAAAATCGGGAATGACGAGGTCGATTCCAAGCATATCCTCCTCGGGAAAGCCAAGTCCGCAGTCGATAATAACTATGTCATTGTCAAACTCAACGACGGTCATATTCTTGCCTATTTCGCCAAGACCGCCAAGAGGTATTATGCGGAGCTTCTTTTCGGGTGATGCGTCACGCCTCGGAGCGTTCTTTTTTTGCGACCTTTGGGGCGCGTTTTTCGTCTGAGTAGGAACTGCATCCTGCTTTGCGACCTTACCGCGCTTTTTCGGCGCTTGCTCCTTTTTCGGTTTTTTATCAAATTCGTCGTAAAGCTCAAGCTCCTCAAGCATTGCGTCAATATCAAGCCTGCTTACGTCCCGCGAGGTCTTTTCCTTGCCCTTTGCGGGAATGGTTTTTCTTTTTGCCATAAATACTCCTTTTCAAAATTTTTGCATAACAAACCCAAGCCCCCCGTAAGGGGAGCAGTTTTCTTTATGTATTTTTTAATATGTAAGCCCTCGGAATCACATTCCGAAGGAAAAAATCCATTCTTATTATACACCAAAGCCATCGGTATGTCAAGCGAATATTGCGATAACGCCAAAAGCGACTGCGGCGGCGGCAAGCGTGACGGCTATCCCTATCGCCAAGCCCGCACCAAAGCCACGGCGGCGCGTCCTGCGGTAACGCCCGTTCCATCTTTTATCAACGTATTCCGTAACTATCCGTTCTGCCTCGGCAACGATGTCCTTGCCATCCGCCCTCTCCGCGTCCTTGCGCAAAACGAAGCACACGCTCTCAAAAAACGCGCTGTCCGTTTGCGAAAGCCACACCACCTGCCGCATCTCCTCGTTCCTTATATTCATAATTTTCCCTCCCGTTCGTGCTAATAAAAATTATCGCCCTGTGCCATTCCCTTCATTCATTAAAAAACGATTTACAATATAACAAAAACTGTTAATATTTGGGGTTTTGTGTTGACATATGCAAAAAAGTGTTGTATAATATTTATGGACCAAATTAAATAAAAGGAGGGACAAATCGTGAAATCCACAGGCATAGTAAGGAAGATCGACGAGCTTGGCAGAATCGTTCTGCCCATAGAGCTTCGCAAGTCGCTTGATATCAACGTCAAGGACCCCGTTGAGATCTTCGTTGATAACGAACGCATTATTTTACAGAAATACTCCCCCGCATGCATATTCTGTGGCAACGTTGACAACGTGACATTCTTCAACGGCAAACGCATTTGCGCAGATTGTCTGGACAGTATAAAGAAAAACTTCTGACAAACATAAACAAAGAACGGTTGGCTTCTCTCTGCATCCTTAGCGGAGAATTAGCAGGCACAAAAATATCGGCAGAGAACTTGTTTTCTCTGCCGATTTGTGTTATAATGGTGGTAGCGTAAAAGCCTCCCTCCGAGAGGGAGGGGGACCGCGTTAGCGGTGGAAGGAGCCTGCGTGAATTTGGGTCTGTGCTAACTTCATTGTAACGCACTCTCCCTCAGTCACCTTCGGTGACAGCTCCCTCCCGGAGGGAGCCTTAAGATGCGCGTAACCTTAGGGGTATGGGCTTTGCCCGAAGCCTTTGTAATACAAAGGCGAAACTGGCGATAAAATAGAACGATAAATAAGAATTTACCTAACATAGGGGAATGTACTATGAAAAAAAGCAAATTAGTTGTTGCGCTTATTATAGCTATCTTAATATTTACTGTTGGAACTCTATTCGCAATTGCAGAATTTCAGGAACTTTGTTTATTGAAAAACAACTTAAAAGATTCTATTCCGCAGGATGTTTTTCTCAACAAACAAAATAAATATCTTCAACTTGTTTTGAATTTTCTTATGCTGGCAATTGGGGGTTCTTTATTATCTTTCAGCACTATCTTCCGAGGTGTTTATTTTAGAAATAGGCTTTATGATAAACTTTCTGCAATTATCGGTCTTATAGTGGTATTTATCATTAATATTTTTGTTGAATTTGATGGTATATGGGCTGTTTTTTCAGGCTTAACAATAATAATAACCTTTGATTGTATTTTCATATTCATAAAAGAAGAATACGACTGTTTAATTGCGAAAAAGAAAGCAAAGAAAACAGAATAGTAGATAATCGCAACATAAGCAAAATCCATTTTATACAAATGCGCAATTGTGGCGGGTATATTGTAAAAAATTCATATTTATACTCAATAAATTCCAATTTGTCGAATAAGTAACCCCGACGGACTTCGAAAAATCCGTCGGGGTTACTCTTGGTTTTTCGCATATCAAAAGCCTTCTCCTGTGGGAGAAGGTGGCAACCGAAGGCTGACGGATGAGGAGTTTTTTGATATTTAGACACCTCATCCACCGCTCTCGCGGTCCCCCTTCCCCCACCGGGGAAGGCTATTCATTTTCTTCGCTAATTTTGCACGCCGTTCCAACCGTTCTTTTTTAATTTCAAACATATTTTTTCACAAAAAAATCACCTTAACTTTACAAAATAAACCATTTAATATGTAAAATAATATTGTAAACCACCCAAGGAGAAAATGATGTCCGACCAATTTATTTTCCGCCGAATCGAGAAAAAATACCGCATCACTCCCGAGCAGCGCACGCGCCTTTTGGCGCTTGTCGAAAATAGGCTAACCCCCGACAAGCACGGAAAAAGCACCGTATGCAGCCTATATCTCGACACGCCCGATTCTTTGCTGATACGCAATTCCATAGACGCGAAGGCATATAAGGAAAAGCTTAGAATAAGGAGCTACGGCACGCCGCGTAAGGATTCCAAGGTGTTTTTTGAGATAAAAAAGAAATACAAGGGCGTCGTCTACAAGCGGCGTGCGGCAATGACGCTTGCCGAGGCAGAGGCTTACGTAAGCAGCGGGGCGCCGCCGTTTGAGTCGCAGATAATTTCTGAGCTTGACTACGCGATGCGCTACTACCGCCACCCCGCGCCCGCTATGCTCATTGCGTGCGAGAGGGAGGCGTTTTACGATACCCAAAGCCCCGACCTTCGCCTGACCTTTGATTCGGACATACGCTACCGAGCCTGCGACCTATCGCTCGCAAGCGGGGCTGACGGCACACCGCTTGCGGACGGCGAGATAATACTTGAGATAAAAACGGGCGGCGCGATGCCGCTGTGGCTTGCCCACGCGCTTGACGCCTGCTCGATATACCCCACGTCATTTTCAAAATACGGCACGGCATATCTGCGAGAGCTGAAGATGCACGCCGAAGAAAAAGCAAAAGGAGAATATAAAAATGCCAGCAATCTTTGATTCTATAAACAGCGGAAGCTTTTCTGACGGCGGATATTTTATCTGCCTTGCCGCGGCGCTTGTCTGCGGTGTCATTACTGCGTTTGCCGCATCGTTCCGCACGCGCTCAAGCCGCAGCTTTCTTAGCGCACTCGTGCTTTTGCCGATGATAGTACACACCGTCATCACGATGGTAAACGGCAACGTCGGCACGGGCGTTGCGGTGATGGGCGCGTTTTCGCTCGTGCGCTTTCGCTCGGTAGCGGGCAAGGCGCGCGACATTGCCGCCATCTTCCTCGCTATGACGGCGGGACTTGCCTGCGCCGCGGGCTACGTCGGCATTGCCGTCCTCTTTACACTCATAGTATGCGCCGTTATGCTGCTTCTCGGCGCGCTCCCCCTCGGCAACGAGGCGGAAATGGAGCTTAACGTCACCGTCCCCGAAACGCTTCGCTTTGCGGGACAGTTTGACGATCTTTTTGAGGAATACACGAAAAAGCACCGCCTTACGAAAACGAAAACGAGCAATATGGGCAGTCTTTACAAGCTGCAATTCCGTATCCAGATGAAGGACGTGGGCAAGATACAGGAATTCATCGACAAGCTCCGTTGCAGGAACGGAAACCTTGAAATATCCGTCTGCGAGGCTTCCGAGGAAGCGGAGGTGCTATGATGAAAAAGCGCTCACTTCTCTGCCTTGCGCTTGCGCTCGTCGCGCTTTGTACCTCTTGTCAGAGCGCGCCCGACGGCGAAGCCCCCGTCACCACTATGCCCGAAACGCTGAAGGTATCCGAATCGGAAATATACGAGGGATATTTTGAGGAAGAAACCGTTGACGTAACGGTGGAATGCATCTCGGGCTCGGCTGGCTGCTACACTCTTGAAGGCAACAAGCTGACCTTTACCGCGCTTGGCGAGGACTCGGTATACTCGATAAAGGGTACGCTCAGCGGCAATATCGTCATTGACGTTGGTGAGGAGCGCAAGCTCGACCTTGAGCTTCACGGTCTTTCGCTCGTCGGCAAGAGCGAGTCGCCCATCACCGTGTTAAGCGGTGACAAGGTCACGATAACCGCAAAAAAGGATTTTACAAGCTATATTTACGATATGCGTGCGGCAGTCGACGAGAACGATGAAAACGCGCATTCGGGCGCGATATACTCTACAGTCGACCTTGAAATTGCAGGCAAGGGCACTCTTAACGTCGTTTCCGAAAACAACAACGGCATACACACCAAGGACGACCTTGAGGTTAAAAACCTCACGCTGAATGTTATGTGCCTTGACAACGCGCTGAAGGGCAACGACAGCGTTACTATCGAGAGTGGCACGACGAGCCTTATTGCCAAGCAGGGCGACGGTATAAAGACCACGAACACCGACGTTTCCGACAAGGGCAAGCAGCGCGGCACGGTAAGCATCACGGGCGGCACGCACACTATAGGCGCGGCTTGCGACGGCATTGACGCCGCATACGACGTTGTGATAGACGGCGAGGCGACCTTGCTTTCCGTTTACACCGACAAATACTCGTCCGCGTCCGAGGAGGTAACGGCGACCGCTGACGGAAAATACTACCTGCGCACCACGAGGGCGGGATATAAATACTCCGTCAAATATTACAATAGCGACAGCGACGTTTTGTGGATAAACGTGAGTGATTCCTACGAAACCGTTTCGTCGGGCGGCAAGGGCAGACCGGGACGCCCAGGCGCAAGCCAGACCACGTATTATTACTACGAATTTGAGAAAAAGGCAAGCTATCAGAAGTTTGCAATTTATATGTATGAAAAAACGCAGGAGCAAGGTCAGGACTCGAATTATTATGCCTGCTCCTCATACAAGAGCCACAACGACAGCTACGACACCGTCGCTATAGACGTGGGCTACGGCGGTGCACTCTCCGTCAGCTTTACCAACTACACCACCCAGCAGGGCGGTATGGGACGCCCGGGCGGTATGGGCGGTCCCGGCGGTATGGGCGGCGGAAACACCGAAAAGGGCGACCACTCGACCAAGGGCATAAAGGCGGGCAACGCCATTACCGTAAACGCGGGCAGCGTCAACATCAAGGCGTATGACGATGCTATTCACGCCAACGCCGACGGAACGCTTGAAAACGGCGCGGCGCCGCTTGGTAACGTCGATATAAACGGCGGTACGTTGAGTCTTTACAGCAACGACGACGGCATTCACGCCGACGGCGTACTCGCCGTAAACGGCGGAAGCGTTACGGTAACTAACAGCTACGAGGGACTTGAGGGAACGAGCATCAAGGTGACAAGCGGCGCGGTGTCCGTTACGTCCTCGGACGACGGCTTTAACTCGACCGCCACGAGCGGCACGGGAATATCGATTCTCGGCGGAAGCGTATACGTTTTCGCACGCGGCGACGGACTTGACTCCAACAGCCGAAGCTCGTACAGCGGAATAGTTTTTTCGGGCGGCGAAGCCATAGTTATAAGCAACTCGAACGGGAACTCCGCCATTGACAGCGAGAGTGGCTACAAATACACGGGCGGTGCGGTCGTGGCAGTTATGCCGCGCGGCGGAATGTCGGGCGAGTCGACAAAATGCCAGAACTTCAATAGCATCGGCATGACTAAATCAATGTCGCTTTCAAGCGGCGCGACGCTCACGGCAAGCACAAAAGGCACTACGCTTTCGGTCGTAATGCCCTGCTCCGTTTCCTCGGCGACCGTCATCGTCCTCGGTGACAGCTCCGCGACCTTGAGCGCAAGTTAAACGATAAGAAAGGGTTGAAGCACGCTTCAACCCTTTACTATTCCAAACGCCGCCGCGAGCTTTTCGAGGGCGGCTTTTTCAATGCGGCTGACGTACGAGCGCGAGATGCCGAGCTTCACCGCCGTTTCGCGCTGTGTCATAGCCTCAGCACCGCTAAGTCCGTAGCGCAGAACGATGACCTGCCGCTCGCGCGGTGTCAAGCACTTGCGCACGTAGTGCATCGCGCGCTCGCCCATGAGGCGGCGGTCAAGCTCCTCCGCCATATTTTCGTCGGTGCTGATAACGTCCTCGTAGGTCAGGGGATTGCCGTCGCGGTCAAAGTCGATGGCATCACTCATCGACACCTCGCCGCGCTGTTTTTTCTGCTGACGGAAGCTCATAAGTATCTCGTTTTGTATGCACTTGGCGGCGTAGGTGGCAAAGCGCGCACCGTGGCTGACGTCGAAGCTGTCGACCGCCTTGATAAGCCCAAGCGTGCCGATGGACACAAGCTCCTCTTGGTCGGGAGATGCGGAATAATACTTGCGCACGATGTGCGAAACGAGGCGCAGGTTATGCACTATGAGCTTTTCACGCGCCGCCGCGTTGCCCGCGGCGGCAAGCACGAACGCCTCGCGCTCCTCGTCCGCTTCAAGCGGCGGCGGAAAGCCGTTCGGCGTGCCGATGCCGAGCATAACGTGGAGCAGGCGTGAAAGCAGAGTGAGTATATTGAACATTTTTCCTCCTAAATAATTATAGAATTCTGCGGCGCAAATTATATGGAATTCTGCGTCACGCTAAATTCTATTCCCCACCCCACTGCTTTTTGCTTGTACTAAAAAAACTGCCGAAAAATCGGCAGTTTTTTACTTTTCATTAGTCATTCGCTCAATAAGAAGCTCCACAAGCTTAAAATCCTTCTCCGACAGCCGCGCGAGATTGCGGACGGCGGCGGATATATCGTCCTGCGAGCGCGTCCCCGTAAGGATATAATCACTGCTTATGTCCAATATCTCACAAAGTCGCATAAGGTTATCGATACGGATAGCCTTGTTTCCGCGTTCAAGATTGGATATCATCTGCACGGACACGTCCATTTGTTCAGCCAATTTTTCCTGCGTCAAGCCAACCTCGCGCCGCCTTTCGCTGATACGCAAGCCGATCTCCTTGAGTTTTTCGGACATTTCAACACCTCCACACAACCTTTATTTACATTATATGATATTTTAGTTTAACTTTTAAGCACTTTTAGGTTGACAAACTTAAACTAAAGGTGTATAATAATATACATCATTCTAAATCGAGGAGAAAAAATGAAAACAACGACGAAAATTTTAGCTCTCATCCTCGCGCTCATTATGTGCGTTTCATGCTTCGTGGCGTGTGATGACGGCGAGGGCGAGACGACTACCGTACAGGACACCACGGTAGCCGACAAGACAACGGCGCCCGATGATACAACGGCGCGCCACGATACAACTCCTGCACCCGAGACTACTCCTTCGCCCGAGACTACTCCTTCGCCCGAGACTACTCCTTCGCCCGAGACTACTCCTTCGCCCGAGACTACTCCTTCGCCCGAGACTACTCCTTCGCCCGAGACT
>JAFXAC010000019.1 GCA_017522125.1 Clostridia bacterium | reverse complement strand
CGCAGGCTCCTTCCACCACTTCGTGGTCCCCCTCCCTCTCGGAGGGAGGCAAACGTTGACCGCCGCTTTTTCGTGTAGCCGTAGCACACGGCAGGGAAAACGCTTTCGCGTTTTCAGTGAAATCCACCTTCGGTGGGTGAAATACGCCTGCGGCGTGTGAAATATTTGCCCACGGGCAAATGTGAAATATTTTGCTTCGCAAAATGTTAAGGTAGCTTTTTGCTACCGCAAAAAGCATTTTATAAAAACAAAAGTGGTTGAAGCCGCGGCTTCAACCACTTTTTTCCTTCATATTTGGCGCAAGCCAAATACATCATTCATCATACGCGAAGCGTATATCATATTTGGCGCAAGCCAAATATATCATTGTGAAATCCCTTGGATTTCACGCCTTTCTTTCTCCTTTAAGTTCAGCCACCTCGCCTAAAAGCGCAGTCACCTTCGCCTCAAGCTCCGCGAGCTGCTGGGAAACGGGGTCGGGGATATGAACGTGGTCAAGCTCATCCTCCACCCTCTCGCCGCCGCGGCGCACCACGCGTGCGGGAATGCCGACGGCGGTAGCATTCTCGGGTATCTCCTTAAGCACTACCGCACCCGCGGCGATCTTCGCGTTGTCGCCTATCTTAAACGGGCCAAGCACCTTCGCGCCCGTGCCGACCATAACGTTGTTGCCGAGCGTGGGGTGACGCTTGCCGCTGTCCTTGCCCGTACCGCCGAGCGTTACGCCCTGATATATCGTGCAGTGGTCGCCTATCTCGCACGTTTCACCGATAACGACGCCTGCGCCGTGGTCGATAAAAAAGCCGTGTCCGATAGTAGCGCCCGGGTGTATCTCGATACCCGTGAAAAATCTCGCTATCTGGCTCACCGCGCGGGCGGAGAAATATTTCTTGCCAAGATACAGCTTATGTGCTACGCGATACGCCAAAATGGCGTGAACGCCCGAGTAAAGAAGCAATATCTCCGCGTCGCTCCTTGCGGCGGGGTCGCGCTCGCGCACGGACGCGATGTCCTCCTTTATCTCGTCGGAAACGGCAATGACCGCGTCAGCCGCCGCGTCAATGCCCTTTGCAATTTTCTCCGCACCCTTTTTTGCAAGTGCGCACAAATCATCATATTTAATATTTATCATCGATCAAAACTCCTTGATTGCCGCAATATCCTTGCGGGTAAGCTCGTACGTCTTGGTCTTGGCATTCTCGTGCCAGATGCACAGAGTGCCGTACGCATCGTCATTATAGTTTACGTCATCAACATAGTATATGTCAACGTATATGGCAACTATTCCCTCGATATCGGGGAGAGAGTCAAAAACCATTCTGCGATAGGTGTAAAGCGTTTTTTCGGCAGGCTTTGCCGACGTTGCCTTGATGCGCGTCACCTCAAGGAACTCCGCCTTATCGTTGTCGGTCTTGTCCTCGGGGGTAAGGTCGGTCAGCACGCGCAAGGTCACGTCGTAATATTCCCCGCCCTTTTCGGGAACTGCGGGGAGCGCGTAATCCTTTGCCAGATGCTCAAGCGTGCTGTCGTTGTACCTGAAAACTATCTGCGCCTGATGCGCAGTGGGGAAAACAAGCGAGCTTGTAACACCGAAATACGCGTAGTTTCCAGGGTCTATCACGTTACCGTCCTCGTCGTAGGTCGCCTTTTCGTCGGTTATATCGTCGTGCTCGGGCTGATAGAGTGCAAATCCGTCAAGACTGCCACTCTCCTCTGCCCTCACGTACGCGTCGGCAAGGATCTCGTTCCCCGCGATGACCTGCATATCCGAGGGGTCACCGGAGGAAAATATACGCCAAAGAACGAGCGCGTTTATCAGCAATATCACGCCTATGAACGAATATTTCAAGACCTTTCCGAGTATTCGCAACGGCAGAGGGTACGGCGGCGCTTCGTGCGACTCCTCTAAATACCCTTCGTCCTCATCTTTGAAAAAATCAGCCATTTTTACTCCTTAATCGGCGAGCTTCATATCGCCGTCCTTTATCCAACCGAGCTTGCGGAAAATTTCGTTAAATATAATCGACAAAATCGCGGGAAGCACGATGCAAACGAGCGCAAGTCCAACCCAAGACGTAGCGTTCATCTCGGTACCGTCGATAACTCCGATAGGACCGACCATTCCGCAAGTGCCCATGCCCGCGGCAACGCCCGAGCATTTTAGCTTAAATACCATCGTGGAGATTGGGCCCGTGATAGCCGCCGCAAGCGTGGGGGCAAGCCATATTATCGGCTTTTTCACGATATTGCCCATCTGCAGCATCGACGTGCCAAGTCCCTGCGACACGACGCCGCCCCACTTGTTATCGCGGAAGCTGGCGGCGGCAAAGCCCACCATCTGCGCGCAACAGCCCGCAACCGCTGCACCGCCCGCGAGCAAAAAGCCCTCGTCCGTTCCGTTCTGTACCGCGACGGCAAGCGCAGAGCCTGAAAATATCATAGCGCAGATAGCCGCGCTGGAAATGGGAAGCGTAAGAATAACGCCCACGACCACGGAAACCACGATGCCCATTATAAGCGGCTGGAACGTGGTAGCCGTCGCAATAAACACGCCGAGGTAGTACATAACGTACGAAACCACGGGGCAAAGCAGCCACGATGCGAAAAATCCTACCAGAAGCACCGTAACGGGCGTTACGAGAATATCCACCTTCGTCCTTTTGGAAACGAGCCTGCCTATCTCACACGCGATGATAACGGCAAAAAACGCACCCGCAGGGCCTGCGGAATAGAATATATTGCCCTCTCCCGCGTTTGCGGTAGCCGCCCATTTGAAGATGCCGCCGCCCGACGTGATGACCGCGCCCATGGCGTTTGCCATTGCGCCAACGCCCGCCGCGGAGAAGATAACGAGGGGGTCAGCGCCGAGCTTGTGCGCGATGGCAACGCCGATAGCCATTCCCGTCGCCGCCTTTGCGTAGGTGGCGATAGTGCCGAGAAATTCAAGCCCCGTGTACTTTCCGACGGTGTCAAATATCGTTCCGATAAGGAGCGAGGCGAAAAGTCCGAGTGCCATAGCGCCCATAGCGTCAATAAAATAACGCTTGAGATACTTTTTTACCGTTTTCATTTTACTGCTCCCTGACCTCTGCCGCAAGAGCACGCAGACGCTTCATAACGTTATTTTCGCCCCTACCGAAATAATCGTGCAACGTGAGATACTCGGCGTAAAGCCTGTCGTACAGGCGGCTGTTTTCCTCGTTCGGCTCGTAGGTGCGGCAGACCTTGCTCGCAAGCGCGTCCGACGCCGCGTATATATCGGGGTACACGCCCGCCGCCACCGAGGAATAAATAGCACTCGCAAGCGAGGGCAGATTCTTCGAGGACACAACGTCAATGCGCATACGAAGCACGTCCGCATATATCTGCATCATAAACGGGTCCTTGCGCGCCATTCCGCCCGCCGCGACGAGCGAGTCGGAGTGAATGCCGTGCTTTTCAAAATTTTCAAATATCACGCGCGTGGCAAACGCGGTAGCCTCGATAAGCGCGCGAAGCACGTCGTGGGGGCGCGTGCGCAGATTCATTCCAAGCACCACGCCCGAAAGGTCGCTGTCGTTAAGTATGTTTCTGTTGCCGTTCCACCAATCAAGCGCGATAAGCCCCGACTCGCCCGGGCGCTTTTGCGCCGCCTCGGATATCATATACGCAAGCGGTGAGATGTCCGCCGCGTGCGCCGCCTCGGCAACCTCGGCGGTGGTGAAATTATTTGCAAACCACGCAAAATGGTCGCCCGCACAGCAAAGCCCCGCCTCGTGTCCGTAGAGCGAGGGCGCAACGCCGTCAAGCGCGCTTCCACAGATGCCCGAAACGGCAACATCGTCCTCGGAAAGGAAGTAATAGCAGTTCGACGTGCCGAAGATTCCAACGGTCTTGCCAGGGCGAAGCACGCCCATAGCGGGGGCGGCAACGTGCGCGTCGGGCATAGCGACCGAAACTGCCGCGCCCTCGGGAAGCCCGAAATTCTCGGCGGCGGCGCGCGTTACTCTGCCCGCAAGCGAGCCCGCCTTGAGAAGCGGCGCGGAGAGCTTGTCCCTTGCCGCATAGCGAAGCCGCTCGTCAAGCGCGGCAAGGAAATCCTCGGAGGGATAACCGTCCGCCTCGCTGTACTGCGCCTTGTAGGCGGCGGTAACGTAGCTGCGCACCTGAGTGCCGACGAGGTGGGAAACGATGAAATCGCCCGCCTCAACGACGGAATCGCAAGCCTCGTAAACGTCGGGAGCGCAGTCAAGCAGCTCCCAGAGCTTGGGCAGGGTAAATTCACTTGAAACCTTGCCGCCCATTCGCGCTATCCACGGCTCGCCGCGCTGAGTGGCAAGCTCGGTGATGCGGTCGGCGTAGGGCTGTGCAGCGTGGTGCTTCCAAAGCTTGACGTAGGCGTGCTTTTCCTTTGCAAAGCGCGGGTCAAAGCACAGGGGAAGTCCGTTTTCGTAAACGGGAATGAGTGTGGAGCAGGTAAAATCCACGCCCACGCTCACAACGTCCGCCTTGTCGACGCCCGCCCGTGCGATGACCTCGGGCACGACCTGCGACAGAGCGAAAAGGTAGTCCTCGGGGTCTTGGAGCGCGTAGTCGGCGGGAAGCGACTCACCGCTTGCGCTGAGAGTCTTGTCCATAACGCCGTGCGGATAATCGCAAACGGCGCAGGCAAGCTCTGCGCCCGCGTCCTCGCCAACGAGCGACACGAGAAGCGCACGGCACGAAAGCGTGCCGAAATCTATTCCAATAGCATACTTTTTCATCTTTTTCCCTCAATTTAGAGATAATTAATTTATTATATACTATTTTTACGCATTTGTCAAATATTTGAGAGATTTTCTTCCCGCGCACGCCGTTTTCTTCCCGCGCACTCCATTTTCTGCCTGAATATGCCACTTTACGCCACTCCCGTACACTTCGCTACACCTTCGCGCACTCCGCGCCACTCTCATACATTTCACGACATTCTCATACATTTAGTGCCAAAGCTCACCATTTTCATCCCAAACTCGCCCGATTTGTGCCAAATCGTTCCATTTCATTCCACGCTCATCCACTTTATACCAAAACACGGCTTTTTGCGCCGCAAAAAGCTTCCTTAACATTTTGCGAAGCAAAATATATCGCTGCGCCGAAAGGCGCAATATCGCTCAGCCGTAAGGCTGAATATCGCTCGCCGCAAGGCGAATATCGCTGAAAACGCGAAGCGTTTTCCCCGCGTCATTCCGCTTGCTTTCTTTGCAGTGTGAAGTGCATACTCTTGCCCCGTTTCCCTTCAAGCCTTTTTGCCGTTGCCCGTGTAATAAACCTTGACGTTGTCGCCCGCTTCGGGGAGGTCGTATGCTGTATCAGCTTCGCTTGCCGCAAAAGCGGTTGCAGGAACAAGAGAGAGAAGCATCAGCATACAGATGATGAATGAGATTAGTCTTTTCATTTGGTTTTCCTTTCTTAAAAATGATTTTATATATAAAAAAGAGAGAACTTGACGGCGGTTCTCTCTGGGTTGTTGGAATAAAAAAAGGATAGGTCAAAAAACGATTTGACCTATCCTTCAGATAGATTATTTAATTTAGTTTAGCCGTAAATGTCCGAGGGTGATGTGCATACACAGTTGTATGACCACTCGTTTTCAATATCGATATAGAAGCCTATGGAGATAAAGACGTTTTCATCCCTACCGATGTAGCTCCAATGCCCTTCGCTTTCGTGATAAGCTTCTGCTGTTTCTCTTGCGGTTTTATCAAGATAGTTGATATCGTTGCCAAAAACAGAAACTCGATGTCCGCCTTTGCATATCGCCTCGCCGCAATCTGCAGTATAGCCTTTCAGGATGTTTCCTGTGTATACTATTACAACTTCGCCTGTCGCGTTGAAGATATCCATATCCATATAGGACTCCTCGACCTCGAAATACTTGCCGTACTGCAACGCAGTTGCGGCAGCGGTTTCATCATCAGAATCGTGCGCGAAATTAGTAGAAAGCTGTACGGCGCGGTATTCGGCATACTCGGTCATATTCGGGAGCATCTGCGCGGGGAGATTGCCTTCCTCGACGCGAATGAGGTTGATATAGTAGAGCAGGCGGTTTGCAAGCAAACGCGCGTATTCCTCGGAGTCGATAGCGGGGGCTTGCGCCTTGACAGCCACGGTCTTGCCACAGCTTCCGCAGGTCTTTTCGCCGTCGGCGGCGAAGTCTGCGGAGTAGGGGTCAACGTTCGGCTGCTTCGTCACGGTGTAGCTGTGTCCCGTAGCCTCGATCTTCGTCTGCGCCGTAAGCGTAGCCTTGCACGTCGCGCATCTCACGCCGTCGGTGAGTCCGTCCTTCGTACACGTCGCCGCCGTCCCCTTTACGGTTTCGGGGGTGTGAACGTGGGGAGCTTCGGTCGTTTCCTCGGTAGGAGCTGTGGTCGTTTCAGGCGTCAACGTCGTTTCGGGTGTCAACGTCGTTTCGGGCGTCAACGTCGTTTCAGGCGTTGCCGTGGTAACGTCGGGAACGGTAGTTTCGTCGGGTGCGGTCGTTTCCACGGTAGGTGCGCTCGTCACGTCGGGCGCACTCGTGTTCGGTGCAACGGTGGGGGTGAAGCTCGTCGCCTCGCCGTTTGCGGTCGTTCCGCCGCCGTTCGCGCTCTGCGCTTCACAGCCGATCGCTGAAAATATTATCATAAAGGCAATTACTGCCGCTATTATCTTTTTTGTCATTTTCTTGTTTTTCATTTTTGCGCCCTCCTTTCAAAAAGCTATTGACAAATCTATAGTTTTGTGGTATTATGTTAGTGGAAGAGCATACCGATGACGGTTGCCTCCTCGCATGAACTAACCGCTCAGCGTTGGAAGTTGTGGGCGGTTAGTTCTTTTTGATTTATTTATCGTCTTTGTCTTTTCTGACAAAAGAGATAATCGCCAAAATGACGCCAAGGAATGCGAAAAGCTCGCCCCAAGTAACCATTGGCACCACCTCCTCGCCATAGTGTGAGGAGGTTTTTTATTCAATAAGAACGTTGACCTCCTCCATAGTAAATGCTATGTAAGGGAGTCAACCGCCACCGTTCCCGAGGCTTTTCCAAGTCCTCGGAGAGCTTCGGGTGAAGCTCGGTATGCTCCGCAACACGGACTCACCGTGTCGCTTGCGTCAGGTCAGCCTGACGCCTTTTTTATTATAGCACCTCGCTCGCCTTTTTGTCAAGGCTTGCGGGGGTATAATCGTTTATACAGGATAGCGCTTCGT
>JAFXAC010000018.1 GCA_017522125.1 Clostridia bacterium | reverse complement strand
TTTGCACTTCAACCAAAGTGCAAGGCACTTTGGTTGAAAAATGGAAGCTAAAATAATAAAAGCTGAAAATTTCAGAAACATCGAGTCCGCGACGGTAGAATTCAGTAGCGGAGTCAATCTGCTGTACGGAAACAACGCGCAGGGAAAGACTAATTTGCTTGAGGCAGTTTGCTTTTTCTCGCTCGGAAAATCGTTCCGCGGGGCAAAAGAGGGCGAATTTATCCGCTTTGACTCCAAAAATGCCTCGCTCTCGCTTGATTTTTCCGACAGCGTGCGCGAGCAGAATATTAAAATAGATTTTTTCCGCGACAAGCTTCGGCACGTTGAGCAAAACGGCGTAAAAATAAGCCGTATGTCCGAGATGATAGGCGCGTTCAGGGCGGTCCTTTTCTGCCCCGAGCACTTGAACATCATAAAAGAGGGCCCGTCGATGCGGCGCGGCTATCTTGACGTGGCGATAAGTCAGCTCCGTCCGCTTTATCTGCGCTCGCTACAGCGTTATAATCACATTTTGGCGCAGAGAAACAAGCTTATCAAAAACGCCGCCGTCGACAGACGCAGCTTTGACGCGACGGTGGAGTTTTGGTCGCAGCAGCTTGCGCACGAGGCGGCAAGCATCACTCGCTCGCGCCTTAAATACCTCGCTATGGTCGAACAGGAGCTTAAGGAGTGCTTTGCGGAAATGACGGGGGACAGAGAGATCCCGTCGCTTGAATATGATTTTTCCTTCAAAATAGACAGAAGCACCGCCGAGGACGTAAAAAAATGCGAGGAAGTGTTCCTATCGCGCCTTATGTCGTCCCACGAGCGCGAGATCGCCGCAGGAGCAACGCTTTGGGGCATACACAAGGACGACGTGGATATAAGGCTAAACGGCAAAAGCGCGCGTCTTTACGCCTCTCAGGGACAGCAACGCTCGCTTGCGCTCGGTCTTAAGCTGTCGGAGAGCCGAATTTCCATGCGCGATACGGGCGAAGAGCCTGTTTTGTTGCTTGACGACGTGTTTTCGGAGCTTGACGCAACGCGCAGGGAGTACCTGACCGAGCGTATGAAGCGCGGGCAGGTGATAATGACCGCCTGCGGCGACGTCGACCTCGGCACGAGCGTGAACGTGATAAACGTGGAAAAAGGAAAATATTTGCCTTGCGGCAAATAAAGTGCAAAGTGCTAAGTGCAAAGTGCAAAGTTAAGGTAGCTTTTTGCTACGCAAAAAAGCATTATAAAAGGGTAAAAAAATGTTTTTACACGCGGGAAACAATAAAAATATAAGAAAAAAGGACGTTATCGGTATTTTTGACACCGACAACGCGACGCTGTCCTCGCCCATCACGAAAAAATACCTCGCGGACGCCGAAAAGCGCGGCGAGGTCGAGTCCGCGGGCGACGATATTCCAAAATCATTCATTCTCTACAGGACAGCCGAAGGCACGCGCGTGTGCTTTTCCACCCTTTCCACCTCGGCACTCGTCGGAAGAATGGAAAATTGAGATTTATTGAGACTATTTGAGATTATTTAGACTTTTTCTGACACAAAACTGTCAGGCACAGCAGAAAAATAAGGTTTATAATAGTAATAAAGTATTTGAAAGGTACGGTTACAAAAATGACGGAAGAAAAAAAGACTCCCGAAATTGAAATTTTGACATCGGAGGAGGAGATCGTGGAGGTAGATGACGCCCCCGAGGTGATAGAGCTTGACGAGGGCGGCGAGCTGAATACCGTGGTGGACGACAACGCCTATACGGAAAGTCAGATACAGGTCCTTGAAGGTCTTGAGGCGGTCAGAAAACGCCCCGGTATGTACATCGGTACTACCTCGGTGCGCGGCTTGCACCACCTTGTAAACGAGATAGTCGATAACTCCATTGACGAGGCGCTTGCGGGACATTGCGATCTTATTAAGGTTACCGTAAACCCCGACGACAGTATTACTATCGAGGATAACGGACGCGGTATCCCCGCAGGTATCCACCCCACGCAGGGAATTCCCACGCTTGAGGTTGTATATACCATTCTTCACGCGGGCGGTAAATTCGGCGGCGACGGCTACAAGATAGCGGGCGGTCTGCACGGAGTCGGCGCGTCGGTAGTTAACGCGCTTTCCGAGTGGCTTGAGGTCGTCGACGTTTACGACGGCGTAAAATACACCGAGCGCTTTGAGCACGGTGCGGTCGCGCGTCCCTTTACCTGCCTCGGTCCCGTTGGCGAGGGCGAAAAGTCGCACGGCGTAACGGTAACGTTCAAGCCCGACGGCGAGATATTTGAAACTACGATATTCGATTACGATACGCTCCTTAACCGTATGCGCGAGCAGGCGTTCCTTAACGCGGGCGTGCGCATACTCCTTACCGACACGCGCCCCGAGGCGGGCGGCAAGTCCACTGACCTGCAATTCGAGGGCGGTATTCGCAATTTCGTGACTTATCTTAACGCACAGCGCCACAACGAGGCAGTCCACGAGGACGTTATCTATATGCGCGGCGAAAAGGGCACGTCGCAGGCAGAAATTGCCCTGCAATACAATACCTCGTACAACGAAACGATACTGACCTTCGCAAACAATATGAACACCATCGAGGGCGGTACGCACGAAACGGGCTTCAAATCCGCGCTGACGAGGGTAATAAACAACTACGCAAAGAAAAAGGGCATCATCAAGGACGGCTCAAAGCCGCTTAGCGGCGAGGACGTGCGCGAGGGTATATGCGCAATTATCAGCGTTAAGCTTGAAAATGCGCAGTTCGAGTCGCAGACCAAGGCAAAGCTCGGTAACTCCGACATCCGCACGCTCGTCGACAGCACCGTGATGATAAAGCTGACCGAGTATTTCGAGGAGCACCCCGCCACCGCCAAGGCGATAATCGAAAAGGCACTTGCCGCGTCCCGCGCACGCGAGGCGGCAAGAAAGGCAAGGGAAAATATCCGCCGCAAGGGACTGCTTGAGGGCTCGACTCTCCCCGGTAAGCTTGCCGACTGTCAGGAGCGCGACGCGTCCCTTACCGAGATATATCTCGTCGAGGGAGATTCCGCAGGCGGCTCGGCAAAGGGCGGCCGCGACTCCAAATTCCAAGCTATACTTCCCCTTCGCGGTAAGGTGCTGAACGTCGAAAAGAGCCGACTTGACAAGGTATACTCCAACGTTTCGATAATCCCCATCGTTCAGGCACTCGGTTGCGGAATAGGCGAGGATTTCGACCTTTCAAAGCTGCGCTACGGCAAGATAATCATAATGGCGGATGCCGACGTTGACGGCTCGCATATCAGAATACTCCTTCTGACCTTCTTCTTCCGCCATATGAAGCCCCTTATCGAAAACGGACACGTCTACCTTGCACAGCCGCCGCTTTACAAGGTCTACAAGCGCGGAAAGAACGGCACGGAGCGATACGCCTTCTCCGACGAGGAGCGCGACAGATATATTGAGGAGCTTGGCGGCGTGAACGTCGAGGCTGACCGCTACAAGGGTCTTGGTGAGATGAACGCCGAGCAGCTTTGGGACACGACGATGAACCCCGAAAGCCGCATACTCCTGCGCGTAACGATGGAGGACGCAATGGCGTGCGATGAAACCTTCTCGCTCCTTATGGGCGACAAGGTAGAGCCGCGCCGCGTATTCATCGAGGAGAATGCAAAGTACGCGCAAAACCTCGATATATAATGTTCAAACACTTTTCCACACCCTGTGGAAAAGTATGTATAAAAAGTCTCAAAGGTCTCAAAAAATTGAAAAATAAAGTGGAAAAATATCAAATTTTAACACCTTTTCAACACCAAATGGAATTTTCCACACAGTTTTTGTGGATTCCACATTTTGCGAAACCCTTGGATTTTACTTGCGTTTTCGCACCTTGCTTGAAAAAGTGTTGAAAACCACGCTTTTCAACACCGACCTGAGACTCGGTACTACAAATTACCCACACCGCAAAAGGGCTTGACCGCCGCGGTGTGTGGAAAACTGCCTAAAAAGATATTGGAAGGTACTTAAAGTGGAAAATAAAAACGACCTGACGTTTGAAAATCAGAAAATAGTAGACGTGGAGATGGACTCCGAGGTCAAACGCTCGTTTATCGAGTACTCGATGTCGGTAATCACCTCGCGCGCCCTGCCCGACGTGCGCGACGGTATGAAGCCCGGTCAGCGCCGCGTTATGTGGGCAATGTACGAGGACAGACTGACCTCGGACAGACCTTTCCGTAAATCCGCTACCACCGTCGGTAACGTGCTTGGTAGATATCACCCCCACGGTGACTCGTCCGTTTACGGCACGATGGTGCGTATGGCGCAGGATTTCTCGCTTCGCTATCCCCTCGTTGAGGGTAGCGGTAACTTCGGCTCGGTCGACGGCGACCCGCCTGCCGCTTACCGTTACACCGAGGCGCGCCTTGCAAAGATAGCCGACGAGGTAATGAGGGATATCGACAAGAACGTCGTCCCCATGATGCGCAACTTCGACAACAGACTTGAGGAGCCGACGGTACTTCCCTCGCGCTTCCCGAACCTTCTCGTAAACGGCTCGGTCGGTATTGCCGTCGGTATGGCGACGAATATCCCCCCGCACAACCTCGGTGAGATAATCGACGCGGTAAGCTACCGTATGGACAATCCCGAGTGCGACGTTGACGAGCTTATGCAGTACGTTAAGGGCCCCGATTTCCCCACCTACGGCATAATTTACGGCATCAACGGCATCCGCGAGGCTTATCGCACGGGTAAGGGCAGAATTATGGTCCGCGCGCGTGCAGAGGTCGAGGAGGACAAGCACCGCATAATCATTACGGAAATTCCCTACGCCGTAAACAAGAGTATGCTCTGCGAGGCTATTGCAGACCTCGTTAAGGACAAGCGCATCGAGGGCATTACGGGACTGCGCGACGAGTCGGGCAAGAACGGAATGCGCATCGTCGTGGAATACCGCCGCGACGCGAACGGCGAAATAATCTTAAAGCAGCTTTATAAATACTCACAGCTTGAGGACACCTGCGCGGTAAATATGCTCGCGCTCGTTGACGGCGAGCCGAAGATTCTCTCGCTCGACCGCATAATCGACGAGTATATCAAGCACCAGGAGGAGGTCATCACCCGCCGCACCGAATTCGACCTTGCAAAAGCAAAGGCACGCGCCCACATCCTTGAGGGCTACAGGATAGCTATGGCGAACATCGACGAGATAGTCGAGCTTATGAAGACCTCGCCCTCTATCCCAGAGTCAAAGATAAGGCTGTGCGAGCGTTACGGACTTACCGAAATTCAGGCTCAGGCGATAGTCGAGATGACTCTCGGCAGACTTACGGGACTTGAGCAGGACAAGATAATGGACGAGCTTCAAAAGCTCTACGCCGTTATCGAGGAGCTGACCGCGATACTCGGCGACGTTGAGAAGATAAAGCAGATAATCAAGGACGAGCTTGCCGAGATAAAGCGCAAGTACGCCGACGAGCGCCGCACCGAGATAGTAGAGGCGGCTGACGATATCCTGCTTGAGGACCTTATCGAGCGCCACGAATGCGTTATCACCATAACGCATTCGGGCTACATCAAGCGTCTGCCCGCCGACACCTACTCCGCGCAGAACCGCGGCGGCAAGGGCATTATCGGTATGTCGACCAAGGACGAGGACTTTATCGAAAAGGTAATGGTCGTCGGAAGCCACTCCTACCTTATGATGTTCACAAGCACGGGCAAGGTATACCTGCGTAAGGCGTATATGATACCCGAGGCGAGCCGCACCGCAAAGGGCTCGAATATCGTAAATATTCTTGAGCTTGAGGCGGGAGAGAAGATAACGGCAATAATCTCGCTTGCCGACTTTGAAAACAGCGACGAAAAGTATCTGACGATGGTAACGCGCAAGGGCGTTATCAAGCGCAGTATCCTTTCCGAATACGAATTCCACCGCAAGGGCGGTAAAATTGCCATCGGTCTTGACGAGGGCGACGAGCTTGTTTCCGTTCTCCTTACCGAGGGACAGAGCGATATCATCATCGCCTCGGCTGACGGCTGTGCCGTCAGATTTACCGAAAAGGGCGCGCGCACGATGGGCAGAACGGCACGCGGCGTGCGCGGCATAACCCTTCGCGGCGACGACTACGTTGCGGGCGTTATCGCCATCGAGGAGGACAAAAAGCTCCTTACCATCACGCAAAACGGATTTGGCAAGCGCACGGAATTCGATGAATTCCGCCTGATGAAGAACCGCGGCGGTATGGGCGTTGTCTGCCACAACGTAAACGAGCGCACGGGCAGAATTGCGGGTATTGCCGCAGTTGACGGAAGCGAGGATATGATGATAATTACCGACGGCGGCACGATAATCCGTACCCCCGTCGAGGGAGTTCCCACCTACTCGCGCTCCGCGTCGGGCGTTATCGTGATGCGACTTGGCGAGGGACAGAGCTGCGTAAGCTTTACCACCCTTCCCCACAGCGAGGACGAGGAAGCGGACGAAGCAGAGGAATAATGCGCAATGAAGGCATATAGATTTATTACGGCACTTCTCTGCCTCGTGATTGCCGCCACGGCGCTTGCGTCCTGCTCAAAGCCGCCCGAATTTTCGACGGTGAGGGACGAGTTTATATCTCTTATCGAAGCGTCCGTTGAGGTAAACGATATCTTTTTCGGCGAGGGCTTGCCCGTATACGACCGCGAGGAATCCACTTGGCGCGAGGATATGCTGAAATTCCACGAGGAAAGCAAAACGTACTACTACATCCTCTCGGACGAGAGCTACGGCACGGTAATAAAGTATATTGAAAACGAAACCAAGAAAAACGTATACTTGCATAAGACCGACAAAAAATCTGACGGCACGGCGGTGTACGAGGCTGACGGCTATTACTACTACCCCATTTCCGACTACAAGGAAAAGGAAGTCCACTACGTTTACGATGAAAAATCGCCCGCGAACTACGACTACGTGCGCACGGACGCGAAATATCAGTCCATAGCCTCGATAAAGGAGGCGGCGGCGAAGGTATACACCCCCGAATTTCTCGAAACCGTCTACAAGACCGCCTTCGAGGGCATAGTTTCCGACGTTGGCGGCGTGGTATACGCGCGATATTCCGACTCCGACGATGAATTTTTTATGAAATCCAATAAGTTCGAGCCGTATTTTACCGAGCATACCACCTACGATTTTTCAACAATGGAGATGACCTCGCCCTCGCGCGCGGACTACGTTAACGTTACGATAACGGCGCACGGCAGGCATTTCGACTACGATAAGGCGGAGATAGTGACCGAAAGCTATCAAAAGACCCTCAAATTCGTACTGACAGAGGTCGGCTGGCGACTTGACAGCCCCACATATTAACGCAACCAAATGGAGGACAAAATGTACATCGTTGATTCACATTGCGACAGTATCCAAAAGGTAGATTCACGCCGCTACGGCATAGTGAACCCCTACAACTACAGCCAGAAGCACCAGCAGCTTCAGTTCGTTGCCAATTTCTGCGGCTGGCCGGGCGAGGACGCCGAGCGCTCCTACCGCCGCGCTATGCGCTACATCGGTCTTTTTAAGATCCGTATGGAGGCAGAGGCAGATAAGGTCGAGCAGGTCTACACCTACGCGGACATCGAGCGCGTATTTGCCGCGGGCAAGCACGCCGCGCTCATGAGCGTCGAGGGTGCGACGGGAATTATGGGAAGCCGCGAGATCTTCCGCGAGTTTTACGCCGCGGGCGTGCGCGTTTTCGGTATGACTTGGCAGAGCAACGACCTTTGCGCCTCCACCAAGCTCCCAGAGGGCGTTGAGGATTACGGACTGACCGACACGGGACGTGAGATAATCGACGAGGGCAATAAGCTCGGAATGATCTTTGACGTTTCGCATATGTCCGACAAGAGCTTTTGGGACGTTGCGCCCCTCGTAAAGAAGCCCCTCGTTGCAACGCACTCCAATTTCCGTTCCGTTTGCGGCGCGTCGCGCAACCTGACCGACGATATGGCGCGCGAGATAATCCGTCAGGACGGTATGATAGGTCTGAACCTTACCTTTATCAGCGACGACCACGACGCGCAGACGCTTGACAGCTACCTTGCTCAACTTGAGTACGGACTTTCACTCGGCGGCGAGGACCATATCGGCTTTGGCGGCGACATCGACGGCATCAGAGGATATCCCAAGCCCCTTACCACCGAGCGCTCGCTGCACGACCAGATAATCGAATATATGCTCTCTCACAACTATTCCGAGGAGCTCGTTCGCAAGGTCGCGGGCGAAAATTATTTGAATTTCCTTAAAAAGTACCTTTAACGGAGGCGTAAAATGTATATCGTAGATTCCCATTGTGACAGTATTCAGCAGGTCGATATCCGCCGTCACGGCATCGTAAACCCCTATAACTACTCGCAGAAGCATCAGCAGCTTCAGTTCGTAGCCGCATTTTGCTCGTGGCCGGGCGACGATGCGGAAAAATGCTTCCGCCGCGCCGTGAGATACATAGGTCATTTCAAGCTCCGTATGGAAATTGAAAAGGACAAGGTTGAGCAGGTCTACACCTACGCCGACATCGAGCGCGCGTTCGGCGCGGGCAAGCACGCCGCGCTCCTCACCATCGAGGGCGGAACGGGCATCGTCGGCAGTGCGCAGGTATTCCGTGATTTCTACGCCGCAGGCGTGCGCGTTTTCGGAATGACTTGGCTTTGCAACGACCTTTGCGCGTCCACGCGCCGCGACAACGGCGAGGACGATTATGGGCTTACCGACCTCGGACGCGAGATAATCGAGGTAGGAAACGAGCTTGGAATGATCTTTGACGTTTCGCATATGTCCGACAGAAGCTTCTGGGAAACTGCCCCACTCGTAAAGAAGCCCATTATCGCAACGCACTCCAATTTCCGCGCGCTGTGCGGACATCCGCGCAACCTGACCGACGATATGACGCGCGAGATAATCCGTCAGGGCGGTATGATAGGACTTAATTTCTATCCGAAGTTCATCTGCGACGACCCCGCCGAGAGCGATATCGCCGCACTTCTCCGCCATCTTGAATATTGCCTCTCCCTCGGTGGCGAGAACAATATCGGCTTTGGCGGCGACGTTGACGGCACGTCGGGCAAGTACCCCAAGGGACTTGACGAAACCTCGTCCATCCACGATAGAATTATCGAGTATATGCTCTCTCACAACTACTCCGAGGAGCTTGTACGCAAGGTCGCAGGCGAGAACTATCTGAATTTCCTTAAAAAGTATTTGTAATAGGATAAGAAAACACGCAGAAGCAACGCTTCTGCGTGTTTTTAATGAATAATTGCGCTATGCAAAGGTCAACTGATAGTAGAGTTTATTAAGGATAGTTTGCGTTTTTTCTCAAATATAAGTATGTTGCCTTCAGCTTATATATGTGTTATAATATTATCATAAAGAATCGGGAGGTAATTATAATGAATGAATCAAAAGTAGGTGCCAAAATTGCCGAGCTAAGAAAAACAAATAACATTACTCAATTTGAACTTGCAGAAAAGTTAGGTGTTACTGACCGAGCGGTAAGTAAATGGGAAACGGGTGGTGGCTATCCAGATATAGCATTGCTTCCACAAATCGCAGATATATTCAATGTTAGTATCGATTATTTACTGCTTGGAAAAGCAGTTACAAAACAAGAAATTTATATCGGTAATGCTAACTATGACTACAGCAAATATGTTAATAACCATTATTTATCTAATGGTTGGAAAATTATTGATATGAAGCTTTCAGGCGATGGCGAGGGCGGGGGTGTATGTGCCGTTTTATTGGAAAAAGAAATATTTGAAGATTAAATAAAGAACGGCGAGAGTCCGTAGGGGGAGTTTGGTGCGCCCTATGTTAGCACCCGACTTTCCCTTTTTGGATTCTCGCCGTGTGCTTTGGCTATACTGAATGTTCG
>JAFXAC010000017.1 GCA_017522125.1 Clostridia bacterium | reverse complement strand
TAGTTCTCGTTTGCAGCTGCTGCGATCTCGTCCCAAGTAGCGAACTCCTGGGGAGCGTCAGCGGAAGCAAAGATGCCCATGGGAAGAGCCATTGCTGCGATCATTGCGATAGCAATGATGATAGAAAGTGTCTTTTTCATGTCTTTTTTTCCTTTCAAAGGTTTTATGGGTAAGTGTATTTTAGCACCATTTTATTAATTTGTCAATACAAAATGCAAAAACAAATCCCCTCATTTGTACATTTTTATTACTTTTTACTAAAAAAACACCCCTACGTTGTACAAAAACGCTTGAATTTAAGTGCAAGGTGCCAGATTGAGGTAGGTTTTTGCCCTTCGGCAAAAAGCGATCTATAAAGCAAAAGCGGAAGAAACTTACGTTTCTTCCGCTTTTTTCCTTAATATTTGCCGTAAGGCGAATATCTTAGTCCTCTTTCTTGCGAGCGATAGCTACTGCGCCAACAGCAACGGCAGCAACGATAGCAAGAGAAATGCTGGAGCCGCATCCGCCCTCCTCTGCAGCAGCAGTGGTGGTAGCAGTGGGCTTGGTGGTGTCTGCGGGCTTGGTGGTGTTGTCGCCTGCGGGCTTGGTGGTGTCGTCGCCTGCGGGCTTGGTGGTGTCGTCGCCGGCATCAACGGTGGTGTCGTCAACCACGGGATCGCTTGCGGGGGGAGCAAAGGTATCGGCCACTGCGTTCTCCTTGGCGGTGAGCAGCTCGTTGATCTTAGCGTCGATAGCGACCTGATCGGTGGTGGTGAAGCCCGTGTTGGTGGTAGCTGTGATAGCCTGATCGCCGTAAACTGCCATACCGTGGAGGTATACGCTGTCGGTAACGGTAACAAGACCGCCGTTTGCGTAGCCGTTGAAGGGGTCGGTGGAAGCCTTCTCGGTAGCGTTGCTGTCACCTACGAGGGTGGTAGCTACTACGCAGTTCTTGATGTTGATAACGGAGGAAGCCTCGTTGCTTCTTGCAACGATACCCGATGCGCCGTACTTGGCGGAGGTCTTGTCAGAGCCTGCGAGCTTGTTGCCCTCGGAATCAATTACGGGGTTGTTGGTGATGGTACCCTTTGCAACGCAGTTGGAAATGGTGACGTTGGCAATACCGTTGATATCGCCGATGATACCGCCTGCATCGTTCTCGGCAGTTACGTTGCCGTTGTTGAAGCAGTAGTCAAGAATTCCCTCAAGACCTGCGTTGGAGTTACCGATGATACCGCCCGCGTAGTTCTTGGTGGAGTATACCTCACCGTTGTTTACTACGTTAGCTGCGTGTATGTAGAGAGTGCCGCTTGCGTGGCCTGCGTTACCGATGATACCGCCGGTCTGGTCGTCGGAGCGCATATCGCCGTTGTTTACGATCTTGTTAAGAACCACGTAGTTATCGGAGTCGGTTCTGCCGATGATGCCTGCAACGGGGTCCTGATTGAAAGACGTGGTCTCGAAAACGTCAACGTTGTTGGTTACGTTCTCAACGATGATGGGCATATCCTCGGAGCTTCCCGAAGCGAGGTCGATGATGGGGGCGCGGTACATTTTGAACTCAACGGGGTTACCCTCAGCGTCGGTAGCTGCGGCGTTGGGGTCCTGAACGGTGGTGAAGTTCTTGATAACGGCACCGCCGCCAACGTCCATAAACATGGTAGCGGAGAGGTAGATGGTGTGACCGTTGCCGTCAAAGGTTCCGAAGAATCCCTCGATGGGCTGGTCGCAGTATACGTCTGCGGTGAGCTTGTAGTTACCCTCGCCGAAGCTGTCGGTAACGAGAAGAACGAGATCCTGCCAGTTGGTTATCTCGGTAACCTCGGCAGATGCAAAAATGCTCATGGGAAGGAGCATAGCAGCGATCATTGCGATAGCAATGACGATGGAAAGCGTCTTTTTCATTTCATGATTTCCTTTCAAAAAATTTTTTCCGAAATTTTCAGACAATTTTATTTTAACACTCTTTACCTTGTTTGTCAAGAAATTTTTGAAGGCTTATGAAAGTTGTATAGAGTTTTGGGCTTTCTTTAGCCTTTTTTCCGTAATTCTCGGAAAGCTGATGAAATTTAAAGTAAAATATTTAATCGAGAAAGAAGCTCTGAAGCGACACCCTTTGCATTTTAATAATAATTAGGATTTATCTAATTCCAAAATATCAATTTCTGACCATATCTGCCGTAAAGAAAACGAACCCTTTTTCCCAAGGTTAAACATTTTATAGTCATCTTTGAATACGTCCAAAAAAGATATATTTTCAGAAGAATCCTTGGTAAGCTTTACATCTATTCTAATGAATGTTTTACCTTTATAATTTGTATCCTCAATTCTCTCTATTATGCAATCTTTATAATGTGAGTAATTCTTGACACAAAAACGTATTCGTTTGATTTTACCACTATTTAAATCATCTATTGTTTTTTTGTAATCATATTTTATCATCCTAACCACTCCTTTATAAGATTAACAAGTCCTTCCCAACCCAGATCGAGTTTTTTCCTCTAATATATCTATGCACCTTTTTCAACTCATCCTTGATTCTGGGATCATTATGATCGTATCCCGCCGCCAAGTAGAATCAATGCGGCTACCAATGCCATCATAGCAAAAAACGAAGGCTTTGTCAAGAAAAAAGGGCGTTTGCGAGGTAGAGCATTTCTCTACCTCGATAAGAAAAGAGTGCCGCCGAAGCGGTCTGTAAAAGGTGATGGACTTATTCTTAAATAATTATACTTTTATAAGAGAAGTATCTGAAGAATTGAAAATGTCTAAAACAGTTAGTGAAACACATAAGATACTACTTCAAAATCTTTTCACTTATGTTTAAATCGTCCCGAGCATACATTACAAAATCCCTCATCATCGATTTCTAAAGGATTAAAATACTTTTTAATATAATACGCCCCTAATGAACCTTCATCTGAGCCTATATGTGTTGGCATAGAAGGATTATATCCTTTAGCATGGCAACAAGAACATTCATTAATCCACTTTTTAAACTTTGGAAATGCAGAAATATATTCTTCACCTTTTTTATTGTATTTCATTACAATTTACCCCATTTTGCTAAAATTTCGCGCAATACTTTTAGAAGCCCTTTTAGATGCACCTTTTTCAACTCATCCTTGATTCTGGGATCATTATGATCGTATCCCGCCGCCAAGTAGAATCAATGCGGCTACCAATGCCATCATAGCAGAAAGCAAAGGCTTTGTCAAGGAAAAAGGGCGTTTGCGAGGTAGAGCATTTCTCTACCTCCATCACAAAAAGAGTGCCGCCGAAGCGACACCCTTGCAAATTATTCAGGCGCTTTTGCAGATCGACGAGTCCTCTTTTTCGATCTCGCCGTAAGCAAAGCGTTTGCCCGTTTTGGTGCTTATGATATCAAGCATTTCGTCCTTACGTAAAAGGCTTGGATATGAAATTGACGAAATACTTTTTTCATAAAAGCTTCCTATTATTAATTAAAGTTACCCGACACGCGTCCGTCCTGCGCCATTTCCATCTCCATAAGCTGTTGCTTGGTGATGAGAACGTTTCGGGGCTTCGTGCCGTTGGCGGCGGAAACAAATCCGAGCGCTTCCATACGGTCGATTATCTTGCCCGCCCTGCCAAAGCCAATAGACAGCTTTCTTTGCAGGAAGGACGTTGCCACCGTGCCGTTGTCCACGGCTATGCGCAGAGCCTGCGTAAACAGGGGGTCGGCGTCCTGAATGGCGATCTCGCCCGAGTCCATATCTCCACCGCCCTTTTTGTCGGCGGCGGCAAGACGCTCGGTCTCGCGCTCGATCTCGGACATAAACTCACTATCGTACTCGACCTTGCAGGAATTAGCCTTGATGAACTCCGTGACCGCCTCGACCTCGTCGTCGGCAACGAATGCACCCTGAACGCGCATCGGCTTCGTCGCGCCGATGGGAGCATAGAGCATATCACCCTTGCCGATGAGCTTTTCCGCGCCGCCCATATCCATAATAACGCGCGAGTCGGTCTGCGACGCGACGGCAAAGGATATCCTCGACGGAACGTTTGCCTTGATAAGTCCCGTAATAACGTCAACGGACGGTCTTTGCGTACCTATAATAAGGTGTATTCCCGCCGCGCGCGCCTTTTGCGCAAGACGGATGATGGACGTTTCGACCTCGTTGTGCGCCGTCATCATAAGGTCTGCAAGCTCGTCGATAAAGATAACGAGCTTCGGCAGAGGAACGAAATCGGGGTCGTCCGCCGTCATGGTACGGTTGTACGCGTCGATGTCGCGCACGCCGACCTCCTCAAGAAGCTCGTAGCGATGCTCCATCTCGTTGACCGCGGCGTTCAGCGTACCCGCCGCCTTCTTCATATCCGTAACTACGGGAACTTTAAGGTGCGGAAGCTTGTTGTACATACCCATTTCTATCTTCTTCGGGTCTATCATTATAAACTGCACCTCGTCGGGACGCGCCTTATAAAGAAGCGAAAGAATGATGCAGTTCATACAAACGGATTTACCCGAGCCCGTAGTACCCGCGATGAGCAGGTGGGGCATTTTTGCGATATCGAAGAATATCATATTGCCGCCGACGTCCTTACCGAGGCACGCGGAAAGGCGCGAGGGCATATTGCGGAACTTCTCGGACTCGATAAGCTCGCGAATGAAAACGGTCGCGCGGCACTTGTTGGGCACCTCGACGCCCACCGCGCTCTTGTTGGGAATGGGCGCTTCTATCCTGACGCTCGTAGCAAGCTCAAGCGCGATATCGTCGGAAAGGTTGGCAATGGAGCGAACTCTCGTTCCCGCCTCGGGATAAAGCTCGTAGCGCGTTATCGTCGGTCCGCGGGAATATTCTATCTTGTTTATCTTTACGTTAAAGGACGAGAGCTTGTTCATCAGCTTCTGCGCGTTGGTGCGAAGCTCGGCGGCTATGTCCTCGCGCGAGGGATTTTCGACCTCGTGAAGCAGCTCGATGCTCGGATATATATACGCGGCAAGCTGCTCGGTGCGCGACTTGCGCATTGCTGAGGGGTCAAGCTCGTCGGGCGCGACCTCACTTGCGGCGCTGTTTTCCTCGCTTATCTGCGTCAGGGTAAGCTCAAGCTCGGGCTTCGGCTCGGCAGGTGCGCGAGCAGGCGTGGGAGCAGGTGCAGGCGCGGGTACGTCAAGCGGAATTGCGCCCGTCGACCTATCGCTTTCCCCGAAAATATCGTCAAGCACGCTGTAGGTGTCCTCCATGCTCCTTGCGTCCTGCGCCGCACGCACGGGCGTGGGCGTAACGGGCGTGGGCGTGGCGGGCGCGGGCACGGGCATCGGAATAGGCTCTGCCTCGGGAACGCGCGCGGGCTCGGGGGTGGGCGTGCTTTCCACGCTTCCCTTTATCTCGTCAGCGTCAAAATCATATTCGTCAAGCTCTGCGTCCTCTGCGGGCGCGGGCTTTTTCTTGCGTTGCTTTTTCAGCTCCGCCTCTTCCCTTTCGCGCTCCTCGCGCTCTGCCTCCTCGCGCTCGGCAAGGTCGGCGGCGCGTCTTTCGCGCTCCAGCATAACTCTGTATTTGATGGCGGTCCATACGTATCTCGGCGTAACTCCGACAAGGAACATAACGCCGACGGTGATGGTGGCGATAAGGAGTATCAGCGAGCCGACAAAGCCGACAAGACAGCGGAAAAGTCCGCCGAAAAAGCCGCCGAGGAAGCCGCCGCCGACAAAGTCAACGCCGTAGCTCCAGTTGCTTACGGCATCTCCCGTTCCGAAGATGGACGCGCCCCAATCGCCCCAGGTGTAGGTGCTTTCGTTAATTGCGGGAATGGTGCAAACGTGGACGAGCGCGGCAATAAAGAAAAGCATTATGGCGGAAAGCGTGACCTTCCACACCACCATATCCATATCCACGTATTTACGCCAGAATATTGCAAGATTTATGAGAAAAACGGGGATAAGGAACGCGGGCCAGCCGAAAAATCCGCAAAGCAGGTCGCGCAAAAGTCCGCCGATGACGCCCATTGCGCCCTCTACGCTCGACAAAATATAGCACGCCGCAAGAAAGATGGCGGCAACTATTAAAATATAAGGTATGAACTGATGCACGAAGGCAGACGAGGCGGGAACTGCCTCGATATTCTCCTTTTTGCGCGAGGAGTCGCCCTTTTTATCGACCGAGCCACCCTTTTTGGCGGTAACGGCGCGGCTTTTTGCCGTGCTTGCGCTTTTTTTCTTGTTTTCAGGCACTTTATTATCCTTTCTCGGCGTATTGACGCCGCGCTGATATGGCATACTAAAACCGTAACGCTACGGCTTTGTGAAAAATCTATAATCAAAATTATTATATCATATTTTTTCCAAAATTACAATAGTTGATGCGAAAAACAGGAAAAAAACGGAAGGGGCAGCATATGAAGCACAAAAGTACACTCGTAAAGGACGCAGTAGCTCTGATTTTGGGTGCCGCCGCGGGATTTATCAACGGTCTGCTCGGCGCGGGCGGGGGAATTTTGCTTGTGCGCGGCGCAAAGCACGTCTTCCCCGACAGCGCGCTACAGCCGCGCGACGTGTTCGCGTCCGCCCTTGCGGTGATGCTGCCGATATCCGCCGCGTCGGTCGCGCTGTACGCCACGCGCGGCGGCGCGATACCGCTCCAGATGCCGCGCTTTGTGCTCCCCGCCTTGCTCGGCGGCACGGGCGGCGCAATGCTTCTGTCGGTTATAGAGCCGCGCCTATTAAAGCTGATATTTGCCGCCCTGACCGTTTGGTCGGGAATTATGATGCTACGCTGAAAGGAATACGCTATGATCGATTTTTTCGTTGCGCTCGGTGTCGCTCTGCTCTCGGGACTTGGCGTGGGAAGCGGCGGCTTACTCGTCGTTTGGCTCACTCTGCGCCGCGGACTTTCGCAGGTGGCGGCGCAGGGGATAAATCTCTTCTTCTTTCTGTTTTCGTCGGGCGCGTCCACGGCGGTCAACTGCTTTCGCCGCCGCATTGCGTGGCGGCAGGTGATACTGCTCAGCATAGGCGGCGTGGTGGGCGCGGTTGCGGGCTACGCGGTGCTGAATATGATACGCCCCGCCCTGCTCAAAAAGCTATTCGGCGCGATGCTCCTACTGACGGGCACGCCCGCGCTTTTTCGCGCGTTGCCAAGGCGAAAAAAAGAAAAAACGGACCGCCAAACGAGCGACCCGTAACGCAAAATATTTTTACACCGCACCATTTATCATTATATCACAAGTCCGAAAAAATGTAAAGAGGAAATTGTATGTTTTCAACAAATTCTATTTTTTATACAAAAAATTATTGTAAACTTTGTACAATTCGTGTATTGCAAAAGCCTTTTTTATGTGCTATAATATAGACACAGGAAAGGAAGGTACGGTCCAATGTACAACTAAACCTCAGTACTTCGGCAACGACGTAAGCAAAGCAAAGGAACGCGGGAGTGAAAAAAACCGAGGGCGTGGGAGCTGTGACGGTGGAGCGCAGAAAAACGCAACTCAAATGTAAGGATAGATAAGTTCCGATGCAAAAGCAATAAGTCAAGCCCGAATACAAGAAGCACCGCCAAAAGGCAATTTAAGAAAGAGAGGTATAAAAAATGATGTTAGATACCAAGGGTGATGCGAAATGACCCTTGATTGCAGGATTTAATCTCGCAATCAAGGGTCATTTCTTTTTTATTTTTGGGAAATAAAAAATTTACACGCGAGGGCAAAAAGATGTTGAAATCCCGCGCGTTTTGTTATATAATATATTCTGTAATTTTATATTTTGTTAAGGTCAGATATGAGTATTATTATAAACGATAAGCCCGCGACGGACCTCTCCACCGCGGATTTTGATTATTTCCTTCCAGAGGAGCAGATAGCACAGCTCCCGCTTGAGCCGCGCGACTCCTCGCGCCTTATGGTCATCGACCGCCAAAGCGGCAATATTGCCCACAAGCATTTTTACGATATAGTCGACCACCTGCGCGAGGGCGACACCCTCGTTATAAACGACTCGCGCGTTATCCCCGCGCGTCTTTACGGACACGCCGAGGGCAGACCCGAGGCGGCTGTGGAGCTTTTATTGCTCCGTCAGCGCGGCGACAACGAGTGGGAAACGCTCGTAAAGCCCGGAAAGCGTGCGCGACTCGGCGCGAAGATGGTGTTCGGCGGCGGCGATATGGTAGCCACGGTCGTCGACATCGTAGAAGAGGGCAACCGCATTATCCACGTTGATTTCGATAAAAATAAATACGAAAATATCTACTCGATGCTCTCCGAGGTCGGCGTGATGCCCCTGCCGCCGTACATTACGGAAAAGCTGCGCGACCGCGAGCGTTATCAGACGGTTTACGCGCGAGAGAACGGCTCTGCCGCCGCGCCCACCGCGGGACTGCATTTCACGCCCGAGCTGCTCGGAAAAATACGCGAAAAGGGCGTTGAGATAGTTCCCGTAATGCTCCACGTCGGTCTTGGCACGTTCCGCCCCGTAAAAGAGGATAGAGTGGACGCGCACGTGATGCACTCGGAGTTCTTTTCCGTCAGCGAGAGCGCGGCAGAAACCATCAACCGCCGCCGCGCCGCGGGGGGCAGGACGATATGCGTCGGCACGACATCGTGCCGCACGCTTGAAAGCGCGTCGGACGCCGACGGCGTAGTACGCGCGATGAGCGCGGACACGGGGATTTTCATCTACCCCGGATACAAATTCAAGGCGACGGACGCGCTGATAACGAACTTCCACCTGCCGAAAAGCACGCTTCTGATGCTCGTCAGCGCACTTTACAGCCGCGAAAAAATGCTCGAAGCGTACGATCTCGCCGTCCGCGAAAAATACCGCTTCTTCTCCTTTGGCGACGCGATGTTTATCCAGTAGAAAGCAGCGTTGCTCTTGACAACCGTAATAATCTGTGTTATACTAGTTTTGTGAGTGGGGACGGCACCCATAACAAAAAACGGAGTCACAAAACAATGCAAATTTAATTACAAGGGGGGCGACACCCATCGAAAAAAACGTAATTGTAGTTGATGAGCAAGGAAATGAATATGAAGCGACCTACCCCAAGCGGGCAAAAGGTCTTGTTAAATCAGGCAGGGCACGCTTCGTAGACGAGAATAAAATATGCCTTGCGTGTCCGCCGAATGAATATTTGGAGGATAATAAAATGACTGAAAATATTGTTGAAACAACAAAAGCAGAAGAAATAACGACTGAAAATATCTCGTTGGACTACATTTTTACACAGATCGATAAAATCGTTTCAAATACGGCGCATATCACGGAGGCGTTAGAGATTTTGAAAAGCATACAATCGATAGGTCCCGAAGATATTGGTGCAGAGGAAAAAGCAAAAGGAATCGCAGATGTTGTAAGAGCTCGTGAAACAACAAATCAGCAGCTTTTGGCTTTTTACACAAGAGTCTATACCGATCTTACGGCTCCAAAAAAGGATCCGATAACGACAAGAGTGGAACTGATAAAAAATCTTCGCTTATCGGCGCTTAAAGAATTAAAGGGCTGTTACAGCGAAGACGAATTGGTGGAGCGCGCCGACAGCATCCTGTATGATATTTCGAGCTTTTGCAATGACATTTTTTCGACAGAAAATAAAATCTAACTGATTTTTTCCCGAGGTGAAAATCCTCGGGAATTTTTAAAAATATATTGACAAAATCACGATACCGTGATATAATATAAGTGAAAAAACACACAAGGGGAACGGTCATGCCTGTATTGTCAAGATTTTACGGAATCGTCATCAGAATGTATTTTTTGCAAAGCGAGCATAATCCACCGCATATTCACGCTATTTATAACGAAGACGTCGCCGCAATCGATTTTATGACGGGAGCGGTGCTTGAAGGGCATCTTCCGAATAAAGCGCTGAACATGGTACAGGAATGGATAGCCTTGCACAAAGATACTCTTATGGAAATTTGGAAAACGCAGGAGTTCAAGAAGATTCCGCCGCTTGAATGATAGGAGGAATAACGATGTTTCATAAAATTAAAAACGTTGCCCCCCTTCCCGAATACAGATTAAGCGTTCAATTTTCGGAAGGAATAACTAAAATTTACGACGTAAAGCCCTTGTTTGAAAAAACCCCTTCGTTTGCAAAATTAAAAGAAAATTGCGCCGAGTTTAATTGTGTCAGCGTTGACGTTGGCGGCTACGGCATCGTATGGGACGACGACCTTGACCTGTCTTGCGACGAGCTTTGGGAAAACGGAGAGCAAGTCGATACTCCGTTTGACGGATTGATGGCGTTCAGCGATGCCACCGAGCTTTGGGGACTTAACGAAAGCACGCTCCGCAAAGCCGTCACTTACGGAAAGCTTGTCAACGGCGTTGACGTTTGCAAATTCGGAAAGCAATGGGTGGTTTCCGTCGAAGCGATGAAACGCGAATACGGAAACGCTCACAAAGGAATATAAATTCTTATAAGTTGGCTTTTTGCAAAGCAAAAAGCTTCCTTCATTATTCACTATTCACTATTCACTTTTCACTTGAAAACGGCAACGCCGTTTTCACAAATAAACTCTGAATTCGAGGAAAAATGTCAAGCTACACACTTAAAATCTGGCTGTGCTCCGTGCCGGAGGAGCTTCCGCGCCTTCCCTCTCTCGTCGGCGCAAGCCTTTCCGTGTCGGAAATAGAAAAGCACGCCGCGGACTCGCTTCCGTCAAAAATACTCATCTCGGCGCCCGAGGTCTGCGCATCTCTTACCGTTACGGCAAGCGGCGAGGTGACCGATAGCACGCGAGGCGCCGTTAAGAAATACGCCGCCGCGCTCTGCGACGCCTGCGGCGGCTTTACCGAGGACGCGGACGGCACGCTCGGCACGCCGACGCGCTCCTTTGACTTCCCCGCGATAAACCTCTACACCGAAATGCTCACGCTCGCGCTGTGGTACGAGCCGACGCGTGGCTTCGACACGCTTGCCGAGGACTTCGTTTCAACTCTCGAGGACGAGCTTCCCTGCGCGTTGCCCATCACCTACGGTGAGGACACGCCCTACTCGCGCGACGGATTTATCGAATATCTCAAATCCGAAAACACACCCGTCTGGCAGAGCGCCCACCCCGTTGCGTCCGTCGGAATCAGCGACGCGCGGCGCGAGTGCGACTACGAGGGCTACCGCGCGTCGCGCGTTGCCATCGAGCTTCCCGCCGAGGTATACGAGCGCGAGGAATGGGCTATCGCCCTGCGCCGACTCCTTTGCCGCCTTTGCGACCTTACGGGCGCATTTTTCGGTCAGATAACGCTTGGTGAGCCGCCCGTCAGCGCGTGGTGGTGGCAGGGCGTTCCCGCCGAGCTTGGCGTGGCTTGCTATTTCGGCACTCCCTACGCGGAGCTTATTCCCGATTGCGAGAGCATCGGTAAGCGCACCGAGCGCGGCTTTTTGTTCGTTGAGCCCGACGGACCGCGCGTACCCGACGAGCTTATTTCCTTCAAAAAGAGCCGTCTGCGCCGCAAAAGCACCGACTACCCCTACTACGATAATTTCACCGTAGCAAAGAGCATTCCGCTTAAATAAACACCCGAAAGGAGCGTCCGTGATGCGACCTCTACTTGCCATCGTGGGCGCAACAGCCTCGGGCAAAAGCTCACTCGCGCTCCGTCTTGCCCCCGAGCTTGACGGAGAGATAATCGCCTGCGATTCGATGCAGATATACGAAAAAATGGACGTCGGCACGGCGAAGCCGACGCGCGAGGAGCAAGCCGCCGTAGCGCACCATATGATAGATTTTTTGCCGCCCGACACGCCGTTTTCGTGTGCGGAATACGCCGAGCGCGCGCTCGTCGCCGCGGGCGGCATACACGCGCGCGGAAATCTCCCCATCGTCGTGGGCGGAACGGGGCTTTACCTCGATTCCCTGCTTTTTGAGCGTCCCTACGCCGTCAGCGAGGGCGCAAGCGAGCTTCGTGACGAGCTTGCGAGCTTCGCAAAAGCCAACGGCGCACACGCGCTGTGGCTGGAGCTTTTGCGCGTCGACCCCGAAAGCGCCGAGAAAACGCACGAAAACAACGTGCGCCGCGTCATACGCGCGATAGAAATATACAAGGCCACGGGCATTCCGAAAAGTCAGCTTGACAAAATGGGCGGCAAGGCAAGGTTTCGCCACGCCGTCATCTGCCTGCGCTATCCCGACCGCGATATGCTCCGAAAAAGGATAGCCAAAAGAGTCGATATGATGCTTGCGGACGGTCTGCTTGACGAAACGCGCGAGCTTTTGCGCCTCGGCGTGTTCGACAACCCCGACTCCACGGCGGCAAAGGCGATAGGCTACAAGGAGATGCTCGGCTATATCAGGGGCGAGATGAGCCTTGAGGAGTGCCGCGAGGCGCTTATTATCGCCACGCGGCAATACGCCAAGCGACAAATGACGTGGTTTGGCGCAAAGGACTACGTAAATATGATAGACGTTACCGAGGACGCGCCCGACCCTTACGAAAGGGCGCGTGAGCTTGCCGTGCGTCTGCTTGAAAAATAAATTTCACGGAAAGGCGGTGAGTGTATGCCGCGAAAAGAATACCACGTGCTATCGCCGCACGCAAGGCGTGAAAACACCGCCAAAAAGCCGCCGCGGCTTGATCTTTCATACATCTTTACCGCACTCGTGCAGATAGCCGTCGCGCTCGGCGCTGTGGCGGTGGTGGTGTATTTCGGCTACCATATGCTCTCCACGTTCTCCGAGCCCGTCACCACCGCGCCCGCGTATACGGTGACGAATTCGGCATACACGAACTCCACGGCGTACGTCATTCGCGACGAAGCGCCGATAAGCTCCTCGCTCTCCTCGGGCTTTGCCGACTATCGCGTAAGCGACGGCGAGCGCGTCGGAAAGGGCGAGATACTATGCGACGTTTATCCCGCCGCCGAGGAAGCGTTGCGTGAGCAGATAGCCGCGCTCGACGCGGAGATAGCTCTGCTTGAGGGTATTCTCTCATCCTCGGCAACGTCGGGAAACATCTCCGCCGTGGGCGAGGACGTATCCGCCGACTACGCGGCGCTTATGTCCGCACTGAGCCGAGGCGACCTTGCCGCCGCGGCAAGGCTGTCAGGCTCGCTTCGCGGCTCGCTTTCCGCGCTTGCAGCCCTTTCGGGCGAGGCTGACGGAATAAGCACGCGCCTTGCCTCGCTGAAGGCTGAGCGTGCCGCCGCGCTGACGAGGCTTGGCGGAAGCATAGGAAAGGTCGGCGCGCCGTCCATAGGCTACTTTTTCTCCGATTGCGACGGCTACGAGGGCGTATTCACCGCCGAGCTTATAGAAAAATTCAACGCCGAGGACTTTTACACCGCAATAAGCGCCGCACCCGACGAAGCCTCGTTCGTCGGAAAGATAGTAAGCTCGCCCAAATGGTACGTGGCAACGCCCGTAAGTCTTAAGGAAAGCGAGAACTACACCAAGGGAAGAAGCTACCGTCTGACCTTCCCCGACAACGGCGGCTATTCCATAGAAATGACGCTTGAAAAGCTCGTCTACGACGGCGAGGACGGCGCAGTGCTGCTGTTTTCATCGTCCGACCTGCCCGAGGATTTCACCTACCTTCGCGCACAGCAGGTGCGCATCGAATACCGCGTTTTCGAGGGCTACCGCATACCCGTCGAGGCTGTGCGCCACTACGACGGAATGACGGGCGTATACACTCTGCACGGAGGATACGTTTATTTCCGCCGCATAAACGTGCTTTACGAGGGCGAGGGCTACTATATCGTATCGAAATACGCCGATATCGAAGAGGGCAAGCCGAAAACGTACCGCGTGCTTGGCTTTGACGAGAAGGGCGCTATCGACGATTACGCCGCGCTTGACGCCGTAGCCGAAAGGCTCGGACTCGAAAAGACCGTTCACGATAACGGCGGAACGCCGCTGAAATACGGCGAGTCCCTGCCGTATTTCTACCACCTTGCCGACCTTGAGGAGATAATCATCGTCGGTAACGACCTATATCACGGAAAGGTGCTTAACTGATGCAAGACCTTAAAACACGCTATCTGGCGGTAAAAGCCGCCGTTGCAGACGCCGCCGTCGCCGCGGGCAGACGCGCCGAGGACGTTGAGCTTATCGCGGCTGTTAAATACGCGACCGCCGAGGAAATAGAATTTCTCCACAGAGAATGCGGGCTTTGCCACGTCGGTGAAAACCGCGTCCAACAGCTCCTTGAGCATTACGAGGCGCTCGGCTGCCGCGACGAGATGAAGATACACTTTATCGGCTCACTTCAAAAAAACAAGGTAAAATACATCATCGACAAGGTCTGCCTTATCCACTCGCTCGACTCGCTGTCCCTTGCCGCCGAGATAGAAAAGCAAGCGGCAAAGCGCGGCATAACTATGGACGTTCTCGTTGAGATAAACAGCGGCAGAGAGGAAGCCAAGGGTGGCGTTCTGCCCGAGGATGCGGCTGAATTTTGCCTTGCGCTTTCGGCTTTCCCGCACGTCAGACTGCGCGGATTTATGACGATGGCACCAAAATGCGAAAAAAAAGAAGAATATTTTAATTATTTTCAAGAAACTTCACAACTTGTTCTTGACATTTGGCAAGAAAAACTTCATAATATATATAAGCCTGTCTTGTCGATGGGTATGAGCGCAAGCGTCGTTCCCGCTATAGAGGCGGGCGCGGATTGCGTCAGAGTCGGCTCTGCCATTTTCGGCAGGACCACCCCCCTTAAATAAAATACAATGAAACATATAAGCACGGAGGAACAAAATGGCACGTTTTACCAACCCCTTTAAGACCAATACCCAAAAGGACGACTTCGACACCAACTACTACGGTGAGGACACCGTTGATATTCAGGACGACGCTATATACGGCGCACCCAAGGCTGAGGAGCCCATCGACCGCCCCGTAGCCGCCCCCGCGCCTGCCCCCAAGCGCACGGGCTTTATGTCCGCAAGCAGCGCCGCCGTTACTATGAAGCTTATGAAGCCCACGAGCTATCAGGAGGCTACCTCTATCGCTGACCAGCTTATGAACAACTGCGCAGTAGTTATGAACCTTGAAAACACCAACAAGGAGACCGCCTCCAACCTCATCTACTTCCTCAGCGGTGTTATCTACGCCATTAACGGTCATATGAAGCCCGTTTCCGACGACACCTATATGCTTACTCCCAGCAATATGGAGATAGCAGAGGAAAGCACCAGCGCCGCCCCCGCCGCAGAGGGCCTTGACGCTTACGGCTACAACTATTGATCTTCCGCCGCAAGGCAAGCGTGCTTTGCTTTTTGACGGCAAGGCAAAAACGATGGGTGAGTACAAAATGCACCTTTGCATTTGACTCACCCTCCGCAATTCTTAACAAGAAGGGTAAAAAACTTGAAGTTTTTTCTTTATCTCGTAGTAACTCTCGGCGACACGCTTTTGTCCGCCATACTTTTCGCTATGCTCGCAAGGGCGGTGATGAGCCTGCTTTTTATGGGCGAGGAAAACAAGCTTTCGCTTTTCCTCTACTCGATAACGGAGCCGTTCATTCTGCCGTTCCGCGCGCTCTTTGCAAAGCTCGGCTGGTTTCAGGGAATGCCGCTTGACGCCGCGTTCTTTTTTGCCACCATTGCTCTTTCAGTGCTGCAAGCATGCCTTCTCAGCATACCCATATAAAAATAAAGGTAGGTTTTCCTAAATGGCAATTCCTCAAAGCTTTAAAGAAAAATACTCTCTCACAGGGGAGATCTATGAAAAACGGAACGTGGACCTTGCACTTTCCGACCTTTTTGCCGCCTCCACAAGGCTTTACGCGGACAACGCCGAGCTGCGCCGCCAGATAGATGCTCTGAAGGCGGAGCGCAATTCCCTTGCCGCACAGCTAAGGGAAGCAAAGGCAGCACCCGCGCCCGCACCCGTATCCGAGTCGAGCATGACCGTAAGAAAGCTCGAGGAGATATGCCGTCGCCTTGACGCGCTGGAATCCAAGATAGGCGCAAACGCAGGCGTGCTTGGCGAAAAGCTCACCGCCATTGCCGAGGCACTTTCCGACGCGGTAGTTTACACCGCCGCCGATGACGCCCTCTCCGCTGACGAGGAGGCTCTTGCCGACGCAGAGGCGCTTGAATTTGCCGAGGAGGAAACGGTCGAGGAGGAAGAAGCGGAGGAGCTTTCCCCCGAGGGTGCTTCCGCCGCCGTGCGCACCGTGACCGTCGAGCCCACGCTTGATTTCTCCGAGCCCACTGAGGAGAAACCCGTCGAGGACGAGCCTATAGAGGAAGCTATCGTAGAAGAAGCTACCATAGAGGACGAGCCTATAGAGGAAGAATCCATTGAGGAAGTTATTATAGAAGAGCCCGTTGAGGAAGCTCCCGCCGAGGAAGCACCTATAATTGAGGAAACACCTGTAATTGAGGAAGAATCCACCGCCGAGGAGGCTGTAGCCGAAAGCGACGAGCCGTCCCGCGAGGAAATAATAAAAGCCGCAGGTCTTGAGGACGAGGCGGAGGACATTGAGCCGTCCGAGCCCATTCCCGACGATAACGTAGCAAAAATGCTTGCGGCGCTTTACTCTGCCCCCGCCGCAGAGGAGGAAACCGCCACGGAAGCCGCCGTCGAGGAAATTCCCGCCGAGGAAGCTCCCGCCGAGGAAGCTCCCGTAGCCGACACGGGCAAGGTAAGCGGTATGCGCAGCTCGCTCGACGCTATCCGCCGCCGCCGCGAAATGAAGAAATAATTTAATTTTAGGAGTCAAAAAATGCCTAAGGACTATACAAGCACACTTAATCTGCCGCAGACAAGCTTTGCGATGCGCGCAAATCTCCCCCAGCGCGAGCCCGAAATGATAAAGTATTGGGACAGCATCGACCTTTACGACGCTCTTCTCAAGAACGCCGAGGGCAAGGAGCAGTTCGTTCTTCACGACGGCCCTCCCTTCTCCAACGGCAATATCCACATGGGCCACGCCCTTAACAAGACGCTCAAGGACATCATCAACAAGTCCAAGATAATGGAAGGCTACCGCGTTCCCTACGTTCCCGGCTGGGACAACCACGGAATGCCCATCGAGAGCGCCATCATCAAGAAAAACAAGCTCAACCGCAAGAGTATGTCTATATCCGAGTTCAGAAGCGCGTGCCACGCCTTCGCACAGGACTTCGTGGACAAGCAGAGCGAGCAGTTCCAGCGCCTCGGTGTCGTGGGCGATTGGAAGAACCCCTACATCACGATGGCTCCCGAGTTTGAAGCCCGCGAGGTCAGAGTCTTTGGCGAGATGTTCAAAAAGGGCTACATCTACAAGGGACTCAAGCCCGTTTATTGGTGTCCCCACGACGAGACCGCGCTTGCCGAGGCTGAAATAGAGTACGCCAACGACAAATGCACCTCTATATACGTAAAATTTGCCGTCAAGGACGACAAGGGCAAGCTCGCAGGCAAGGTAGACCTTGCAAGGACCTACTTTATCATCTGGACGACCACCACTTGGACGCTCCCCGGTAACCTTGCTATCGCACTTCACCCCGACGAGAGCTACGCCGTAGTTGCCGCCGAGGGTAACTACTACATCGTAGCCGAGGCTCTTGCCGCAAGAACTATGGCAAAGGGCGGAATCGAGAGCTACGAGATAGTAACCACCATGGCTGGTAAGGAATTCGAGTACATGAGCGCCGCGCACCCCTTCCTTGACCGCGACAGCCTTGTAGTCAACGCCGACTACGTAACCATGGACAGCGGTACGGGCTGTGTTCACACCGCACCCGGCTTTGGCGCGGACGACTACCTGACGGGCCGCCGCTACAATATGAACATCATCGTTCCCGTTGACGACCGCGGATATCAGACTGCCGACGCAGGCAAGTTCGCAGGTCTTTACTACGAGGACTCCAACAAGGCGATCCTTGCCGATATGACCGAAAGCGGTGCGCTCTTCGCGTCCGAGGAGATGGAGCACTCCTTTCCTCACTGCTGGAGATGTAAGCACCCCATCATCTTCCGCGCAACGCCGCAGTGGTTCTGCTCGGTCGACGCCTTCAAGGACGCCGCCGTTGCCGCCTGCGCCGACGTTAAGTGGCTTCCCGCTTGGGGCGGCGAGCGTATGGTACAGATGATACGCGAGCGCGCAGACTGGTGTATCTCCCGTCAGCGTCATTGGGGACTTCCCATTCCCGTATTCTATTGCGAGGATTGCGGCAAGGCTCTTTGCGACGACGTTACCATCGACGCTATCGCTCGCGTTTTCGCCCAGAAGGGCTCTAACGCTTGGTTTGATATGACTCCCGCCGAGATACTTGGCGAGGACTACGTTTGCCCCTTCTGCGGCAAGAAGCATTTTTCCGCCGAAACGAACACCCTTGACGGTTGGTTTGACTCGGGCTCCACGCACTTCTCCGTTATCGACGACTGCGCCGACACCGAATGGCCCGCAGACGTTTACCTTGAGGGTGCCGACCAGTACCGCGGTTGGTTCCAGTCCTCGCTCCTTACCGCCATCGGCTCGGGCAAGACGAGCGCGCCCTTCAAGCAGGTGCTGACGCACGGCTGGGTAGTTGACGGCGAGGGCAAGGCAATGCACAAGTCCCTTGGTAACTCCATCTACCCCGAGGACGTTATCAAGAAATACGGCGCAGACCTCGTTCGCCTTTGGGTAGCATCGAGCGACTACACCGTAGACGTGCGCGTTTCCGACAACATCTTCAAGCAGCTGTCCGAAACCTACCGTAAATTCCGCAACACCGCGCGTATCATTATGGCAAATCTTAACGATTTCGACCCCGATACCGATATGGTCGCAGTAGAAAATATGCAGGGCATCGACCGCTACCTGCTCTCCCGCCTGAACGCTCTTATCGCGACCGTGCGCGAGGCTTACGATTCCTATCAGTTCCACACCGTATATCACGCGCTCAACAACTTCTGCACCATTGATATGTCGAAGCTCTACATCGACATCACCAAGGACAGAGTTTACGTTGAAAAGGCTGACTCGGCGGCTCGCCGCAGCGCACAGACCGCTATGTACCTTGCCATCAGCGCGCTGACTCGCCTTATCGCTCCCATTCTTGCGTTTACCGCAGAGGAGATCTGGCAGGCAATGCCCCACGCCGCAACCGATAAGAAGGAAAGCGTTTACCTCAACCTTCTTCCCGACGTTTGCGCAGACTACGATTTTGCCGACGCTGACAAGTGGGCTGAGCTGTTCGCGCTCCGCGACGACGTTATGAAGGCACTTGAGCTTGCGCGCGCTGAAAAGAAGATAGGTAAATCGCTCGACGCTAAGGTCACCATCTTCACCGCAGACGAGGCAGTTCTTGCGCTTCTCGACAAGTTCACCGCCGAGGAGCTTGCTACCGTATTTATCACAAGCGGTGCGCACGTCAGCCGCGAGGCTGCTCCCGCAGGCGCGTATACGCCCGAGGAGGGTGTTGGCAACTCTGCCGTTTCCGTTCTCGTTGAGAACGCAGACGGACACCGTTGCGACCGTTGCTGGTGCTACTCCACCGACGGCGACGTTACCACCGACGACGAGGGCAACGAGGGCTTTATCTGCCGC
>JAFXAC010000016.1 GCA_017522125.1 Clostridia bacterium | reverse complement strand
TCAAATGTCAATACCTTTTTTGAAAAAAATCACTTTTTTTATCAAAATTTTGCAAACCGCGCAAATGCGCGGTTTGCAAAGCCTTTTTTAGTCCTCAATGATGATGTCGAACGCAAGGCGGAAGCTCTCACCTGCGGAAAGTGCAACGATATCGTCCTTCTTTGCGATGTCGTCAACCACGCCGTCAAGCGAGGGAGTGCCGAAGAAGGGCTCGATGCAGCAATAGGGCGCTTCGGTGAGGGGCTTATGCCACATACCGAGGTAGGGGCAGTTGGACGCGGAGTGGTCTACGATGACCGCCTCGTTTGCATTGTTCCTATTGCGAAGGATAGCCTTGCTTCCCGTGCCTACAAGGAAGATAGCATCTCTGTCGAACAGGCTATGTACCATATCAAGATACTTGCCGTCGCGAAGCGGGAAATCCACGTATTCGCCCGTTCTGAATCTCTCGTCGGTGAGGTATACCATCTTTACGTCACCCGCCTCTGGGAACTCTATATAGTAATCCTCAAACTTGCCGCCACAGAAGGGAATGTTGATTCCGGGGTGTCCGCCCGTGGAGAAATACATCATTACGTCGCCGTTGTTGTAAACGGTGATCTCGTGCTTAACGGCATTGTCAACGAGGGTGTATTTAACGTCAAGCGTAAAGTCAAAGGGATAGATAGCCTTAAGCTCGTCGTTGCTCTCAAGACGCAGAGTGATGGAATCGTCGGTCTTTTCTACCACTGCGGGAGTGCTTGCCTGCAAAAAGCCGTGGGGGCGCATCTCGTAGGTCTTGCCGTTGTAAATATATTTATTATCGGTAAGGCGGCAACATACGGGGAACGGAATAATGGCGCGGTCACGCCAGAACTGCTCGTCACCCTGCCAGAGATATTCTCTGCCGTTTTTTACGGATACGATAGAATGAAGCTCCGCCTTGAAATCGGAAACGTTTACCGAAAGGCGATCGTTTTTGATAGTGTAAATCATTGTAGCTTTCCTTTCAATAGGATTTTCTCAATTATAACACAATATTTTCCTTTTAGCAATATTATTTTGAAAAAATCCTCATTTTCAACAAAACGACCGCCGCCGCATAAAATTTTAGAGATAATGCTTCAGGAGGTGTTTTATGAACGGTAATCCTATGAACAACGATGCACTGACGGCTACCGGATACTTGTCGGTGGCGGTGAGAACGGCGGAGGGAGCGATACCCATTGAGGGCGCGCTTGTGACCGTGCGGAGCGAAGGCGACGGCGAGGGCGATGCGATAGCTTCCTTCCTCACGGATAACAGCGGGCTTACGCCGCGTATTTATCTGCCCACCGCACCGCGTGAGCGCTCCACAGCCCCGGGCTACGACGTGCCGTACGCCACTTACAGCGTTGACGTGAGACGGCAGGGGTATCACAGCAACCTTTACACGAGTATTCCCATATTTGACGGCATAACCTCGATACAAACTGCAAATCTCATTCCCCTGCCCGAAAACGGAACGTCGGGCACGCAAGTTCCCGACGAGGTGCTGATCTTCGACGAATCGAGCTTTTCGCGCCTGAACGGAAACGGAGGTGCAAGATGAACTCTCCCCTCTCCCCCGATGCTCCGGGCGCACTTTTGCCGACCATACCCGAGTATATCACGGTCCATCTCGGCTCGCCGCAGTCTAACGCGCGCAACGTGACCGTGCCGTTCCGCGAATATATTGCAAACGTTGCGTCAAGCGAAATATTCCCGACGTGGCCCGAGGCGGCGCTTCGCGCCAATATCCTTGCGCAGATAAGCTTTGCGCTCAACAGGATATACACGGAATTCTACCCCTCGCGCGGATATGATTTTGACATAACGAACTCTATTGCTAACGACCAATCCTTCGTTGACGGACGGGAGATATTCGACAACATCAACGAAATAACGGGTGATATCTTCGATAATTATCTCGTTCGACAAGGCTTTGTCGAGCCTCTTTTTGCGACCTACTGCGACGGCATTGAGGTGACCTGCCCCGGACTTTCGCAATGGGGGAGCGTAACGCTTGCCGAGCGCGGACTTACGCCATACGCAATACTCCAAAACTACTACGGCAATGACATAGACATCGTAACGGACGCACCTATCGAGAATGCAACGCAATCCGCACCGTCTGTGCCCCTGCGGCTCGGTGCGCGAAACAACGACGTGCGCACGGTTCAGGTGCGGCTGAACAGAATATCCGAAAATTACCCCTCTATTCCGAAGATATCCACCATTGACGGTATATTTTCGTATGACACCGAGGAGTCAGTGCGGCAGTTCCAGCGAGTTGCGGGGATCACCGAGGACGGCATCGTAGGCAAGGCTACGTGGTACGCCATACTCTTTTACTACAACGCGGTAAAGCGCCTCAATGAGCTTGATTCCGAGGGGCTTACGCTATTCGACGTAACGCAGGAGCTTCCCGAGGTATTGCGCCGCGGCTCTCGCGGAAATCCCGTGGAAAATCTTCAATATTATATAAACTATCTTTCGGATTTTTACAGCTCCATTCCGCCCGTGGAGCGCGACGGCATATTCGGGCCGTCCACGGAGGCGGCAGTGATAGATATGCAGAACACCTTTGGGCTTACGCCCGACGGTGTGGTTGGCGAGGATACGTGGAACAGAATGTACAACGCATATCTCGGCATCGTGTCGACCATACCGCCCGAATATTCCGAAAGCGCAGCGATCCCCTTTCCGGGTGTGATACTGCGCACGGGTGCTGAGGGCGAGGAGGTAAGCGTGCTTCAACGCTATCTAAACAGAATCGGCGAGGTTTACGGAGAGATACCTTCCGTAAACGTTACGGGGTATTTCGGCAATCAAACGGCAAGCGCCGTGAGCGCGTTTCAGGAGCTTTTCGGTCTTACGCTGACAAACGGAGTAGTCGACGCCGTGACGTGGAACGAGATAGGCAGAGTTTTTGACGACGTTACCTCGTCCGACCGACTGGCTGAAGGGCAGTATCCGGGCTTTCCCGTTGAGTAAGGAAGGAGAACGTTATGGCAAAAAACGAAATAACAGACAGAATAGCAAGGCAAAATCTGCAAAGGTATCTGCGTCAGCTTGCGTATTTTGAACCCGAAATACCGCTTATTCCTATAGACGGCACGATTGGCGAGGATACCACGGCGGCTATCAGGGAATTCCAGCGGTTGAACGGACTTAATATAACGGGTGTTGCTGACAAGGAAACGTGGGACAGGATATACGGCGAGTATCTTTTGTCGCTCGAAAGGGCGCTTCCGCCAATACCCTTTTTACCCTTCCCTCTCACCCCTATGGACTATTCGGTAAAGATGGGCGACAGCGGCTTTTTGGTTCAAGCCATTCAGCACATTCTTGCCGAAATATCGCTGATATACCGCATATTCCCCGAAATTGAGGAAAGCGGCGTGTTTGACGAGGCTACCGAAAACGCCGTTAAAACCCTGCAACGGGGACATTCGCTTGAGGAAACGGGGGCGGTCGACCGCAGGACGTGGAACGCCCTTGTCCGCCAATACGAAAAGCGTGGTTTGTATTCTATGGAATAAAGCCGCTTTTTTCCGTCATAAAATAGTTTGATACTATTTTGGGACGGTAAGATATGAAAAGCAAATTCACACAGAAGGCACAAAACACGCTAAACAATGCGCTAAACCTCGCCAAGGAGCTTGGACACAGCTATATTGGCTCAGAGCATTTGCTTCTTGGACTTCTCGCCGAGCAGGACAGCGCGGCGTATAAGCTCCTTTACGCGAGAGGAGCTGACGCGGATAAGCTGAAAAACGCCGCCGCCGAGCTTGGCGGCGGCGAGCCGACGGCTCTTATTCCCTCGGATATGACACCGAGGACGAAAAAAATAATAGAAGCGTCGTCGGATATTTCCGCGCGGTATTCGCACGGCTACATCGGCACGGAGCATTTGCTCCTCGCCATCATCGAGGAGCGCGATTGCGTAGCAGTAAGGCTACTTGAATCCGTCGGCGTGCGCACGCAGGACGTGCGGAGCGATATCGCCGCCTTCCTTGAAAGCATTTCCGAGCTACCCGGCGTGTCGCGGTTGCCCGTGCGCAAGGCACGGCAAAAGCAAGAAAGCGCAACGCCGACGCTATTAAAATACGGCAGAGATCTTACTGCCGCCGCCGCGCAGGGCAAGATAGACCCCATTATCGGACGCGACGCGGAAACGGAGCGCGTAATACAGATAGTTTGCCGACGCAGGAAAAACAATCCCTGCCTTATAGGCGAGCCGGGTGTCGGAAAGACCGCAGTCGCCGAGGGGCTTGCGCAAAGGATAAGCGAGGGAAACGTTCCCGATATGCTTGAGGACAAAAGAATAATAAGCCTTGACATTTCCTCGATGATAGCGGGGGCGAAATATCGCGGAGAATTTGAGGAGCGAATGCGCACCGTAATGGAGGAAATTGAAAAAAATCCCAACGTTATCCTTTTTATCGACGAGATACACACCATTATCGGCGCGGGCGCGGCGGAGGGGGCAGTAGATGCCTCGAACATCTTAAAGCCCGCGCTTGCGCGAGGGGAGATACAGCTTATCGGTGCAACGACGCTTGAAGAATACCGAAAGCACATTGAAAAGGATGCGGCGCTTGAGCGCCGTTTTCAGCCCGTAGCCGTGGGCGAGCCCACCGAGGATGAAACGCTTGATATTCTCCGCGGACTTCGTGACAAATACGAGGCGCATCACCGCTTGAAGATAAGCGACGAGGCGCTCAGCGCCGCCGTTTCATTATCCGTCCGCTACGTAAACGACAGATTTTTGCCCGATAAGGCGATAGACCTGATAGACGAGGCGGCCGCGGGAAAGCGCATACTGAGCAATTACACTCCACAGGACATAAGGGAGCTTGAAAACAAGCTCCACGCCGTCGTTCACGAAAAGGAGGAGGCCATCGGAAATCAGGATTTTGAGCGTGCCGCCACCCTCAGAGATCAGGAAAAGGCAATAAGGAGCGAATACGAAAAGCGAGTCATAACCTATGGTAATGCAAGGGGCGAGGAAACGGACGCGGTGGTCGGCTACGAAGAAATAGCCGAGGCGGTAACGCGGTGGACGGGCATTCCCGTTTCCGCGATAACGGAGAAAGAGGGAAAGCGCCTGTCAGAGCTTGCTTCAAACTTGAAAAAGGTAATAATCGGGCAGGACGCGGCAGTAGACGCCGTCGCCGCCGCTATAATCCGAGGGCGCTCGGGGCTTGCTTCACCGCACCGCCCCATAGGCTCATTCATCTTCTGCGGAAACGGCGGTGTTGGCAAGACCGCGCTTTGCCGCGCGCTCGCGCGTGAGCTTTTCGGGACGGAGAGTGCGCTATTGCGCCTTGATATGTCGGAATATATGGAAAAGCACAGCGTTTCGCGCCTTATCGGCTCGCCGCCCGGCTACGTTGGCTACGGCGATGGCGGACAGCTTACGGAGAGAGTGCGGCGAAAGCCCTACTCCGTCGTGCTTTTTGACGAGATAGAAAAGGCGCACCCCGAAATTATGAATCTGCTTTTACAGCTGCTTGAGGACGGACAGCTTACGGATTCGCAAGGACGGCTTGTGAGCTTCAAAAACGCGGTAGTGATAATGACCTCAAACATCGGCAGCAAAAGCGAGAGCGCAAGCGCCATAGGCTTTGTAAACGACAAGGGCTCAAGCGAGGATGAGGCACGCGTGCGGCGCGCGCTTGCAGATGCCTTCCGCCCCGAATTCCTTGACCGAGTTGACGAAATAATTTACTTTCCTCCCCTTTCCGAGGAGAGCCTTATAAGGATATGCCGAGGAATGCTTGACGAGCTGCGCACTCGCGCGGCGGCGCAAGGGATAGAGCTTGAATTTGAAAGCGAGGCGGTGCGGCACGTCTGCACGTCTGCCAAAAGCAAAGGGGCGCGAGGTCTGCGCAGACAGATATCTACCCTCATCGAAAATCCCCTATCCGCATTGCTTCTTGAGGCGCGGGATAATGCTCCCGCAAAAATATCGGTGCGCCTTAACGAGGACGGCGAAAAGCTGTTTTTTGATAGAAAAAGCTAAAAATCAAATCAATGGTTGCAATTTTCTATTGACAATATTTCTTAATTATGCTATAATCGCACTATATTCTATAGTATAAAGGAGCATATCATGAAATACAGCAAAGATTTTCTTGCAAAGATCATGGCGCAGGTTGAAGCGCGCAACCCCGGTGAGCCTGAGTTCCATCAGGCTGTCAAGGAGGTGCTTGAATCCATCGAGCCCGTTCTTGAAGCTCGCCCCGACCTCGTTGAGGCAGGCATCGTTGAGCGCATCGTAGAGCCCGAGCGTTGCATCACCTTCCGCGTTTCGTGGATGGATGACAACGGCGAGGTTCAGGTAAACCGCGGCTACCGCGTACAGTTCAACTCCGCTATCGGTCCTTACAAGGGCGGCATTCGTCTGCACCCCAGCGTAAACGCTTCCATCATCAAGTTCCTTGGCTTTGAGCAGACCTTCAAGAACTCCCTTACCGGCCTTCCCATGGGCGGCGGCAAGGGCGGATCTGACTTCGACCCCAAGGGCAAGAGCGACGCAGAGATCATGCGCTTCTGCCAGGCGTTTATGGCAGAGCTTTTCCGTCACATCGGTCCTGACACCGACGTTCCCGCAGGCGACATCGGCACGGGCGCCCGTGAGATCGGTTATATGTTCGGTCAGTACAAGAGACTGAGAAACGAGTTCACAGGTGTTCTTACAGGTAAGGGCATTACATACGGCGGTTCCCTCATCCGTCCCGAG
>JAFXAC010000015.1 GCA_017522125.1 Clostridia bacterium | reverse complement strand
TCACATCAATTATAGCATAACTTTAGTATTTTGTCAATGCCCTGCGGAGGATTTTAGACCGCAGGCTTTTTTGTTGCCTATAAAGGATCATTGACAATAGAATACGGTGTTGACTCAACGGGGTACCTCAGTAAACTCGCCACGACGCAGAAGCTTCTGCCGAGCGAGGAAGCTGTTGAATACCTCGGCTGAAAAAGGCGAGAGGACGACGTTGAGCTAAACGCTGACCATATATATATCTAAATGATATTTATCTAATTAAGACCAAGCCCTTCTTTTTTGAAGGGCTTGGAATTGGTGGGGGATGGTGGATTCGGACCACCGAAGTCAGTGACAACAGATTTACAGTCTGCCCCCTTTGGCCGCTCGGGAAATCCCCCATATTATAAGTCCGCGAACCTGCACGCCGTGCTGATGCTCTGCGGACTTTTTGGAGCTGGTGATCGGAGTCGAACCAACAACCTGCTGATTACAAATCAGCTGCTCTGCCATTGAGCCACACCAGCAAACAGTCGTTTCCGGTTGGAACGAAGTAGATTATATCACATTAAATCGCCTTTGTCAATACCTTTTTTGATTTATTTTCAAAAATATTTGAAACATTTTCCCTTTTTCGCTGTCTTTATATATGTCGCTTTTAATTATTGACTTTGCTACCTAAAAGTTATATAATAAAATAAATATACGCTGACGTGAGGAAAAAATGAAGCTTCAAAAGTATCTTCCCGAAATAAAGAACAGAGCCAAAGCAGTTTTTAACACCGACAGAGTCGTCTGCCGCTTGCTTGCGGCGTGGTGTACCTTCGTGCTTTTTACGCTGATGGGCGAGGCGGAGTTTTCATCTCTTGCCTTCAATCAGGACGTGTCCTTCGCCAGGGTGCTTGCCTTTTCGGCGGTCGGCTTTCTTATTTATTCGGTGCTTGCGATGCTGCTGCCGAAATACCACGCCGACAGCTATTTTCTCATAATCCCCGCAACGCTCGTGTCGCTCGTGTGGGTGGGGAATTACTCCGTCCCCGACCGCAAGGTATTTTTGCTTTTGGCGGTCATTGCCGTGTATTCGCTCTTCCTCGTCTATTTTCTTAACAAAAATGCAGAGGTCATCTCGGCAATTCGCCTTTCCTATAAGCACGCTACCGTTGCCGTGGTGCTTTTCGGCGTATTTTGCGCCTTCATCGTGGGTACGATAACCTGCCTGCGCTACAAGACCTTCTCCTCACCGAACTTCGATTTCGGACTGTTTTGCAATATGTTCCATAATATGAAGGAAACGGGGCTTCCGATGGTAACGAGCGAGCGCAACGGTCTTTTGTCGCATTTTGCGGTACACATCTCGCCCGTCTACTATATCCTTCTGCCGTTTTACTATATTTTCCCCTCGCCGCTTACGCTCCAGATAGGTCAGGCGGTGGTGCTTGCGTCGGGTGTCGTTCCCGTTTTCCTTATCGCCAAGCGTCTTGGGCTTTCCGCCAAGGTCGCCGCGCTCGTTTCGGGAATATACGCGCTTTATCCCGCCATTAGCTGCGGTTGCTTTTACGACATACACGAAAACTGCTTCCTTGCGCCGCTGCTTCTGTGGATGTTCTACTTCTTCGAGGCGGAAAAATATATTCCCATGTATATTTTTGCCGTCGGCGTGCTTTCGGTCAAGGAGGACGCGGCGGTATACGTTCTCATTTTCGCCCTCTTTGCCATTTTGTCGAGAAAGAAATATCTGCACGGCGCTATCCTTGCGATAGGCTCGCTCTCGTATTTCGGCATCGCGCTTTATATTCTCGTCAAATACGGCGACGGCGCGATGATAAATCGCTTCAATAACCTTATTTTCAATCTCGACGACGGTCTTATCGGTGCTGTCAAAACGGCGCTTGTAAACCCAGGCTTTTTACTGACTCAGCTTTTTGCAACGAGCACGTCAAGCTGGGACAAGGTCGTGTATCTGTTCCAGATGTTCTTGCCGCTTGGACTTTTGCCCTTCTGCACGCGTCGCCCGTCGCGCTGGCTTCTCATTGCGCCGATGCTGATGAACCTCGTTACGATGTATCAGTATCAGTACAATATCAATTTCCAATACAACTTCGGCGTTTCCGCGTTTCTCGTGTACGCGCTGCTTATCAATCTGCCCGAACTTCACGCTCCCACGCGCCGCAATCTTTTGGCGCTCGGCGCGGCGGCGTGCCTCTTTATGTACAGCTTTTACGTTATGCCCTCCTATAACTCTTATACCGAAAGATACAACGAGGGCAAGGAAACGTACGCGCAGATGGAGGCGATACTTGACACGCTTCCCGAGGACGCATCTCTCAACGTTTCGACCTTTCTGCTTGCCCACGTTGCCGACCGCGACGTGATATACGAGCTGAATTATCACGGCGACGCGCCCGACGTGGATTTCGTCGTGCTTGACCTGCGCTATAATAACGCGGCGCTTAGTAAGCACCGCGCGGCTTATCTGCGGCAGGGCTACACGGTTTGGGCAACGTATGACGGACTTATCGAAATACTTTGCGCACCCGAGGCGTAAAGACGAAATTTGTTAATAATATCTTGTTGTTTTAGCTGTAATTTTATGATATCATTAAATTAATTATTAAGGAAAGGACGGTGCGACCGTGAAAAGAATATATATATGGTTGGCTTTGTGCCTTGCGCTTGTGACGCTTGCGGCATGCACGCCCTCGCAGGGCGTTGATGCACAAACGACACCTGCGCTCACCACCGACGCGCCCGTGACCGATGCGCCGCCCGAAACGGACGCGCGCGAGTATATGCGCGTGGGCTTCCTCTATCCGTATGCGCAATCGTGGCGCTTTGACTTTGCGTATTACCGCGTGGGCGACGTGCCCGCGCTTCCCACGGCGCACACACCCGACGCTTATTTTCGCGGCTGGACGCTCGACGGTGAGCTTGCCGAGCCATCGGCGCTTGAGGCGGTCGGTGAGCTTACGGTGCGCGGCGAGGAGCAAAGCCGCGTCGGCGGATATGCGGAGCTTTTGTCGCTTTGCGATGAGTGCCACTACGCCTACGTTGCGAAATACGAATATCCCGAAAGCGTAAGAGTAAGCGTTATCGGTGCGGACGGACAAACGTATACTACCGAGGTCGGCTTCGGTCAAGGGCTGCCGAGTGCGATTTTTGAAAACGCATACCTGCCCGCACTCCCCGACGGTGAGCGTGCAGAGGTCGAGGGCTGGCTCTGGTCAGCTGACGCAACCGAGTGGTTGCCCTGCGAGGAAGATATGCGCGCTACGTCGCCGATTTTTGTAAAGCCCGACGTTAAGCACTACTGCCTGCTTACTCTGAACGCGGGCAAGGGAACGTTTAGCGGCGACGCTAAGCGTGAGCTGTGGCTTGAAAAGGGGACTGTAGTAAACGTCGCAATACTTGAGCCGCCGCAAAGAGAGGCGGACGGCGACAAGACCTACGTTTTTTCGGGCTACCTTAATTCAGAGGGTAAGAAGGTCAGCGAGATAACCGTGTCCTCTGCCGTTACCCTGAAGGCAGACTATGAGGTTTCGGAAAAGGTATACACCGTAACCGTCGTTACAGAGCGCGGCGTTCTGCCGGGCGGTGGCAAATCCGCAACCTTTACCTTGGGTTACAAGAGCGCACTTGAGATAGTTGAAAAATACAAGACCGCCACCTACGCCCCCGTCAGCGAGGACGGCGAGGTCTACGAGGCGTGCGGGGTTGAGCTTTTTGAAAACGGTACGGTATGGACCGTTGTTGTAAAGTGGAGAAACGCCGCGAGCTATACCGTTTCCTTTGAACATGAGGGTGAGGTGCTATTTACCGAAACCGTCTACAAGGGTGAAAGCCTTATTCTGCCCGCAGATGAGCGCGAGGACGAATACGGATATTACGTCGTTTCGGGGTGGCTCGACGAGGGCGGCACGCTTCACGCCGTTGGCGAGAAGCTCAGCATAAGCGCGGACGTAAGGCTTACCGCGCAATGGGAGATATCGGGAAGAAAGACGTATACGGTAGTGTTTACTACCGATAAGGGTACGTTTGCGGATGGCAGCACGTCCGTCAGCATAAGCGGATATTACGGCGACGCGCTTACGCCTCCTGCGCCGCCCGCGACAGAAACGCTCACCTACGGCGGTGTGGTATTTACCTTCGTCGGCTGGGGCGCGGACGTTCCCGCGACTATTTGCGAAAGCACGGAATACCGTGCCGTATATACTACACAGCAGCCCGTTTATTACCTAACCTATACTATAGACGGCGAGGTTTACGCCACGGTGCCCTATTATGCGGGCGCGATCGTAACGCTTATTGAGCCTGACGAGGTTGAGGGTGTAATGTTCAGCGGCTGGAAATGCGACAACGCTTCGATTGACATTTCGGGCGGCTCGTTTTTGATGCCCGCCGCGGATACTGCCGTTTACGGCAGCTTCGAGCGTGCGGAGTTCGACGTTTACTATTACGTTGACGGTGTTCTGACCTATACGGATACTCATAAGGCAGGCACGGCGGTCACGCTTCGTCCGCTTGAGGTCAAGCACGGACACACCTTCTCATACGTTGCAAGCGTTGAGATAACGGACGGTAAATTTATAATGCCCGCCGAAAACGTCAGGATAGACGGCGAGTTTTCCCCCAACGTCCACAGTATAATTTTCCTTGACGCCGCGGGCGGAAACGTCATCTTCATTGACGAGCTTGAGTACGGCTCGCAGTTTGGCATATCGGATATCGAATGCTATCGAGAGGGTGAATATGCCTCGGCGTGGACCTGTGTTGGCGGCTTGCCCGACGGACACGGCGACGATATTCAAATGCCCGACAACGACGTTGTTTTCGTAGCAACGTGGTCGCCCACGCTCACCGTCGGACTTGACGGTGTGTGGTTGCCCTACTACGGCGGCGAGGGAGAGGTGGAGTTTGACGGCTTCTACTTCGACGAGGCGGCAGGAGTGCTTTATATATACGATGCCGCGCTTACCGTGGCGGGCGAGGCTGAGGGCGTCAGCGTCGTCTACGATATAAAAACAGAGGATCTAACGTGATAAAAGACGCAGTCAGTTGATACTGACTGCGTCTTTTGATACTTTTGGGACTGTTACTGACAGAAAATTGTCAGGCACAGCCCATTTTTTTGTTTTATAATAGTTGTGGGATAACGGAAAACGAAAGGAAAGGAATTTTTATGGAACAGACAAACAGGATAAACATACAAGCCGACGGATACCGCCTGATGCCCGATTGGGCGGTGGTCGGAACGGAGGGAAGCTACGGCGTGTCCACGCTTGCCTTCGAGTTTGACAAGTCTTGGGACGGACTTATGCGCAGGGTGACGTTCTATCCCGCCGACAGTGCCGAGACGGTAGAGGTGCTTGTAAACGACGGTGAGGTGGCAGTTCCTGCCGAGGTCTTGGCGTCGGCGGGCACGGCGGAGTACGTGCTTGATGGCACGCGTGACGGGGTTCGCCTTATCAGCCTTTGCGGCAGACTGCGAGTTCTTCACACCAAGGAGCCCGGCGGCGGAGAGAGCGCGGGGGAAACCGAGGACGCATACGCCCAGCTCGTTGCGCTGATACAGGCGGGCGCAATGCGCGGAAAATCCGCCTACGAGGTAGCCGTTGATAACGGATTTGAGGGTAGTGAGGAGGAGTGGCTAAACTCTCTGCACGGTTATCTCCTTACGGACCAAGATAAGGCGGATATAGCCGACGTCGTAGCGGCGAAATTTATTGACGCAAGCGAGGTGGCGATGTGAGTGAGCAGGTAATTGTTCCGAAGGCGGATTGGCAAGGCATTCTTGACGCCGTGCGCTACGGAACGGAGAAAAACGAGCTTTTGCGCTCGGATGAGGTAGCAAGCGAGGTCGGTACTATACTCGAGGTGAGCGACAGTGTTATTGACGGTAGTACCGAGCATTATAAAAACTCACGCTTGACGAGCGTGAGGAATTATGCTTTTAACGATCATCAAAATATAGTAAGCATCCTGCTTCCCAACGTCACAACCCTTGGGACGTATGCGTTTAGAAACTGCATAAGCCTTGAAAGTGCGGATTTTTCAAGCCTGAGCCTTATTGGCACTTATGCCTTTTTTCGCTGCGCGGCTTTGAAAACTCTGATAATTCGCACGAATACGCTTTGCAATCTTGAAAACGTGGCAGCATTTTCAAGCACGTCGATATATAACAACGCGGGATATATATACGTTCCCGCCGCGCTTCTTGATGAGTACAAGCAGGCGACCAACTGGACGACGTTTGCGGACTGCATACGCGCTATCGAGGACTATCCCGAGATCACAGGAGAAACAATATGATAATACAGGAAAGAGTAACTATAAATGGAAAAGATTATATACGTACAATTAGTTCGGAGGGGCTTTATGTCAAGAGGGGGACCGCGACTTTCACGGAGGCCATCGATCCGCAAGCCAGCAACCGAACGTATGTCGAGGCCGACCCTATCGAAGTCGAGGCAGTGACCGAGGACTATATAAACGCACTTAGAGGCTTGGGGGTGGTGATATGACAAGGGCAGAGCTTACAGTAGCGGTTGCCGCCTTCAAGGAGGAAACAGCCGCGGCAATAAGGACGATGTACGACGCGCTGAATCAGGGACAGAAAAAGCAGATAGTTAAAAACGAGGCTGTTGCAGAGCTTTTTCGGCGCTTCGGCATTGAGCAGAATGAGTGAGGTGAGAATGTAATGACGTGGGAAATAGTGGTTGGCATTATATCTCTTGTCACCTTCTTCATCTCCGTGGGCGCGGTGGTATACAAGCTCTCGCGTGCGCTCGCCGTGCTTGAAACGACTATAAGAGCGCTCTCCGACACGATAAGGGAGCTTCGTGCAAGCAGTCACGACACGCACAAGCAGCTTTTTGATAGGGTGGAGGACCACGAAACTCGCATCACCGTGCTTGAAAAAACCAAAAAGTAAGGAGAAAAAATGCTTAATAATCTTGCAGGGCTTATAAAGGTCAAGACCATCGTTACGCTGGTGGTCATAGGGGTTTTTGCCGTGCTTGCCCTGCGCGGCGATATCAGCGCGGATAACGTTATGATAATCGTTTCCTCGGTGATAGCCTTCTATTTCGGCACTCAGCACGAGGGCAAGGTCGCGCCCGTGCTAAAGCGTGCGGCAGAGGAGAAAAGGGGCGATGGCGAGGGTGTTTAAGCTTGCGCTGTCGGCAGGTCATTGGCGCGGATCGCCAAAGGGCTGCCCCGAGTATCTCGATAAAGAAAAAACACCCGAATGGGTGCTTAATGCCCGTATATGCGAAAAGCTACAGTCGCTTCTCTCGGAATACGAGGGCGTGGAGATACTACGCCTTGACGACAGATCGGGCGAGAAAAATATTTCGCTTGACGCGCGGTCAGCCGCCGCCAATGCGTGGGGCGCGGATCTCTATCTTGCGGTACACCACAACGGCGGCGTGAAGGGCGGTAAGGGCGGCGGTATTGTCGCCTACGTATATACCAAGCCCTCCGAGGAGTCGCTTGAGTGGCAAAAAGCCCTTTACGCCGCCGCTATTGAAGCTACGGGACTACGCGGCAATCGCTCAAACCCCGTGCCGAAGAAAAATCTTCACGAGGTAAGAGAGCCGAAATGCCCCGCCGTCCTTATGGAATGCGGATTTATGGACAGCGCGACCGATTGCCCGATAATTCTCACCGAGGATTTTGCGGATAAGATGGCAAGGGCTTTTTGCGACGTTATCGTCGCAAAAAGCGGCGCTCGAAAAAAGGCGCGGTCGGTCACGCTGTACCGCGTGCAGGTGGGCGCTTTTGAAAAGCGTGAAAACGCCAAGGCTCTGCTTGCACAGCTTAATGAGGCAGGCTTTGAGGGGTATATCAAGGCGGATACGGAGTGATCAGCCGTCCGTTTCCTCGTATATCTCAAGTAGGCGCTCCTCGATCTCCTCAATGCGCTTTGCTATCTCGGCGGCGCGGACGTAATCGCTTGCCGCCTCGCCGTAAAGCTCGGCGTTGAGCGCGTCAAGCTCCGAGTCAAGCTCGGCTTCTTCCTTCTTCAGCCTTTGAAGCCGCGCCTCGGCGCGACGCGCCTGTGCCGCCTCGCGCTTGCCTCGCAGATACGCTTCCTTGTTGCTTTCGGTCGGGGCGGGGGTGGCTTCGGGGGCGGTGCGCACGCAAACGCGCTCCGCTTCCTCGCGCCACTCGTCCCAAGCCGCGCCGACGCGTGAAACTCGCACGTCGTGCAACGTGCCGCCCTCGTCAAAGCCGAGGATGCGCGTGGCAAGCTTGGAGATGAACGTGCGGTCGTGGGATACGCAGATAACCGTTCCGTCATAGCCCGAGAGGGCTTCCTCAAGCGCCTCGCGCGAGCCGATGTCAAGGTGGTTGGTCGGCTCGTCGAGGACGAGCAGGTTCATTTTTGATAGCATCAGCTTAACGAGGGTGAGCCTTGCTCGCTCGCCGCCGCTGAGGACGGATATCTCCTTGAAAACGTCGTCGCCGCGGAACAGGAACGCCGCAAGCGCGCCGCGCACCTCATGCTCCTTCATAGCAGGGTAGCGCGACCACAGCTCCTCAAGGACGGTGTTCTTTTCATCGAGGTTTTGGTTTTCCTGATCGTAATATCCTATCTGCAAATTGTGTCCGAAGTCAATGATTCCGCGCGTGGGGCGCAGCTTTTCAAGCAGGAGCTTGATGAGCGTGGATTTTCCGCAGCCGTTAGGACCTACGATAAATACGCGCTCGCCGCGCTTTACCGAAAAGGATATATCTGAAAGTATTTTCGTACTGCCGTAGGAAAAGCCGAGCGAGCGCACGGAAAGCACGTCGTTTCCGCTTTGCAGTCCTTGCACAAAGCGCATTTTGACGGTCTTTTCGTCCTTTTCGGGCGCGTCGAGCTTCACCATCTTGTCAAGCAGCTTTTGGCGGCTCTCGGCGGCAATGATGTTGCGCTCTCTGTTCCAACGGCGCTGTTGCTCGATGTACGCCTCCTGACGCGCTATCTCCTTTTGCTGATTGCGGTAGTGTCGCTCGTATATCTCGCGGTCGGTGCGCCTCTGCTCCGCGGAGGCGGTGTAGCCGCCCTTGTAGAGCTTTGCGCGACGATGCTCTATCATAAGAGTTTTGTTCGTTACCTTGTCAAGAAAATGGCGGTCGTGGGATACCGCAATAATGCATTTCTTGTACGAGGCAAGGAAGTTTTCAAGCCACGTGAGCGTTTCGGTGTCAAGGTGGTTCGTCGGCTCGTCGAGCAGGAGAATGTCGGGCTCGCGGCATAGCTGACGCGATAGGGCAAGGCGCGTGCGCTGACCGCCCGAAAGCGAGGTCACGGGCAGCGACATAGCCTCGGCGTCAAAGCCCATACGCTCAAGAATAGAACGGCATTTGGAGCGAAAAACCGCGCCGCCGCCCGAAATAAAGCGCTCGTTAAGGGCGGTATATTCCTTCGTTATCGAGGCGTGCTTTTCGCCGCCCGCCTCGTCGGCGTGCGCTTCAAGCCACGCGGCAAGCTCGGCAAGGCGTGCCTCGGCGGCAAGAAGCTCACCGAATGCGCCGTACATCTGCTCAAGTGCGCTTTCGCCAACGCCGTCGTTTACCTCAAACGCGCCGTCCTGCGTCAGAATTCCGACGCTGACGTCCGAGGAGATGAAGCACTGCCCACTCGTCGGCTCAAGCGTGCGGTATATTATAGAAAGAAGCGAGGATTTTCCACAGCCGTTAGGCCCGACGATGCCGAGGCGGTCGTTTTCGTTAAGGGAAAAGGAAACGTCCTCAAAAAGCGTTTTGTCCCCAAAGGAAAGGGATACTCCGTTTATGCTGATAACAGTCATTTTAAAGTCCTTACAGTTTTATCTTTATCTCCTCGGCAACGCCGAGAATGCGAGCCTCGCCCGTTTCAAAATCGGCGGGGGAAAGCTCAATGGGCGAGTAGGCGGAGTTTTCGGGCAGCAGGAATATGCGCCTGCCGCGCTTTGAAAAGCGCTTGACGGTTGCGGATTCGCCGCCGACAAGGCACGCCACGACCTGCCCCTCCTCGGCGTATTGCTGTTTGCGGAACAGAACGAGCGAGCCGTCGACCATACCGATGTTCTTCATACTGTCGCCGTTTATACGCAGGAAGAAATAATCGTCGGGCGACGCGCCGCCAAGGTCTGCAAGCTCAAAGCCCTGCAGCTCCTCCTCGGTTATTATGGGCAGTCCCGCGCGGATCGAGCCGATAACGGGGACGAGATATTCGGACAGTGCCGCGGTGCGCGAGGCTATGCGCTCCGTACCCATAAGAGAATCGAGGCTGACGCCGAAATAATCGGCAATGACGGATAGCTTGTCTGCCTTCGGCGCACTCCTGCCGCGCTTCCAATCGGACAGCGAGGAAGGGGAGATGCCCGTATCCCTTGCCAGACGGTAGGCGCTTATGCCGTGCGCCGCCATAAGCCGTTCAAGAACTGAATAATTCATAGTGCTACCCCATTTCATAGGTTAAAAAATATTACGCAAATGCGAAATAAGTATTGACAATACTTCGCATATGTGATATAATCAAAGCCACGGGGAAGGGTCCCCGACAAAATATATTATAGAACATTTGTTTTCAGATGTCAATAGGATAAGTATAAATAAGGAGGAAAAATGTGCAGCGAATGTGATTTTTACGTCTGTCCCGACGGTTGCCCCAACGCCGTTGCGGACAAAAACGATGAATGCGAGCTTTGCGGCTCTCTCATTGCAAACGGGGAGGAATACGCCGAGGATGGCGAGGAAGGTGTTATCTGTGAGCATTGCGCAAATCAGATGGATATAGACGACGTGTTACGCATATGCGAAGTAGCAAGCGTTATGGAGCTGCTTGGCGATATGGGGCGTACGCGCCACGCGATTTAATTTTGGGAGGTAGACTGTGAAGAATTCAGAATTCGAGAAGGGCGGCGTGATTGCCGCAAAAAGCAAAGGAGAACAAATGTTCGAGAGTGAGGAAAAATCCCTTCGCTACTCCTCGGACGTAAGCGCGGCGGAGCTTGCGGCGGCGCAGGAGTATCTTAAAAGCTATCGCTACGGCTGTAGGATGCTCGCCTGCGCCGACTACGCGCGCAATTATCTGGTGCGCGACGTTGACGTTTTCGACGAGGAGCAGGCAAAATGCGACGAGGCGCTTTTGCGTGCGCGAATGTACGGCGTGCGAGCGTTTATAAATAATCTCAAGTGCGATTCAAACTCAAAGCTCCTGCTTTATTGGCACTACATAAGGGGCGAGTCGGTGGCAAGGTGCGCGGACATTCTCGGCGTTTCGCGCGCGGGGGCTTTCAGGGTGCGCCACCGCGCGCTTGAGGCGGCGGCACGCGCGTTGCGCAAAAGCAACGCGCCGCGCGGCATCGAGGATATTTTGCCCAAGTGAGCGCCCGAAGTATAAAAAAGCGCGGATTGGCAAAAAATAACCTTGAAATAAGCGTGGAGGTGAAAAAATGGATCCGAAAAAAACTGCTATATCGCTTGCGGCTCTGGGGAGCGTCATCGCCGCGGCGGGCGCGGCGTACGCCGTGTATAATTCAAGGGCTATGCGCACGAAGCGCCTTTTGCGCCGCGCGGGCAAGACTATGGGCGGCGTCGGAAGCGTGCTTACGATGCTGTCGAATATGACGTTGACCTAAATAAGGGTGTGAGTCAGCATTTGACTCACGCCCAATGAATTGCCCTGCGGGCGTGAATTGGCTTACGCCATGAATTGTACCTGCGGTGCATGAATTGCCATCGGCATTGTAAAAACGGGCAATTCAAATCATGAAATCGTAAGATTTCAAATCATGAAGCCGCAGGGCTTCAATTCATGATGGCTTGCCGTCAATTCATCAAACCAAAGCAAAAAACCAAGATCAATCATTTGATTTGACCTTGGTTTTTTGTTATGGTTGTACATAGCGTTCACAATTCGTTAATGCTATGAATCACCACTATTTTTATTTATTCTCGCCGCCGCTTTTGTCGGACGGCGTTTTGTCGCTCGATGTCAGAACGCCTTGCGCCATCGGCGGCGAGAGGGGCAAGATTTTCGCTTTTCATCGTTTTCTCCTTGAAGTGTTTTTTGTTATCTGTCAAGTAAGATGAAGAAGGTTAGCGGTCGGTTTTATGTTTTTTGAAAAAATATGAAAAAATTAAATTTACGCAAATTGCGAGTTATAAAGCGAGGCGTAAAAGCCGCCTGCGGCAAGCAGAGTGGCGTGGTCGCCCTGCTCGATGACGTTTCCGTCCTTCACAACGAGGATAACGTCGGCGTTTTGTATCGTGGAGAGGCGGTGCGCTATCACGAAGCAGGTGCGTCCGTGCATAAGGCGCAGCATCGCCTCGCCTATCTGCTGCTCGGTGCGCGAGTCGACGTTTGAGGTCGCCTCGTCAAGTATCAGCATTGGCGAGTCGGCAAGCATAGCGCGCGCTATGGTGATAAGCTGCTTTTGTCCCTTCGATATGCTCACTCCGTTGTCCGTCAGCACCGTGTCGTAGCCGTCGGGGAGCGAGTCGATAAAGGTATCTATCTTCGCCGCGCGTGCCGCCGCGATTATCTCCTCGCGCGTTGCGCCCTCCCTGCCGTAGGCAATGTTTTCGGCAACGCTGCCGCCGAAGAGCCACGTGTCCTGAAGCACCATCGTATACGCGGCGCGAAGCGAGGCGCGCGTTATTTCGGGCAACGCCGTGCCGTCAATGCGTATCTCACCGCTGTCAACGTCGTAAAAGCGCATCAGAAGATTGATTATCGTGGTCTTTCCCGCGCCCGTAGGCCCAACTATGGCAACGGTGCTACCCGGTTTTACCTTGAGCGTCAGGTTTTTGATTATCGTTTTTTCGGGCAGATAGCCGAATTTTACGTTTTCAAAATCTACCTCGCCCGTCACGCTCTCAAGCGTGCGTGCGTCGGGCGCGTCCTCGCGCTCGGGCGCTTCGTCAAGAATGCGGAATATTCTCTCTGCGGCGGCAAGCGCGGATTGCAGGTCCGCGAGAATGTTTGCAAACTCGTTTATCGGGCCCGAAAAACGGCGCGAATACTGCACGAACGAGGACAGAAAGCCAAGCTCGATAAAGAACACCGAGCCTGCGCCCACCACGCCCGTCAGCGAGAGCATATAAAAGATGCCGCCGAGCATTATGATAAGCGAAATTGAAAGATTGTTTATAAAATTGACCGACGGGCCGATGGCGGCGCCGTGGTAGTCCGCCTCGTAGTAGGCGGCGCACGCCTCGGCGTTCTTTTCGTCGAATTTTGTCGAAATAGTGTTCTCTCTGCCGTATGCGTGAATGGTCTTCTGCCCCGAAAGCATCTCCTCTGCGTAGCCGTTAAGCTCGCCAAGCTTTGCACTGCGTCGGCGGAACAGCGGACGCACCTTCGTGGTGCGGCGGCGCGCGATAAGGAGAGAAATCGGGACGGTTATGACGAACACAAGCACGAGCACGGGGGAGATGGACAGCATCATCGCCACCGAGCCGACGACGGTGATAACGCTTGCACATATCTGCAAAAGGTCGTGCGAAAGGGACGTGTTTACCGTGTCAACGTCGTAGGAGATGTGGCTGATGATATCGCCCGTCTGATGGCGGTCAAAATAGCCCACGGGCAAGGTCAGAAGATGCTCGAAAAGGTCGCGGCGCAACGTGTACGTTATGCGCTGACCGAGCTTTACGAGCGTCAGCGCAAGAAGTAACGAAAACAGCGCGGACAAAACGTAGAATATAGCCATAAGTATGACGTAATAGGTCGCCGTGGGGATATCCACCTGCCCCGCGCCCGGCTCTATTGCGTTTATCGCAAGGCCCGAAAGCTTTGGCCCGAACAGCGCAAGCACGTTTGAGGATATCATAAGCACGAAGGCGATAAGCAGTATCAGCTTGTGCTTAAAAAGGTATTTACCGAGGCGCAAAAGCACCATGCGGCGCGTTTTCTTGTCAAGCTTTTTTGCCTTTTGGGAATTGTTGGGATTTTTTTGTGTACGGGGGTCGGCAAGCATAGCCTTGCCGCCGCCAAAGCCGCCTCTATTCAAGAATAGCACCTCCCAACTGTGACTCGCTTATCTCGCGGTAGACCTCGCACGCGGCAAGCAGCTCCTCGTGCGAGCCGAGCGCGATTATGCGCCCCTCGTCAATGACGGCTATCTGCTCACAGCTCATTACGGAGCTGACTCTTTGTGCGACGATAAAGGTCGTCGTTCCCGAAAGCTCGCGCTCGATAGCCGTTCGGAGCGCGGCGTCGGTCTTGTAATCAAGCGCGGAGCTTGAGTCGTCAAGAATGAGTATGCGCGGACTTCCCGCGATGGCGCGCGCAATTAGCAGGCGTTGCTTCTGCCCGCCCGAAAGGTTTGCGCCCTTTGCCTCAAGCATATAGGAGTAGCCGCCCTCAAAGCTCTCGATAAAGTCCGCCGCCTGCGCTATTTTTGCGGCGCGTTCGATTTCGGCGCGGGAGATATCTCTGCCAAAGCGGATGTTCTCCTCGATAGTGTCGGCAACGAGAAAATCGTTCTGCATCGCCACGCCGAAAAGGGAGTGAAGCTCACCGTCGTCGATGGTGCGCACGTCCCTGCCGTCTATGCGCACGCTTCCCGCGCTCACGTCGTAAAAGCGCATAAGCAAGGAAATGACCGTGCTTTTACCCGAGCCCGTCGCGCCGATAATGCCAAGGCGCGTGCCCGTCGGCACACTAAAGCTAACGTCGTGAAGTATGGTCTTTGTGCTGTTGTAGGCAAAGCTTACGCCGTCAAACACCACTCCGCGCTCGGCTCTTGCGGGGTATTCGCTCTCCGTTGCCGAGGGAAGTCCCTCTGCCGTGTCAAGCACCTCGCTTATGCGGCGCGCGGACGCGTTTGCCTTGGAGTAGATGACGAAAATGCGCGTGATGGACATCATCGCCATAGATATAAGGGTGAAGTACTGTATAAATGCGATTATCTTACCAGGCTCGGTAAGTCCGCCGTTTACTCTGTACGCGCCGACGAATACCACCGCGACGAGTCCGAGGTTCATAAAAAGGTTCATCACGGGGTTGGTCGAGGACATTATGGCGTTCGTCCTGCCCTCAACGGATGCAAGGGCGCTGTTTTCGGCATCGTAGCGGCGCTTTTCGTATTCCGTTTTGGAAAGTGCCTTGATGACGCGTATACCCTGCGCGTCCTCGCGCACTACCCTTATCATCGAGTCGACCGCCCTTTGAACGCGCGTGTACATCGGAAGTCCCTTGGCGGTGATGAAGTAAACGCTTACGAAGATAAACGGAAGCACGCACGCCATAACGAGCGTCAGCATTCCGTCAAGAGTTGCGGTCAGTGCAAGTCCGCCGACGAGGAATATCGGCGCACGAATGCCCATTCTCTGCAGGGTGTTTATGAAATTATGTATATTGTACGTGTCCGTGGTAAGACGGCTTTCAAGGCTCGGCACGGTAAACTCGTCGGTCTTTGCCGCTGAAAGACGCATAGTGCGCGAAAAAAGGTCGCGGCGCACCTCGCGTGCCACGCCTGCGGCGTATTTTGCCGCCATTCTGTTTGCAAAAACGTTGCCGACGAGCGCGGCGGCGGCACAGCCGACCATAAGCGCCGCCCAGCACGCTATTCTCTTGATAACTGCAGACGTATCGACGGCAGGCTCGTCCGCAAGCGGACGGATAATGCCGTCGATTATATAGCTTAAAATGTACGGTATCGCAAGCTCGGAGAGGGTGGCAAGCACCTTCACCGTCAGCGACACGGACATCGCGCCCGCGTAGGGGCGCAGGTATTTCAGTATTTTCTTCATTCAGCCTCTCCGTCCTGCTCGCTTTGCATTTGCCGCGTGTATTCCTTGGCGTTATGGGCTACTCTTTCCATCATTTCGGTGAAAATTTCAAGCTCCTCGGCGGAAAAGCCGCGCGTGATTATGTTATTCCATTCACTGAGCATCTGACGCACGAGGGGGAGCGTGTCAAACGCCTTTTCCGTTGGGTAGACGAGCGTTACACGCTTGTCCGCGGCGGAGCGCTCGCGCGTGACGTAGCCGTGCTTTTCAAGGTGCGCAAGACTGCGCGTTACGTTGCTTTTGTTTATAAAAAGCCGCTTGGCAATAGCCTCCTGCGATATACCCGGGTGTCGGCATACCGTGAAAATATAGGTGTGGTGGGATTCACCGAGGTCGGTGTTCTTTAGCTTCTCGGTGCGCCAGGCAGAGCCACAGCGGCTTGTTGAGTTTATATATCGCATAAGCTTTGGCATATGGTTTCTCCTTTATAAAAAGATAAGGTTGCGTGCGCAACATTTATATTATATCTGCAAAAGCAAGCGTTGTCAATGCTAAAAGTACAAAATATAATAATATGAAAAAAACGTCCTCTCCGCTTTGGAGAGGACGTCGCTTCAAAATTATTTTTTCTTGCGTTTTGCGGTAAGCGCGCACACCGCCAGCGCGGGAATGATTGCAAGCGCTATGGCAGAGCCACAGCCGCCGTCCGTAGCCGCCGTCGTTTGTGGCACGGTGGTGTCGGGGGTGGTGGTTTCGGGGACGGGCGCGGTGGTTTCGGGAACGGTGGTGTCGGGCGTGTCCGTGCCCGTAGCGGTTATTACTATATCGCCCGTTACGTTTTCAATATGTACGGTGCGCTCCCTGTAGCAGCTTGAGGTTACGTCCACGCCGCCCATAGTGACCTTTACGGATATTCCAGCGTAGGACGAGCTTAGCTTTTCGGTAAACGAGCCGCCCTCGCGCACGGCGCGGTAGTATTTCATACTCGCCTTTGCGTTTTTCAGCTCGTGCGTGAGGCTGAACGTTTTGCTCTCGCCCGCCGTGACGGTGCATTTTTCAAGCATCACCTTCATCACCTCGTCGGTGATGATGTCCATTCCTTCTTTGTCGGGGTGGATTCCGTCGGGCATGTGTGAGCTCATAAGCTTGCTGGTAAAAAGGTTGACGTAGGGAACTCCGTAATGCTCGCACACCTTGGCAAGCAGAGCGTTACCCGTGCGAAGCTCCGATACGGAATAATATTTCGCCGTGCGTCCCGGAAGCACGGCAACGAGCTGTGCGTCGGGGAAGAAGTGCTTTATGCGCAGGATAGTGTGTGCAAACGCCTCGGATAGCGCACCCCATTGTATCGTGGTAAGGTCGACCTCGGTGGGCATTTTTGCTTTGTCAAACTTGTCGATGATATTAAGCTGACCGTAGTCGTTAGTTCCGCCGTAGAGCAGAATAACGTCGGGCGAGCCGTTTGCACCGAGGTTTTGGATGCGCTGAACGTTGCTGATAGCAGTTCTGTCAGACGGGCTTTTTCCGTCCACCGTAGTGCCGCGCCAGCTATCGTTTATTCCGAGCTTCGCGCCGCAGCGCTCGATGACCTGCATCCACCAGGTATGCTCAACACCCGTAAACAGGTTGTCCTGCGGATAGCGCGCAAGATGCTCAAGGTTATAGCCGTCCGAGTCGGGAATATAGCCCGCGTAGGTGGAAATACTGTCACCGAGAATGGATATTATTTTTCCGTTATAGTCTGCCTCGACGGACGCGGCGGCGGTGCCGACGGGCATTACGCCCATAATAGCGGCGAGGGTGAGAACAAGAGTGGTGAGCGTGAAGATAAGTTTTTTCATATTTTTCCTTATTTGGTGTATTCAAATCTGAAGCTGTCCCAAGGGAGATCGGGAGCGGCTTTTTCGTTGAGTATGGAATCGATGTGGAAAAGCAACGGGAAGTCGGCGGTGTTAAGAATTCCGCGCTCCGCACTTACGCGAACCGCGCGAGCGACTCGGCGTGCGACGACGAGGGATTCAAGCGTTATGCCGTTAAGCTCTGCGAGGGCTTCGTCAATGGTGAGTCCGCGACCGAGCAGTATTCCGACAAGGCGCGTGCGACCGCCGTATACGGTAACGTAAAGGTCGCCAAGTCCGACGGCAAGGTTGTCAAGCGTGTCAGCACCCTGGAAGGCGAGCAGACGGCTCATTTCTCTTACGCTCTGCCCAAAGACCGCGGCTTGCGAGTTGTAGTGGGGAGTATCGTCCCCGCGCTCGCTTTGGTTAAGACCGATGGTGAGGGCAATACCGAGCGCGTAGCCGTTTTTGAGCGCGACCGCGCTTTCTATTCCGACGATATCGGTGGAGATGCTGACGTGGTAATAATCGGTCTGCATATAGGAGCGAATGCGGGAAAGGGTAGCAATATCCTTGCCGCAGAAGGCTACCTCGGTGTGGTCGTGCGCAACAAGCTCGTAGCTCGTGCAAGGACCGCCGACGGCGTTGAGCGATAGGCTCTTGCCGAGCTTCTTTGCAACGTCCTGCCAATAATCAAGGTAGGTTATAAGCTTACCGTCCTCGGTGTCGATAAGTCCCTTCGTTACGGTGAGGATGGGTGTTTTTTCGGGAATGAGGGGAAGGATCTTCTCGCCAAACCACTCAACGCCGAAGCTCGAGACGCCGCCGATGATAAGGTCTGCGCCCTCGATGGCGGCTTCTACGTCCTCTATCTGATAGTATTTCACACCCTCGGGGAAGGCGGTGTCGAACTTGGGGTGCTTGCCCGTTTTTTGAGATTCCGATATAATTTCACGGTCAAGATGCGTGCCGACAAGGCGTACCTCGTTGCCGTTCTCTCTTGCGGGGAAGGCAAGGGCAGAGCCCATCATACCTGCGCCGATTATAGCTATAATTGCCATTTTATTTCACCTCACTAAAATTATTAATTCAATTATAAAATAAAAGCATACTAATGTCAAGTTTTAAAATAAATTATTCATTAAATAAATCACAATATTTTCTCTAAAAAAGCGGGCGTGGAGCGAGGGGGATTTTAGTAAACTTTAGGTATTGACACAAATACCATATTTTAGTATAATTAACGATGTATAAATATCTCAAAGGAAAGGAAAAAAGATGATAAAAAGACTTGCGGGGTGTATAAGAGAATATAAACGCCCCACGTTACTTACGCTGATATTCATCATCGGTGAGGTAATAATAGAGGTTTTCATTCCGTTTATTGCCGCCGACCTTGTAAATCAGATAAAGAACGGTGCGGGAATGGACACGGTCATGCTGCAGGGCGGACTTCTGATACTGATGGCAGTATGCTCCCTTGCCTGCGGTGCGATAGCGGGCTACACCTGTGCCAAGGCGTCGGCGGGATTTGCGAAGAATCTGCGCGGCGACCTGTTTAGGAAGATCCAAACCTACTCGTTTGAGAACATTGACAAATTTTCCTCGGCTTCTCTCGTTACCCGTCTTACCACGGACGTCGGAAACGCGCAGATGTCCTATATGATGGTCATTCGTACCGCCATTCGTGCGCCCCTTATGTTCCTTTTCGCCATAGTTATGGCGTACGTTATGGGCGGTGCGCTTGCAACGACCTTCGTGGTCGTGGTTCCCGTGCTTATCTGCGGACTTTTGCTCGTTGCAAAGCACGCAATGCCCGCCTTCCGCCGCGTATTCAAGAAGTACGACAGGCTTAACGAGGCGATAGAGGAAAACGTGCGCGGAATGCGCGTCGTAAAGGGATTCTCGCGCGAGGACTATGAGAAAGAAAAGTTCGGCGCGGCGTCCGAGGACATTATGAAGGACTTCACACGCGCGGAGCGCATAGTTGCGCTCAACACGCCGATAATGCAGTTCTGCCTTTATTTCAATATGATATTCGTGCTTATCGTAGGCTCGCGCCTTGCCATAACAAGCGGCGGCGCGTCGCTCGACGTAGGTCAGATATCCGCTATGCTCACCTACGGTATGCAGATACTCATGTCGCTTATGATGCTGTCGATGATATACGTTATCCTTACTATGTCGGCAGAATCGTTCAAGAGAATCTGTCAGGTGCTTGACGAGCAGAGTGCGCTCCGAAACCCCGAAAGCCCGATATTCGATATTGCGGACGGCTCGGTAGATTTCGAGGGCGTCAGCTTCAAGTATTCACAAAAGGCGAAGAAGAATGCGCTGTCGGATATAGACCTTCATATAAAGTCGGGTATGACCGTTGGTATCATCGGCGGCACGGGCTCAAGTAAATCCACCCTCGTTCAGCTTATTCCGAGGCTTTACGACACCACCGAGGGCGTTGTAAAGGTCGGCGGCGTGGACGTAAGAAAATACGATATCGAATCTCTGCGCAGTGCCGTTTCAATGGTTCTTCAGAAAAATCTGCTGTTTTCGGGCACTATCGCACAAAATCTGCGTTGGGGTAACGCCGATGCCACAGACGAGGAACTTGTCGAGGCGTGCAAGCTTGCGCAGGCGCACGATTTCGTGTCATCGTTCCCCGACGGATACGAAACGAAGATAGAGCAGGGCGGAACTAACGTGTCCGGAGGACAGAAGCAGAGGCTCTGTATCGCGCGTGCGCTCCTCAAAAAGCCCAAGATACTCATTCTCGACGACTCCACGAGTGCCGTTGACACAAGGACGGACGCTCTTATCAGAGAGGGCTTTAAGCAATATATCCCCACCACCACGAAGATAATCATCGCACAGCGCATCTCCTCGGTGCAGGATGCGGATATGATAATCGTTATGGAAAACGGCGCTATCTCCGCCGTAGGCACTCACGACGAGCTTCTTGCTTCCTCGGACATTTACCGCGAGGTATACGAGCAGCAAATCAAGGGCAGTGACGGAAAGGAGGAAGCGTAATGGCTAAAAATGCAAAAAAGGGCGGTCGTCCGCCCATGGATTTCGGCGTTCTCAAAAGAGTGCTTAAATTGCTCTTTTCCTACTATCCCGTGCTTGCTCCGCTGACGGTGTTCTGTATTCTGTTCTCCGCAGTAACCTCGGCTATCCCCTCGCTGTTTTTACAGCAGGTGATAAACGCTATCGAGAAATATCAGCTTACCAAGGATTGGGCGACGGCATCGGGCGAGGTCATTCCGAAGGTCGTGCTTCTTGCGTGCTTCTACGTGCTTTCGATGATATCTATTACGGTCTATACTCAGCTTATGGCGTATATGACGCAGGGCTTCCTTTGCAAGATGCGTCGCAGTATGTTCGACACTATGCAAAGCCTGCCCATAAGCTATTTTGACCGCAACAAGCACGGCGATATAATGAGCTATTATACGAACGACATCGACACTCTGCGTCAGCTCGTGTCGCAGGCGTTCCCCTCGCTCATTCAGGCGACGGCTATCCTTACTACCGTATTTTTCATAATGCTCTACAACAGCATCTGGATGACGCTCGTGCTTCTTTGCGGCGTCGTTGCAATGGTGTTCGTTGTAAAAAAGGTCGGCGGCGGCTCGGCTAAATACTTTATCCGTCAGCAGCAGGCTATGGGTAGGGCAGAGGGCTTTGCTCAGGAAATGATGAACGGTCAGAAGGTCATCAAGTCCTTCTGCCACGAAAAGGAAGCCACCGCGGACTTTGACAAGATAAACGAGGCGCTGTGCGAGGACAGCACGCGCGCACACGCATACGCCAACTGCATGGGCCCCATCATCGGCAATATCGGTAATATCCTTTACGCGGTAATGGCAACGGTGGGCGGACTTTTCCTGATATCGGGCGCATACAATCTCTCGCTTCGCGGAATTTTCACGGGGCAGGCGGTGTTCACGCTCGGCATAGTAGTGCCCTTCCTTAATATGACCAAGCAGTTTACGGGCAACGTAAACACGCTCTCACAGCAGATGAACTCCATCGTTATGGGTATCGCGGGCGCAAGGCGTATATTTGACCTTATGGACCAAGCTCCCGAGGATGACGAGGGCTACGTTACGCTCGTTAACGCCGAGGTCGATGCCAAGGGTAATATTACCGAGACCGACAAGCGCACGGGCAAGTGGGCTTGGAAGCATCCCCACGGCGACGGAAGCCTGACGTACACGCTCCTGCGCGGCGACGTGCGTCTGACCGAGGTGGATTTTGCCTACGTTGAGGGCAAAACCGTGCTTCACGACGTCAGCGTTTACGCAGAGCCCGGACAAAAGGTGGCGTTCGTCGGCGCGACGGGCGCGGGCAAGACCACGATAACTAACCTTATCAACCGCTTTTACGATATTGCCGACGGCAAGATACGCTACGACGGCATCAACGTAAATAAGATAAAGAAGGCAGACCTGCGCCGCTCGCTCGGCATAGTTTTGCAGGAAACTAATCTGTTTACGGGAACGGTAATGGATAATATCCGCTACGGCAGGCTTGACGCTACCGACGAGGAATGCATCGCCGCGGCACGTCTTGCGGGTGCGGACGATTTCATCACCCGACTCCCTGGCGGCTACGATACGGAGCTTGCCAACAACGGCGCAAATCTCTCGCAGGGACAGCGTCAGCTCATCGCTATCGCACGCGCCGCGGTCGCTGACCCGCCCGTAATGATACTTGACGAGGCAACGTCCTCGATCGATACGCGCACCGAGGCTATCGTTCAGCGCGGAATGGATAAGCTGATGGAGGGCAGGACCGTGTTCGTTATCGCGCACCGTCTGTCCACCGTGCGCAACTCCGACGTTATAATGGTGCTTGACCACGGTAGGATAATCGAGCGCGGCAACCACGAAAAGCTCATCGAGGAGCGCGGAACCTACTATAAGCTCTACACGGGAGCCTTCGAGCTTGAATAAAACCATTTCGGCGTACCTGCTTGCAGGTACGCCGATTTTTACAATAAAAGCTCTTAAAATGTATCTTGGTATTGTAATTTTGCAAGAAAGGAAAAGTCGCTTGATTTTTTCTTTATAGCTTTGTATAATGAAGCTACAGCAGAGGAAAGGAGAGATTTTCTTGAAGGTTACGATTATTGAAGACCCAAATATAAATGAAACCGAAATATCTATCGTTTGCTCCAAAATGACAAGCGAGATACATGATATCGTTTCAAAGATATCAGCTGTTGGATTGACTTTAACGGGGGAAAAAGAGGGAGAAACGTTTTTGATACCGATAAAAGAGATATTTTATTTTGAATCGGTTGACGGTAATATATTTTTCTATACGGAAAACGAAACCTATGAAGCCACGGCGAAGCTCTATAAGATCGAAGAGGAATTGAAAAACTTGCAGTTCGCGCGAATATCCAAAACCGTTATCGCAAATTTAGACAAAATGTTGAGTATCAAAAAAACGGAAAACAGCCGTCTTGTGGCAACTCTTATAAACAAAGAAAAGCTTGTTGTTTCAAGACAGTACGTGCCGCAGATCAAGAAAAAATTGGGGGTGTGAATATGTTTAGAAATTGTTGGCGTTCTTTAATGTACCAACTGGGACTTGTAGCGATTGTTTTCATAATATTCTCACTTGTTTTCCACGAAAGCGTTAGAATTAATCATCTTTATCATATGGTATGCGCGGTTATTCCCGCACATTTGTTTTCCTTTTTTACAATGTGGCTTAAACTCTTCTCCAAACGAATTTGGATAAGACGTGCAATCATTATGGCCTTTGACATATTTACCTTGTATGCAGTTGGATATGCTGTCGGCACTCTTCGCTTTGAATTTGACAGTTTGACCGTCTACGGTATAGTATCATTGGGGGTTATTATTGCTATGGTCTTTGCATTTTACGTTGCAGATAAGATCGAAGAACAGAATTTGAAATTGATCAATCAAAAGCTTGGTGAAAAAAACACAAGTAATATGGAATAAAAAATTTGCCCCGCCTTGCGCGGGGATTTGCTTGCTACTGTGCAAACAGTATGTGGCGGTATAATCACTTTCGGAGCGCATAAAATGCTCCCTGCGGAGGGAGCATTACATATGCTAATAAATACATAGCCGTGTGCTTGGGCATTTGTCTTTCGCAAAGCAGTTAGTGCTAACATAGGGCGCCGTTTTTCTGCGGGAAAACGGCGAGATTCGCTCGCCATTACTCGAAGTAGCTCGTAATGGCTTCGGAATGACGCGAGAATGTGCGCCGTTCCCGCTTCCCCAATATATTGTGATACTCGAAAATTTTACTGTTTTTAATAATAACGCTTTTTTTATTTATCAGTGTAGCCGCAAACGCTTCAAATAGGACGAGGATAGCGCACTCTCGCGCGTCATTCCGAAGTCGCGGCGCGTTGTTCCGCGACGCGACGAGCGAATCTCGCAAAAATTCCGCAGAATTTTTGCGCCCTATGTTTGCACCCGACTTTCCCTTTCGGACTTCCCCCGTGTGCCACGGCTACGATAAAAAGCGGCGGTCGATGTTAGGCTACCTCCGCAGGGAGGCAAATTGCGAGTGCGAACATTCCGCACAGCCGCAGCACAGATTACAGCTATTTGCGAATGAGATTCAAATAAGGCTCTACATAAGGTAGAGGCGGGGCGAAACGTCCGAGAGAACCTTTGCGTTAAACTATTACTGTAAAAATTAAAGCGAAAATTGAACTGCGCTTGTAAAATACTTGGTGTAAAACTTGCGAAAAGCCGTGTATAATTAAGGTACAAAAGCGCTTTTGAATTACCGAAAAGGAGAAAAAATATGTCTATCGGAACTACTATCAAAAAACTTCGCCGCGAGAGGAATATCACGCAAGAACAGCTTGCGGAATTGCTTGGCGTTTCCGTGAACGCTGTTTCCCAATGGGAGTGCGACAAGACCGCCCCCGATATTTCAAATCTGCCGCTGCTTGCAAACGTTTTTGAAGTCAGCGCGGACGTGCTTCTTGAAATCGACATTTCAAAAAGCAAAAAACAAGCCGAGATCAAAGAATTTACAGACAAGTACGCAGAGCTTCACAGCCAAGGAAGGACCGAGGAAAGGCTTGCGCTCTCGCGTGCTATGCAGAAGAAATATCCGAACGATGAAACAGTGCGTTATTACTTGATGCGAGTTTTGCAGAACGGATATATCGACGAAAGCTTTGACGAGATAGTTATGCTCGGCGAGCAGCTTATGGAATCTACAAATATGGAGTATAAGATGGGGGCTATTCGCGGTCTATGCTTTACCTATTTGCATAAGGGCGATAGAAGCAAAGCATTACAGTATGCGGATATGATGCCGCCCGCGGAGGACCTCTATTTGCACGTGCTTGAAGGAAACGAGCTTGCAGAGCATTGTCAGAATTATTTTTGGAAGCTCTGCGACCACGCGTATCTTTATATGAAATATCTGCTTGACTGTGGCGAGGCGGGCTATACGCACGAGGAAAAGCACACGATGTGGGGCTCTCTTTACGATATGTTCCACATAGTCTTTGCGGACGGAGATTTCGGATTTTTCAATGACCGTCTGGCAAGGATAAGCTTTTCTATGGCGCTTGAAAGCGTTAGAGCAGATGAGCTTGAAAGAGCGATATCCGAGCTTGAAAGCGTGGTGCAGTACTGCGAAAAAGCCAATAATTTCACAGAAATCGAGCATTCGTCCTTGCTCGTCGATAGGATAAAGATCGGGCAGAGGAACGTTTCAAGAAGCAGCGCGGAAACGCTCGCGCACTCTTATTTGCGATATCTCAACAATAATGACGGCGTATTTGCTTCAATAAAGGACGATCACCGTTATACGGAGATCAAGCAACGCCTTGCAGCTCTTTGATCTGCGGGTATTTTAATTAAAAAAGCCTTCTCCGCGGAGAAGGCTTTTTTGCTTATTTTTTCGATATTTTTTGTTTTCTCACGTCCTTGCCCGAAAAGACGAGGGGGATATATTCGCCGAAAAGGCGGCTGGCTATTCTGTCCCAATATCTTTCGCCTATCTCTTTTTGATTGAGGTTAGAGCTGATAAGGGTAGGTCTGCCGAGGCTTATGCGGCTGTTTATCACGTTGTAAATACAGCTTACGGTGAACTGATTTGACACCTCGCTTCCGAGGTCGTCGATAATGAGCAGGTCGCAGTCGAAATAACGCTCCGTGCCGTTTCCGCTTTCCACGCCCGACGCGTTACCGAAGCGCGCGCGCTCAAAGTCGGCAAGCATTCCGATAGCGCCCGTGTAAACCACGTCATAGCCGCGGTCGATGACGGTCTTTGCCACCGCCGTGGAAAGATGCGTTTTGCCAAGTCCCGTACCGCCGAAAAGAATGAGGTTCGGGGAAACGGCAGGGTCAAAGTCCTGCGCGTATGAGCGCATCGTTTCAAAAGCATAGCTCATATTGTTATATGTAGCGGGTGTGTCGCGGTAAAAATCAAGGTCAAAGTTGTCAAAGCGCTGTGTACCCATCAGCCTTGTGATGCCCGAGGACTCGTAGCCCGCAAGTATCAGCTCGCGGCGCATACACTCGCACATCTTGCCGTCAACGTAGCCGCTGTCCTGACATTTTGCGCACTCGTAGTGCGGGTCTGTGTAGTCCGCGGGATAGCCGTGCGCCTCAAGCAGCTCGGCGCGTCGGCGCGAAAGCTCCTCAACGTCGGCGCGAACCTCGGCAACCGTTTCGTTGCTTTTCCTTAATGAGATAGCCATAAGGCGCGGTCCCGTTGCGGACAGGCGGCGGTCTATCTCACGAAGCTCGGGTATGCGTATCCACAGCTCACTGCGGCGCATATCCGCCGCGTTTTCGGCAACGAGATGCTTCGTATTGTATTTTTCGCGTATCTTGACCGTATTCTCTTTGTTAAAAGCCATAGATATCTCCTTATTTGCGCTTTTTCGCAGTTGCGTTTCCTGCGGCGGGAAGGTCGGGGATCTGCATACCCTTGTAGCTTCGTTCGAGGGCAGCGGCAAAGAAATCATCAGTATCGAAGCTCTTGCCCATCTTCGCCGTTTCCTCAGCCGCCCTTGCAGACTCGGCAAGGTGCGCGTCTATCTGCTCTGCGGTCTTGAGCCCCGCATCGTACCAATTCTGCAATATCGCGTTTGCGTACGAGAGGGAAGGCTCCTTTATATTGTTGATGGTTATGTCGTAGGCACGCTTTATTATATCAAGGTCGTAGCCGAGCTTTGCCGTCCACGCCTCGATTATCTTCTTTTCCTTTGCGGAAAGGGCGCGCTCAAGGTTTATTCCGAACAGCTTGCGTATCTGCGCCTCTACCGAATACGCCGCCTCTGCGGCGCGGAAGTAGTCGTCAAGCGTATGTACGTCGGTAATTCCCTTGTCGAAAAGTGCAAGCGCGGTGGTTTCGACGTAGCGAAGTGATGTTTTGCCTATGCGACTGCAATGTGCGCAAAGGCACAGCACGTACTCGCTGTCAAGTCCGAGATAGTCCATAAGCGACAAAAGGCGTGCCGTTTCGGACGTGCGAAGCATCTTGCCGAGCAATCGCTGGCACTCGTCTATCATCGTTGAAACGTCGGAGTTGCCCTCGATAAGCTCGCTTATCTCGTCCATCGTGTATACGGGCGGCTCGCTACCGTAAGCCTTTGTCTTTTTGGTGGGCTTTTTGGCAGGCTCGACGGTCTTTTCGCCCTCGTCCGTGCCGATCACCTGCGCTCCCTGCCAAAATGCGAGGGCGGCAAGCGCTTGCTCCTCGGTGCAGGCGGTGGCGTCGGCAAGCTCGGCGGCGGTGGCGTCGGGCGAGGCAAGCAGAGCCATAAGGACGAGTATATCTCGCTTTGACGCGTCCTTGAAGCGTGCGATGGCGGCATCGGGGACGACGGTAACGCCTGCGCCGTAATTTATGCGCATACCTTTATTTTCAGTTTTCACTTTCGTCCTCGTTGCTTTCAGTAGTGCCGTTTGCGCCATCTCTCATACGGAAGCACAGCGTCATCAGCGAATCGCCAAGGTGGACGTTCTCCACGATGACCTGATTTTTCAGCTCGCCGGGCTCAATGCTCGTAAAGTTCCATATTCCCTTAACACCGACCTCGATAAGACTCTTCATAGCCGCGTCGGCGTGCTGCTTCGGGAGCGTCAGCACTCCTATGTGAACGTCGTGCTCCTTGCAGAATTTCGCAAGGGAGGAGGTGTGCAGAACGGGTATTCCCGATATGTTCGAGCCCACGATGCTCCATTCCACGTCGAACATGGCAATGGGCTTTACGCCGCGGCGTGCGAACATGGGCGAGCGCACGAGCGCGCGTCCGAGGTTTCCCGCGCCGACGATGACGGCGTTATAGGACTCGTTAACGCCGAGAAGGTCGCTTATCTCATTATAAAGATATTCCACGTTGTAGCCGTAGCCCTGCTGACCGAAGTCGCCAAAGCAGTTAAGGTCCTGACGTATCTGCGAGGCGGTTACGTCCATAAGCTTTGCAAGCGTGGCGGAGCTTACCTTGGTTATGCCCCTATCAAGCAGGTCGCGCAGATATCTGTAATATCTCGGCAGTCTTTTGATAGTTGCGGCGGAAACGTATTTTTCTGTGTTTTTCTGACCGTTCATAATAATACTCCAAATATTTTTTTGGGCAGATCAGTCGCAGGCGGAGGCGTTCAGATACGTGTCGGAGAAGTTCCCTGCGATGAATTCGTGAACACCCTGTGCGGCTACCATAGCGGCGTTGTCGCCGCAGAGCTTCAGCTCAGGGAGAATGAGTCGTGCGTGCGCCTTTTTGCAGGCGGCGTCAAGAGAAGCGCGAAGGTGCGAGTTTGCGGCAACTCCGCCCGCAAGCACAAGGGTGCTACAGCCTGACGATTTAAGTGCCGACGGCACTTTTTTGGTTATAGCCTTGACCACCGCGTCTGTGAACGCCGCGGCGAATGCGGCGCGGTCTATCTCCTCGCCGCGCTGGCGCATTCCGTTAAGGTAGTTTAGCGCGGCTGTTTTAAGACCGCTGAATGAAAAATCAAGATTATCGCCCGAAAGCGCGGGGGAGGGAAGGTCGATGCTCTTTTTAGCCTCGCTCGCGTCGCCCTCGTGCGCAAGCGCGTCAAGCGCCGCGCCACCCGGGTACGGAAGCCCTATAACGCGTCCCACCTTGTCAAACGCCTCGCCTGCGGCATCGTCGCGCGTTGCGCCTATCTCGGTGTAGCTCGTGTAGTCAGTAACGTGATAAAAGGACGTGTGACCGCCCGATACGACGAGGGAAAGGAACGGGGGCTCAAGGTCAGGGGCGGATATATACGCCGCCGCTGTGTGGGCGTGTATGTGGTTTACGGGGATAATGGGAAGTGAGTTTGCGTAAGCAAACGATTTTGCAAAATTAACTCCTACAAGCAGCGCGCCGATAAGACCGGGGTGCGAGGTTACGGCAACGCCGTCAAGCTCGCGCGGAGTCACGCCCGCACTCGATAGCGCTTCCTCAACTACGGAGGATATAGCCTCGATGTGTGCGCGTCCCGCAATTTCGGGCACTACTCCGCCGTAAAGACGGTGCGTTTCTATCTGCGACGCAACGACGTTGGAAAGCACGCGCACAGCACCGCTTTCATCTCCCGATACTACCGCCGCGGAGGTTTCGTCGCAGGAGGTCTCAATTCCGAGAATAAGCATTATTTAAGCTCCTTTACCATAAGAAGTGCGTCCTCGGTGGGGAAGCGGTAGAAATGTCTGCGCACGCCCGCGTCCTCAAAGCCGAGCTTGCGGTAAAGGCAAATGGCAGGCTCGTTTGAAATGCGCACGTCAAGCCATATGTGCTTGACACCGTGCAGCTTGACGAAGCGCTCAAGCGCGACGGTAACTGCGTCGGCACAGCCCTGACGGCGAAAGTCGGGGTGCGTTGCGATATTGGTAAGCTCCGCCTCGTCAAGGACGAATTCAAGTCCGCCGTAGGCGACTACTCTGCCGCTTTCGCGCTCTATGCAGGCAACGGCGTATGCGTGGGGGGAGGAGTACATATATCCGAGTGCCTCCTCCGACCACGGCTCGGAAAAGCATAGCCTTTCTATCTCGGCGGCGTCTGCAACGTGTGAGGCGTTGAATGCTACTGTGTAAAATTTGTTGTTCATTTTATATTTCCTTGATGCGAATTAGTAAAGATAACCCTCGACGTATTGGTCAAGCAGGCTGCCGACGTTTACGTATCTGCCGCTGTCGCGATTCCAAAGGTAAACGCTCCGGTCTTCCTCTATCATGACCGAGAGGCTGAAATACAGGTGGGGGTATTTTTCGGAGGTGAATTTTATCGAAAGCGTGTCGACGGCGGTGTTCTTAAAGGTTTGGCTATCGCCGTTCATATAAAGGTCCACAAGCGCGTTAAGCGTTGCTTTTTCCTTTATCTCGCCTATGGAAACCGCGACATCGGTGTTAGTGCATACGAGCGCGCCCGCGGGCTCAAAGCCGTCAAGCTCGGGAAGCTCCTTGCCGTCGGCGCAGATGACGTAGCCGTACTCGTCCACAAGGTATTCCTCGGTGGGAAGTCCCTCGATAGCGTGGTAGGCTACCTCAACGTCGTTCTGCTCCCAAACCGCGTATATAGCGTTGGCGATAGCAATAGCCTCGTACGTGTTCGGGGCGAAGTTATAGTAAACGTCCGTTTTGGTATCAAGTATTTTGCCGTCCTCAAAAACGAGCTTCGGGCCGCAGGAGATCGCCGTAAGCATAATGCAAATAAGAAGAAGGAGCGCGGAAATTTTGCGTAAGAATTTCATTTTAGTACCTCAATAGCCCAGCTTGCCGCCGAGAGAATCGTCGTCACTTATCCAATCGCTGACGTTTATAACGCGGAAAGTCAGCGCGTCGTCACGCACGACGAGGCGCTCGATGCCCGCGTTGATGATAAGGCGCTTGCACATCATACAGCTCGTAGTACCAGCCATCACCGAGCCGTCTTCGGGCGAGGTGCAACACATATATATCGTCGCGCCGAGCATCTGCTCACGCGGTGCGGCGATAATGGCGTTAGCCTCGGCGTGAACGGAGCGGCAAAGCTCGTATCTTTCGCCGCGGGGAATGCCCAGCGTGTCGCGGTAGCACGAGCCAAGCTCATTGCAGTTTGCGCGTCCGCGCGGTGCGCCGTTGTAGCCCGTGGAGATTATAGAATCGTTTTTGACTATCACCGCGCCAAAGCGGCGGCGAATGCAGGTGCTGCGCTCGGAAACGGTCTGCGCGATGTCAAGATAATAATTTTCCTTTGATATCCTGTCAAGCATATTTTCAGTTCCTTTCGGCATATGTATGGAGATTTTTATGGTAATGCAAGCCATTTTTGGCTTTTTCTTCCGAATAGGTAAACTATTCGAGCATAATCTATATAATTATAACTCAAATAATGACATAAATCAAGCAGATTTTGCGATTTTTTCGTGTGGCAGTGCAAAAAATCAAGCTTTGCGCCCCGCGCTCCACGCGTCGCGCTTTTTTGTTATAATCGCGCACGTTTCGGGGAAGAATGAAAATGGAAAACGGAGGTCGAAAAAATGAAAATGACTCGCGCAGAATATAAAAAATACGCCGAGGCGCACGCGCCCGCCTCGGCACTTTTGGGGGATTGCGTCCACGCGTTTTTGGTCGGCGGACTGATCTGCACAGCAGGTGAGGGCATTCGCTCGCTTGCCGAGGCGCTCGGCGCCTCGACGGAGGACGCGGGGCTTGTCACCTCGATGATACTTGTGGCGGCGGCGGTTTTGCTGACGGCACTCGGACACTTTGACGACGTGGCAAAGTTCGCGGGTGCGGGGACTCTCGTGCCTATCACGGGCTTTGCAAACGCCGTCGCGTCCGCCGCCATCGACAGCAAGGACGAGGGCTTCGTCCTCGGACTCGGAGCGAAGATATTCACCGTTGCAGGCCCCGTGCTGCTTTACGGAACGCTTGCGGGGACGGTGTACGGGCTCGTTTTGTGGATAGCGGGACTGTTTTAAAAAAAGGGGTGAGTCAAATGCAAAAATGCATTTGGTACTCACCCCGTCGTTTTTGCTTTGCGGCTAAACACCGCAATTTTTGTCTGCTTTACAGGCAAAAAACGCAAAGCACGCGCCGAAAAAACGCCTACGTTCGCCTTTTTTTCGGAGGGGCTGTCTCAGTTAGATGCAGAAGTCGTGATTTTGTCGTCGTCGGCGTACGAGGGTACGCCAGATGGCAAAATCGCGGCTAAAAAATACGTATAAAAATCGAAATCCGTGAGGATTTCTACCTAAAAAGACCGCTTTATTCATTGAACAAGTCCGTTAATAACGGACAATTGAAAAAAAGAGCCTCCTATGGTAGAATAGATATAG
>JAFXAC010000014.1 GCA_017522125.1 Clostridia bacterium | reverse complement strand
GGCCCTCGTTCCATTACGGAGCGAGGGCTATTATTGAACAATTTGTAACTTTTGCAGAAAAACCCCTTGACAAATTCCGTCTTGTGATATAATCGAATTAGAAAGGCGGTGATTGCGTGCCACACGGATATAAACGTGAATATAATGATGTCTTATATTTCAAAAAAGACCATTTTTGTCCAGACTGTAAAACAAAATTAGAAAAAGTCCCCGTGTCAAAAGTTGTTAATTCCAGATCACCTGAAGCAAAAGACTTTGACTTTAGTATGGGCGATACTTACGCTGTAGGAGATATTCAATTTACTTGGGACGAATTTGAGTGCCCCAACTGCAAAAAGCATTTGTCCGTCAACGAAATGAAGGAGATTGAAGGCATACCTTTACCTAAAAAGCCGAGCAAATTGCAAAAAATACTATTTTATGTATTCGGCATCTTGTTTTTAATTGCAGTAGCGTTGTTAAAGAAATATTTATAGTGGCATCTTTTTGCCAACACATTTCAAAATGAAAATGCTCACGCAATCGCGTGAGCATTTTCCTTTTGCCCGCACAGCCCCAAATCCCCCAAAATTAGAGCAACGCTCGATTGACTTCCCCGCCCTTTTATGCTACAATAAAACCAAGAAAGGCGGTGGCCGCTTATGAAATACAACGTTATAACGTACAAATTGAACAAAAGCGTGAAGCCCCGCGATGCCTTGGCGGCGCTGACAAATTTAATGTGCCAATACTCTGTGCAGTATAAAAATTGCCTTTTTAAAGCAAGATCTTTGATCGTTGAGTATGAATCGGATGGGGCTTTTCACTCTAACAGGAGCACAAACGCCGTGCTTCACATTTGTAAAGCATATCCACAGTTAAACGCTATTCTCAAGCAATCAATCAAAGACAACGGTGAGGGTCATAAAAACGAAGAATTATCAGTATGTAATTTCTCCGAAGCCGATTATTCACAAACCGGAAGCGCGGACCCCTCCACGGTGCTTGAAATTGCAGCCAAGATACCGCGCCCTTATAACCCCAATAATATTGAAATAATATTTGACGGTGTTTATTTTTCAAAATGCGACCAAGCAACGACCACGATCCTTCCGCCTGAAGATGGATTTGGTATGCCGATTGGCAATTATGTCATGTATGAGCGTGCATCCTTCGGAGCAGAAAAGCATTCGTACGTTCATTTTGCGGCGGATGATCTAAAAATCAAGCGCATGAGAGAGTTATTTTTTGAATTTACAAAGGCTGTTTCGGGCAGATACGCGGGAACCGAAATAAAAAGCTATTAATAACCTTGTTCCTCTTTACGCTACAATAAAACCAAGAAAGGCGGTGAAATTTATGAGAAGCGTATCCTCGAAAACTCCTGCAATAATTGCCATGCTGATAAGCCTTGTCAGCTTTGGCTTTTTGGTATCAGCTTTCGTCGTGTCGATAAACGAAGCGCCGCCCGAAATGGGTGTGAGCGCCTCATTTGCTCTTTGGCTCCTCGCGGTGGTAATATCTATGATAAGCCTTATCCCATACACCATTGATGCGATACTCTCCGCTATAAAAATTTTTGTAAAGCTCGACCGGCTATTTAACTCTATACTTACGCTTATTTTGCTCGGCGCTATTCCGATGGCGATATTCGTAGGAACAGGTACAGGCATAAATATTTATATATGGTTTTCTTACTATTTGCTGACGTTCATATTGGAGATCGTATCTATCGTAAAACACGCAAAAATGGCGAGAGCCGATAGAGAAATGGAAAAAGAGAGTATTGAGATATAACAAATCCAAGATTTCATCTTTTTGCTCACGAAGCCCAAAAAGAACAGAAAGGCGGCTCTACAATGGATTCTTGGTATGACGAGTATAAAAAACTGAATTTATTTGACGGAGAAATTTCATTTACTTCAGATGACGATGAAGATATGATAGAGATATATTACAACGACGGAATGCTGATCGACGTTGGCTATATCAAGCATATGAATTCCTATGTCATCACAGTCGTTTCAAGTAACACCGAAGAGGGTTGGAAAAATACTTTAGAAGAAATCAAGGTCGAAAATAAAGCAGAATTGTTCGCTAATATTCAAGAAGCTATTTGCAAATACCGTCAAAATAATTATCTGTCATTTGAAGCCGAGCAGTTTGATAATATGTGGAAATGGATGTTTTTCCATAATTTCAAAGAATCTAAAAAGAAACACGGACTGATGGGTGCCGCAGGTATCCTCTTCTTGCTGTGTATACTGCAGGGATTGGGAGAGAAATTTATTTGGCACGGTTCTTTTTTGGAAGGCTTTTTATATCCGTTTGCGTTGTTTATAGGGATTTTTATTATTTCCACCATATTGTACGTTTTGAAGAAAAAATCGCCGAAGGCGGGGACTTTCGTTGCCCAAGCACTTTTGGCACTCGGCGTTGTTTTTTTACTGGGGATCGTTTTACTCATTATCGTCTTGCTTTTTAATTCTTTTTTGCATTTTTGGTTTTAATTCGTTGGAAGCTTCGCATGCTGTATTATTACACAGAGCGCAGATCAAAAGGCTCAAGGCTAAGGCGAACAGGGGTCGTGCTTGGAATTAAAAAATAAACTAGACACTATCTTTACTAAAAAAGGACGGTAGGATATGATTTTTAAAGCCAGATTGAATTTGAAATTTTATATTATTTCCATTGTTTTGCTCTGCCTTGTTGCATTTGTGTGGTATGGCATTTACTTTCTTAATACAAACGAGATCTTAATGGAAGACAACACCCCCATGAGCGCGGGAACCAAGGCGGTTTTTACTGTTTTTATGAGTATGATAGCTCTTTCCTGGACTTTTTCGCTATTGGTTTTGATCAGGCAAATGGTAATAGGACTTGCCTTCTGTATAGATAAAAGCGGCATTTGTACAACAGCGACCGCCTCTTTGGTTTTGGCGTTTATATTTATAGTGCCGATAAGAAGAATTCCGTATGATGCCATTATACAAGTTTCCGAAAAGGACGGCGGCTTAATGGTGGAATTAAACAAATCCAAAATTGAGGCTTCGCCTGTTTTTAAATTTTTTGCAAGAAACGAATTCCATTTCTTTTTGGGATTTACCAAAGAAAAACAAAATGAAATCAAGCAAGCCTTGAATCAATATATGAGAAAAAACGATTTTTAAACGCCCCTTTTCTGTCAAGCGAGCGCCGCTTGCTTGACTTCCCTGCACTTTTGTGGTAAAATTACGGTATAACACCAAGAAAGGCGGTAAAACGATGAATAAAAAAATATGGTCCATTATCCTTTTATCCCTCGTGATCGCGGCGTTTGTGCTGACTGTGGTAATATGCGTCGACATTGGCGTAACGGCATATAATGCCAAAAGCAATATATCCGACGCGTCAAGCGGTGAGGATGCGATCGCGTCCATGCTTGGACTTATGCTGTCCTCCTTATTGTCGGGCGCTACTGCGCTTGTCATCGGGTTTGTCGCATCCTTCGGATGGATATGCGCGCTGATAAACGTAAAAATAGCCCCTGTCCGCACCGTTAAGCGCATTTCCGAAGGCTTTTTGATCTTCTATTCGGCAGTACTGCTGCTTGCTTTTGCCGTTTTCGCGTGCTTCTTGTTCGCAATATTATAAGCCAAGCCGTCCTTTGTTTAGGACGGCTTTTTAAAAATCAAGAAATGCTCGATTGACTTTAGCATTATTTAGTGCTAAAATAAGCATAAAGCCAAACGGCAAAATTTTATCTGCAAGGAGGATAACATGGCTTACAAATACTCTTACGACCGCGAAGAAAATGAATACCGCCCACCTAAGCTCAAGACGAACAGAAATATGTGGAAGCTGATGATATTGAATAGTTTAACTCTCGGTATCTATGGCATCATATTTTTTATTCCCTTTTCTTTCGACATTGATAAGATATCCCCAAAGGAGGACCGCTCCAAAACCTTTAACTACTTGTTTGCCTATATTTTATCTATTTTCACCTTCTCCATAGTCCTTCTGTTTTGGCATCACCAAATGGCTGCTCGTTTAGAGGAGGCAATCAACAAACGAAAAATTGAATACGATTTTTCAACGAGCGATTTTTGGATGTGGTATATTTTAGGCTCATTTATTTTGATAGGACCTTTTGTATATTTCCACAAGCTTTGCAAGGCAATGAATCTTCTTTGCGAAAGCTATAACGAAAATCCTACGATTGAGTAATATTTTATTACAATAAAAAGCACCCCGCGGGGTGCTTTTTTGTTTTTTAGTAAATACAACCATCGCTCGATTGACTTTACTTTCATTAAGTGGTAAAATGATAATGAAAGCTTTTACAAAGGAGGTCAAAAATGAAAAAAAGATTTATCGTTCTGCTTTTATCCGTGCTTATGCTCGTCTCGCTTGCAGCTTGCAACGAGGGAACAAATACTCCGAGTGAAACCACTCCGAGCGAGACCACTCCGAATGAAACTACTCCGAGCGAAACTACTCCAAGTGAAACCACTCCGAGCGAGACCACTCCGAGCGAAACCACTCCGAGCGAGACCACGCCGAGCGAGACCACGCCGAGCGAGACCACGCCGAGCGAGACCACGCCGAGTGACGAGAAGCCGACCGACGACGAGATTCGCCAAAAAATCGTCGGCTCGTGGGAAAACGCCAAAAGAGATGGCGACACCATAACCACAAGCGGCTACGTATTAAACGCCGACGGCAGCTTTTTGGTATCGTATCACGAATATATACACTCAAAGGACTATCCCCAATTTTTCAATAGCATAGACGAGGGCTGGGGCAGTGCCCCCATGGGGTATCCCTACGAGGGTGGAACGTACGAGGTAAAGGACGGCGCACTGCTGCTTCATTATACCTTCCTTGACGTTGACCCCGAATACCAACCCCACACCGAAACGGTGCAGATAAGCGAGCTATCGGACGACAGAAGCGTGCTTGGCAACGTAATTCACGTGCGCGGCCCTCTTAGCCTTGAAGCCCTCTGCGCCAAGTTCGAAGTCAGTCTTGAGCCGAGCGTCAACACTCCCTCTCCAAGCCCCAACTCCAGCCCCCTCGATGCGGGTGATATACAAAGGCTCGAATCCTTTTTGAACGATCCCGCAAACGCGGACCTTATCACCTCGCACACCGTGACGTACCCTATAACGGTTCTCGGCGGCGAGATCGACGACAGAGGCCGCTGGCTTGTGTCTTACGTTGACGCCGAAATCGGAAACGAGCCGTATTATCTTATGACACTCTACGACGGTCAGGACGGCTTGCAGATCCTTGCCGACGTGGAAATAGACAAAAACGTATTGAAGATACTTTATGATAACGCCGTAGAGGCACACAAGAAATCCCCCGCGACCGAGCGTGACGTTTGCGACGAGCTTCAACCGGAAACGAGGGTAATTTGCCGACTTGACGACGGAAAATATTATCAGATATGCCTTTATAGAAGTTATGACAGCATCACCGTATTCGTCAGCCAAAGCGAGCTTGATATGTCCGCGTTCTGGGACTTCATTCCGATAGGTGACAGAGCAACGTTCACTATGGAAAACCTTGGCAAGATCAAGGAATCAAACGCATAATGAAAAAGGAAACCGTAACGCTTTCAAATATCCAAGAGGATCTTGCGCTTGTGGCTAGGCTTCAAATATCAAACGAGAGCGACAGCCGACTCGGCTTTATCATTCCGCTTACCATCTTAGCTATCCTCGGCGGCATTTTTCTTAAAAGCTTTTGGATATCGCTTCCCTTCCTCGCCGTTGCCGCATATCACGCCGTGCGATTTGTGTCGGAGTACCGAGAGCACAAGGCGAAAATGCAAATAATATCAGGCGGCATTGAGCGCGGCGACGTTTCGATATCTGTTGAAAGGTTCAGCCACGTGGCGGCGGAAACCGTCATCGAGCCGCGCAAAACGCCCACAAAGACAAAGATCACAAGCACCGCAACGTTCTTTTATTTCGAAGCAGGGCGACGTTGGCGCGTTCCTAAAGTCGACAAGCACTACAGATGGAGCAAGGAATATTACGTCAGCACTCGTGGGCTTGAAAACATATCCCTTCAGGGCGATGAGTTTTTCTACGTTTCGTTGCAAGGGAATTTTGATATATCGTATATATACCCTTGCAAAAATTTTGCGCTTGACGCAACGCTCAAATAACCGATAAACACAAAAGGCAGAGGCTTTAGCCTCTGCCCTTTATGTTATTCCTTCCTCTTGATAAGGCACGCACCAAGCGCGACAAGCGCGGGAATAAGCGTTACGCAAACGCTCATTTTACAGCCAAACGCCTCGCCGCCTGTGCGCCCCGTCGTGCCGGCGGGAGCTTTTGTGCTGTCAGGAGTTGATTCGGGAACTGTAGTTTCGAGAACGGTAGTTTCAAGAACGGTAGTTTCGAGAACGGTAGTTTCGGGAACTGTAGTTTCGGGAACTGTGGTTTCGGGAACGGTGGTTTCGGGAACTGTAGTTTCGGGAACGGTGGTTTCGGGAACTGTAGTTTCGGGAACGGTGGTTTCCTCGCTCTCGGGATAAAGCCGCACGCGCACCGCACGCTTCTCCTCGTTTGGCGAGGTAGCAACGTAGTATATAAGCGTGTCCCCGACTATCTCCATATCGTATATGTTCTCCCCGTCAAGGCTTGGGGTGAGCGTCTTTTTATCCTTGCCCTTGGTATTGATCGTCACGAGCTTTGTGGGCGTGTTAAAATACAGTCTGCCATCGAAAGCACCAAAGCCCGAGAGGCACCCCTTCCAATAGCTTTCCTCTTTACCTAAAACGTACCATTTATCCTTTATGGTATAGATAGCCTTTGCGGAAAAATCCGAAACGTCGTACACACATATCGCCGCTTTTTCTCGGTCTATGCTGTACCACTTGCCGTCCACGAGGCAAAACGGGTAGCTGTGCGAGCGCAACGCCTCAAAGCCGTACGCGCTTCCCGTCGCCTTTACCGCTGGCGTCCACGATGCGTGTCCGCCGCCGTCGGCGTTCAGGGCGGCAAGCTCGCCATCGTTTATAAGAAAATAATTGTGATTTACAACACCCCTTGCGGTAGTTGCGGGATCGTCCCAGGTGAGATCAAGGTGATACCACTTGCCGCCAAGCTTTACCATATTCCAGCAATGCTTTTCGGGTATATTAAGCGCAATAAACGACTCTATCTCGCAGTAGCGCATTACCTCCAAAAAGAGCAGCGAATACGCCTCGCACACGCCCTTCCCATTCGTGAGCATACCGTACGCGGTGTCCGTGATAAGGTCGCTGTCGTAGGAATAAAGCGTTATCATAGTATCGTGCGCCGCAAGCACGCACTCAAAGTCGCTCGAGGACTCGTCTATGCCGCATTTTGCAATGAAGTCCGACAAAAGCGCGGCGTACTCCGTGCGCTTTGCGGGGATATCCTTGACGGGATAGCGGTACTCCAGAAGAACGCGTGTGACGCAGCTTGCAGAATCGCTATAGTACTGCCACGTTTCGGCAAGATAAAACAGCTCAGGACAAGTGTATAGCACCTCGCGCATTGCCGCGGCAAGCTCGTCGGGGCTGAGGCGGTATTTTGTCAGATCGACCTCGGTCTGACATTTATCCACCGCGGCGGCTATGTCCTCGGCGGCGTGGGATACGTCCGCGCTCTCGGCGGATGCGGACAAGGAAAGAGCCAAGCAAATAGAAATCATAGCCGTGATGAAAATCATCACTCTAAAAACAGATTTAATTTTCATAATAACACCTATCAAAAAACTTATTTTCGGCAGAAGCGGCGCGCGTAGCCGCAACGGCGGCAAAGCTCCTCCGTCGCACGGCGGCGCGAAAACCCGTCGTATATGGCTTTAGCACGCGGCGCGGCAAGAATATCGTCGAGCGTGCTTTCAAAAAGATTGCCGAGCGTTATCACGCCGTCGGCGTCAAGACAGCACGGCACTACCGTTCCGTCACAAAGCACGCCTATCTGGTCGCGCAAGCCGTAGCAAAACGCATCGGAGTCCTCGCTTGCCGCGCTCGCGCAGAGGTCGGGCCAATCGAAATGCTCGCCCCATTCGAGAAAGAGTCGCGTGGC
>JAFXAC010000013.1 GCA_017522125.1 Clostridia bacterium | reverse complement strand
TGCCGAGAAAATCGAGGCATCGATCTCAGAGAGCGGCGGCGAGTGGGTGCTTACCCTGACCGTTTCCGATGACGTGGTAAATGCATCCTGCAAAGAGGTTAGCACCGAACGACTTGGCGCGCCGAGAATAGTTGAGGCGCGATACGAGGCTCCCGACGGGACTGACGTTGACCTTTCCGTCGATATCTGCGGCAAGAGGCGCGGAGAGAGAATTATCCCCGGTGCCTTCGCAAGACTTTCTGTAGGCGTGAACAAAATAACCGTTTGGAAGTAATAAATGAAATAGCAAAAAGGCAACGCCGAGTGGCGTTGCCTTTTTGGTTGTTAGAAATCATAATTCGTCGTGCTCAAGGCGGCTGATTATCTCACGCTGGATTATCGGTGAGAGGTCTACGAAGTAGTCGCTGTAGCCCGCCACACGAACCATCAGGGTCTTGTAGTAAGCGGGGCGCTCAAGCGCGTCAAGCAGGGTTTCCTGATCGATTACGTTGAACTGCGCCTCAAAGTTGCCGTTTCTCATAAATTCCTTGATAAACGCCTTGATCTCGGGAAGTGACTCGCGCATCATCTTCTTGCTGAAGCGGAAGTTGGTCGCAACGCCGCCGATAGCGTGAGGTTGGGGTATCTTTGATGTCGAGTGCATAAGCGCGACGGGGCCGTTTTTATCCATTCCCTGAACTGAGCCAAGACATTCCGAGAGAGCTTCTCCCTGAAGTCTGCCGTCGGGCGTTGCTGCGCTCTTCTGACCGAGCACGCCGTGCTGGATCCACGCAAAATAGCTTGGGTGGAAGCTGCCGTTTCGGACGCAGGTGTTGAATTTCTTAAGCTCCTCGTTCATATAGAGGAAGAGGTCCTTTCCAATCTCGTCGCTCTCGTCAAGGTCGTTACCGAACTTCGCGCACCTGTTGAGCAGGAATGCTCGGAGCCTTTCCTCACCCTCAAAGTTACCCTTGATGGCATCGCGAATCTCCTCAAGCGTTGCGCGCTTTTCCTCGTAAACTACGCGGCGGATCGCAACCACCGAGTCAATAAGGTTGATAAAGCCCGGGAAGCAGGGGTAGATAAAGCTGTATCTTGCGCCGTCGTTAGCCGCATCCTTGCCCATGGCAAGACAGTCGTTGATGAAGCAGGAAACGAGGGGGAGAGAGGTGTATCTCTTGCGGTAGAGGATATAGTCCTGTATTGCGGATAACTCGCCGACAAGAATATTGTCGATGGTTTCCTTAATCGCGGCATAGAATTTTTCAAAGGTGTCAAGCGTTGCAAGATCATAATTTTGTATACGCTCGCGCATAAAGTCATTGCCGAAGATCTTTTCGCCACCGTTGAAGATATATTCAAGTCCCTTGTTGAGATTGATATAGGGTGTAGCGACCATAATGTTTGAGCTCGCGATGGGGGTAAGCTCGACACAGGTGCTGTGAATGTAGTAGTTTGCGTCCTCCTCGCTCACACCCGCCTCGCGCAAGCCCTTGATAGCGATCTCGTCGTTAAATATCGAGGGTCGGGTGTATCCCTTTGCGATTATCTCAAGGCAGAGAGTGAGCAGATCGTCGGGCATATCCTCATTATAGCATACCGCAACCGAGGGGTTGACGAGTCCCGTAGTTTCAATAGCCTTTACAAACATATATGAAAGCTCGTTCCAGTTGCTCTCGCCGTTTCTCTTTCTGCCGCCGACCATTATTGCCGCGGGCCACGAGCCGTAGATGTTGTTGTGCTTGAAGTAGAGGTCCTCGATGAGCATAAAGACCTCGTCGTCGGTAGTGATGCCCGCCTCAATATCGCGCTTGTAGAAGGGATAGAGGTAATTGTCGGGTCTGCCGCAGAGCGAGCTGTCGCCGAGTATCTGTACGACAAGCTGCATAAACCATACCGACTGTATCGCCTCGCGGAAGCTTTGCGCGGGGTGCGCGGGCACGCGCTCAAGCGTTTTTATCATTGCCTCAAGCTCACCGCGGCGGCATTCGTCGTCGGTTTCGGCAAGCTGGCGCTTTGCCTCGTCGATATAACGCTGCTCAAGGCGGAGAACTGCCTCAAGGCTATCGAGGCAAGCGCCGTAAAAGGCTCTTTTTTCGGCGCACTCGGAGTCGGAGAGCTTAACGCGCGAAAGATGCTCCTTCACCTCGTCGATAACGCCGAGGATACCTTTTCGGAGCAGCTTTTCGTAGTCAATGACGCGATGTCCCGTGTTCGAGGGCGCGGAGCCGTTGATAGTGCCGCGCGGAGCTATCGAGTCGATGTGCTTGTTTCTTTCCTCATGCTCCTCAACCGTGCGGTAAATAAAGGGAGGAAATGCGCCCGCCAGGATATCGTCCTCGTGTATGTAGACGGGGCAATAATCGATCATTCCCGCATCGATCTTGCCGCGCATGCGCTCGTGGATGTTGATGTGCTTGTTTTTATTGTATGCCTCAAGCTGCGCGACCGTTATGTCGTAGCTGTATCGCGTATGGCGAAGCCTGTGTCTTATTCTTTCTTTTCTTTCCTCGGTAAACATGTGTTGTCCTCACTCTATCAAAGAATTCAGATGGTTCATTTTGTCCTTGGTCGGCTCTGAAAGCTCCGCCGCCCCGAAAACGCGACCTTGACTTTCGTATTTCGACGCACAGATGTTATGGAAGGGGAGGAGCGTATGCTTTATATCGACTCCAAGGCTTTTTACGATGCTGTTTATTGCGGTTACGTCCTCGTCGCCGTCATTAAAATCGGGAATTATCGGGGTGCGAACCTCGTACAATTTACCCGTCTTGGCAAGGCGCGAAAGGTTTTCGATTATTCTCTCGTTGCCCACACCCGTGCCTTTTTTGTGTATCTCGGTGTCTGCGTGCTTAAGGTCGCAGATGAAAATGTCGCAATAGGGGAGTATTTTCTCAATGTTATCCCACGGCACGCACAAAGCGCTCTCAACCGCGGTCTGAATGCCCTCGGCGTTGCACATTTTCATTACCTCTGCAACAAAATTGGGTTGAAGGAGTGGCTCGCCGCCCGAGAAGGTAACTCCGCCGCCTGAGCCTTGAAACAGGCTTTTGTCCTTTATTATTATCCTTGCCGCCTCGTCTGCGGTGATGTCCCTGCCGATAAGCTCTATCGCCTCGGCAAAGCACTCCTCGGCGCATCTTCCGCAAAGAGCGCACGCGTCACCTTGAAGCGCGCGAATGCCGTTTTGCGCGTTGGGACAGACCTTGTTGCACTCACCGC
>JAFXAC010000012.1 GCA_017522125.1 Clostridia bacterium | reverse complement strand
ATTTTGTTTTCGGGTGGTAAAGGAGTGATGTTTTTGCTTACGCAAAAGTGATGTTACTCACTTCGTTCGTAATGATGTTGCGCCCGTTGGTCGCAATGATGTGATGTTTGCCCACTGTGCCGTAGGCACTACATCATTGCCGAAGGCTACATCATTAGGCGAAGCCGACATCACTTGCACGCAAGGGCAAACATCGTTCGGCGACCTGCTTTATCGCAGGTCGCCGTTCAGCCCCTTTGTTTTATTGAATTATTGTCAACTAAAAATTTCTGCGCTCTCGCGTAGATTTACCAAGGCTTTGCGCTTCTCGGCAAATCGCGTTGCCATCAAAGGCTTTTGAGATATTTTATGCTCGCCTCGGCGCATTCAAGCGGTGTCATTCCGGGCGTTGCGTTATCCTGCTCGACAACGAACCACTCCGTTCCCGACTCCTCTGCCGCCTTTACGATAGCGGGGATATCAACGATACCCTGTCCGAGCGGACGGTACTCGTGCCCCTTCGGACTCGGCGGCTCTCCGTGGTCGGCAAGCGCGATAAGGTCATAATACTCCTCGCCCTTTTCGCCGTAATAGTCCTTAAGATGCACTATCGGCACGCGGCCCTTATAGTCGCGTATGCGGCGCACGGGATCGTCACCCGCCGCGTCCACCCACGCCACGTCAAACTCGGTGGCGATCTGCGGAAAATCGTCAAGGAACTCGTCAAGCAGATACTTGCCGCCGTGCCTTACGAACTCGTGCTTATGGTTGTGGTAAAGCACGGGAAGTCCGAGGTCGTGCGCCGCCTCGATGCAGGTGGCAATATTCCTTTTCGCATACTTATAGTTTGGCGAGTGGGGGAAGTTTTCAAGTGGTGAGTACGGAATAGCCACGTACTTACAGCCCACGCGGACGTAAGGCTCGAAGGCAAGATAGGGCTTGCGCAATATCCTGTCCATACCGACGTGTGCGGATATCGGAATAAGCCCCGCCTCGGCGCACATATCGCGTATCTCCTCGGGCTCGCGCTCGTAAAGACCTGCAAGCTCCACGCCGTCATATCCCATTTCCTTAACCTTGGCAAGCGTGCCGCGAAGGTCCTCTGCCGCCTCGTTGCGAAGCGAAAACAGCTGTATCGCTATCGGAAGTTTCATTTTCAGTCTTTCTTTTTAAAGGTGATGAATTTTGAAAGAAAATAGTTTGCCACGGTAACGACGACGGCGGAAACGCCTGCCGCTATCAAGTCGGGCGTGAAGGTGAGAATAACGGTGAACGGCACGTATCCGCAGGCAATAAGCAGTGCGGGAAGCCCTACGCCGATAAGGTATTCAAGCCCCAGAGTGCCGAGGCGTGAGGCGCAAAACGTGGATATCTGCCGCAAAAGCGAGCGTTTATCCTTGTCCTCGTTGCGAAACACCCATTTTTTGTTGGTGATAAACGCCACGGTAACACCCGCTATCCAGCCGAGCGATATCGCCACGGTGCGAACCGCGGCAAAGCCCGCGTCGGTGTCGGAGAGCGAGAACATCGCTCCGCCGCCGTAAAGCACGGCAAAGCGCACACCGTAGGATACTACGGTGGTAACGACACCGAAAATTATATACATTATAAGCTCACGGTATTTTTCGAAGAGCTTTTTCATCATTCAGCCTTTTTCCAGGTAGTGCCTGCGGCGGTATCTATAAGAACGATGCCCTCTGCGGCAAGCTCGTCGCGGATCCTATCCGCCTCGGCAAAATTCTTTGCCTTCTTTGCGGCGGCACGCGCGGCTATCTTCTCCTCGATCGCACGCGCTACGGGATCGGCGGCAAGTGCGGCTTCCTTCTCTGCCCTTGCCTTCTCCTCCTCGTCGATAACGCGCTGTGCGGCGGCGATAAGGTCAAGCTGAAGAACGGTGTCGAAGTCGGCAATAGCGGCGAGCTTGGTCGCGGCGTTGCACTGAGCCTTCAGAACGTCGTAAAGCGCGGTAACCGCAAGCGAGGTGTTAAGGTCGTTGTCGAGCGCGTCGGTAAAGCGCTTTTTGAGCGCGGCAAGTGCCTCTGCGTCAACGCTCTTGTCCGTATCCTTAAGGAGAGGAACTATCCTTGCCACCAGCTTTTTATAGGAAATGGCGGCGTTATCAAGATTCTCGTATGAGAAAACGAGAGATTTGCGGTAGTGCGATTGCAGACAGAAGAAGCGGTAAACGAGGGGATCGTAGCCCTTGGACTCAAGCAGAGAAACGGTAAGGAACTCGCCGCTTGACTTGCTCATCTTGCCCGAATTCGTGTTAAGGTGGAGAACGTGCATCCACCAATTACACCACTTATGACCGAGATACGCCTCGCTCTGCGCGATCTCGTTGGTGTGGTGGGGGAAGGCGTTGTCAATGCCGCCGCAATGGATATCCACGTACTCGCCGAGGTGCTTCATTGCTATGCAGGAGCACTCGATATGCCAGCCGGGGTATCCGATGCCCCAAGGGCTGTCCCACTTAAGCTCCTGATCGTCAAACTTCGACTTTGTGAACCACAAAACGAAATCGGCACGGTTGCGCTTGTTGGAGTCCGCCTCCACGCCGTCACGCACGCCGACCTCAAGGTCCTCCTCGTTGAAATCGTTGAAAAGGTAGTATTTTTCAAGCTTTGAGGTATCAAAATAGATGTTTCCGCCCGCCTCGTACGCATATCCCTTCTCGATAAGCGAGGAAATAACGTTTATAAAATCGTCAATGCAAGAGGTCGCGGGCTCAATAACGTCGGGAATGCGGATATTGAGCTTTTTGCAATCGGCAAAGAATGCGTCGGTATAGAACTTCGCTATCTCCATGACCGTCTTTTTCTCGCGCTTTGCGCCCTTGAGCATCTTATCGTCGCCCGTGTCGCCGTCGCTGGTAAGGTGTCCTACGTCGGTTATATTCATTACGCGCTTTACGTCATAGCCGAGGTAGCGCATATATCTGTCAAGGATGTCCTCCATCATATAGGTGCGCAGGTTGCCTATGTGCGCGTAGTGGTACACGGTAGGTCCGCAGGTGTATATCTTGACCTTTCCTTCCTCGATGGGAACGAATTCATCTCTTCTTCTCGTAAGTGTATTGTATAAAAGCATTTTTCTTCTCCTCTCTGATAGTCGATAACGCTTCGGGGCGCAGCGCCGTTTGCGCAACGCCCCGATATTTTTTAATTTGCCTTCGGTTGTGCGCTTTCCTCGTCGGGAACCTCAACCATCTTTATATCCGCGCCGAGGCTTGCAAGCTTGCCTACGATGTCGTCGTAGCCGCGCTCTATGGACTCGACCTTGCTTATCTCGGTAACGCCCTCGGCGGAAAGTCCCGCGATTATCATAGCCGCGCCTGCTCTTAAGTCAACTGCCTTGACGGGTGCGCCCGTGAGCCTCGAAACGCCGACGATAGTCGCCGTTCTGCCTTCTACCGTGATGTTTGCGTTCATTTTCACAAGCTCGTCAACGTATCTGAAGCGGTTTTCCCAAACGCTCTCGGTGACGAGGGACGTTCCCTCGGCGGTTGCGAGAAGTGCGCTTATCTGCGGATGCATATCGGTGGGGAAGCCGGGGTAGAAATACGTCTTTACGTTGGTACGGTTAAGTCTGCCCGCACGGGAAACAACGATGTAATCCTCATATTCCTCAACGTCTGCGCCCATTTCCACAAGCTTTGCGGTAACGGTTTCCATATGCTTCGGAATAACGCCGCGAACGCTGACTCGTCCGCCCGCTGCCGCGGCGGCGACCATATAAGTACCCGCCTCGATCATATCGGGGATTATGGTATAATTACAGCCGTGGAGCTTTTCCACGCCTTGGATCTTGATAACGGAGGTTCCCGCACCGCTTATCCTTGCGCCGCACATATTAAGGAAGTTTGCAAGGTCGACGATATGCGGCTCACGCGCGGCGTTGTCGATGGTGGTCTTGCCCTTTGCCATAACTGCGGCAAGCATAACGTTTATCGTTGCACCGACGGACGCAATATCAAAATAAATGGAAGCACCGTTAAGCCCCGCAGGACCCGTGGTTATACAGTTACAGCCGTTTTCAATAGTGACCTTTGCACCAAGAGCCTCAAAGCCCTTCTGGTGCTGGTCGATGGGGCGCACGCCGAAATCACAGCCGCCCGAAAAGCCTACCCTCGCACAGCCGAATCTGCCAAGCTCCGCACCGAGCAGGTACGTTGAGCCGCGAAGACGCGAAACGAGGTCGTAGGGGGAAACGCTTCCCTCAAAATTAGTCGTATCTATCGCAACCGTGGACTTGTTGAGCCTTTCAACGGTCGCGCCCATTCTGCGAAGTATCTCAAGAGAAAGCTCTACGTCGCTGACGATGGGCATATTCTCAACCACGCAACGGTCGGCGGTGAGAATGCTTGCAAAGACTATGGGGAGCGCGGCGTTTTTCATACCGCTGACGTTTATATTTCCGTAAAGCGGTCTGCCGCCGTTTATCAGAATCTTCTTCATATAATGGAAATCCTTTTCTCAGTCGTTTTTTGGGATAGGGATAAACAATCGAAAATAGGCTTGCCAAAGGCAAACATATACATCGTTTATTATACCACACAATAATTAAAAATGGAAGAGGTTTGAGAAAATTTATAAGAATATCCGACGTTTTTTTCTAAAAAAAGCAATTTTCTACACTACAGTATATTATTTATCTCTGAAATATGCCACAGCAATATCAACCACGAAGCCGTAGCTTGCAGTTCCCTCAGTACCCTGAAGCTTCAAAAAGGTGTCGTTGACCGTGCCTACCACGTCGGAAGCCACGGAATCAACGTACTCGGAGAAAAATTCCGAATACGCCGACATCTCAAGCCTTGCGCGAGGCGCGAGTGTGGTGTAAAGCTCCACGTAAGCCTCTCTGTCAGCCATATAAAGAGCATTCGCCACGTACTCGTAGAGATTGAGCGCACCGCTGTATCTTATATATGCGTCGTCGGATTGCATACAAACGAGGAACGCCACGAAATTCGCCTCATCCTCCCTTGCCATACCGCGCTGATGCGCCATTTCGTGCGCCGCCGTAAAGGGCAGAGTGTAGTCGGGGAAATTCGTGTTGATATTAGCCTCGCCCGTAAAATAGGTATAAACGCCCGAAATGTGAGTATACGTCCAGGGCTTACTGAGCATTACGGGCTTTACGCGCGAGGAAAGGCGCGGCACGAAGGCGTAAGTGTCGCAAAGGCTGTCGTAAGCCTTAACGAGCCTTGCGCTCATCTCGTTGTAGGAATAGGGCATTATCGCCTGACCTTCGGAATTGAAGGTCAGCTCCTCGGCGTTTGCATTGATTATCTCGACGAGTATCTCCGCCGTGTGGCGAAGCTCCTCGGCTGACACCTCGCGCTTATCCACGCCGAGCTTTTCGTCAAGTCCCGTGCCGTGATAGCCCGTGCCGAAGCCAAAGACGAACAAGGAAAAGAATATCGACGCGACGGAAGCCGCCATTCCGATAAAGCAGAATACCTGCCGCCAAGTATCCGCATACCTTTTGTTTGCGTAGACGACCACCACCACGGCAAAAACGGGGACAAGAAGGATAAGCCCCTCGGCAAGCGAAAAGGGTATCCACCCCGTAGCGTGAGCAAGAGCGCCCCTTACCACAGAGCCGATATATCTATTGTAAAAATCGGCAAACGCGGGGCTGATAATGGCAATAACAAGCACAAGCGCCGCAACGCCCGCAATTATATAAAGCACCTTCGACCAGCGCGGCAGCTTATCTCTCCCATTTGCCTCGGGCAGACTCGGCTGTGTCTGTTCTTCCGTTATTATATCTTTTTCTTCCATACCGTTAATTCCTTTCAGTAAAAAGCCTGTCGCACAGCGCCGCCATATCGTCGGGAAGCGGCGCGGATATACGCATTCGTCTGCCGTCTGCGGGGTGGTCAAACTCAAGTCGCGCGGCGTGGAGCGCGTGGCGCGGCAAAAGCGGACTTTCCTTTCCGTAGAGGAAATCCCCAAGTATCGGACAGCCGACGTGCGCCATATGCACGCGAAGCTGATGCGTGCGCCCCGTAAGCGGGCGCAGTACAACGAGGGAATATTTTCCGTCACGTGACGTGGCAACGACGTTGTATTCCGTATGCGCCTCCCTGCCCTCCTCGCTGACGGTGCGCATAAGCACGCCCTCGTCCGCGCGCGCGATGGGTGCGTCAACCGTGCCGCGCATAACGCTCGGCACGCCGTCAAGAATGGCGATATACGTCTTTTTTACGTTTCCCGCGCGCATCTGCTCAAAAAGGCGGCACGCGCTTATCTGGTCCTTCGCAACGAGAACTATACCGCTGGTGTTTCTGTCAAGTCGGTTTGCGGGACGGAAAACGAAGCGCTCGCCGCGCACCGCTGCCTTGAACGCAAGCGCGTTCGCAAGCGTATCGTCAAGGTGACCGTGCGAGGGGTGGGTGGGCATATCTGCGGGCTTATCTACGGCTATTATCTCCCCGTCCTCAAAAAGCACGTCAATCGGAAGGCGGCGCGGAATGACGTTCTCGCTCGACTCACGGTCACCCACGTCAAGGCAGAGAACGTCGCCCTCGCGCAGTACGCGGCGGACGGTAACGGACTCGCCGTTGACGGTAATTCCTCCCTCGGTGTATTTAAGCCTACGCAGAGAACGGGTAGAAAGCTTCATATTTTTAAGCAGATAATCAAGCACGCTCTTGCCCGAATCGGCGGCGGTCATTTTTATTTCCATTTTTCAATTCCTTTTATGCGTATTCACAATACATTATATCATTAAAAACGCACTTTTGCAAGAATATTTCTCCCCCAAGCACTATATCATTTAATGAATTATCTTATTTGAGGTGAAAATATGAAAAGATATCTCCCGAAAGCCCTTGCGGCGCTCATCTCCCTTTTACTTATTATCCCCATTCTGCCCACGTTTCGTGCAAGTGCTGTGGAAAACGCGCTCCTCTCCCCGGGACTTTTGGTGCTTGCCGCGGACTGCGAGATGCATCTCAGCGTCCCGCGCGGCGGTGAGGCGCAATTTTCCACCGAGGATTTCGTGCGTGCCACGGGCATTGACGAGCTTGGCTTTATAACGGTAAAGAGCCACCCCGACACAGCCAAGGGACAGCTTACCGTCGGCTCTATCATAGTCCCCGGCGGTCAATCGGTGCGTTCGGGCAATCTGTCCCGCCTTTCCTTCTCCGCGTCCGCCGATGCCGCCGAGGGCGACAGCGCCGTTTTCACCTACACGGCTGACGGCTCGCCGTACGAGTTCGTATGCAGGATAACCGTGACCGACGCGGCGCGCACCAACTCCGCGCCCACGCTCAAAACGGCAAGCGCCGCCGCGCTGAAGGCAAATGCATACGCCGCGCACAGATACGGCGGCGTGCTTGCGGGCAGCGACCCCGACGGTGATACGCTGTACTACCTTATTTCACGCTATCCCTCGCACGGAAGCATAACGATTACCGACCGCGCGACGGGCGCGTATATCTACACGCCCGAGGACGGATATTCGGGCAAGGACAGCTTTTCATACGTTCTTTGCGACGAGCACGGAAGCTACGCCGAGGGCGAGGCGACCGTAAGCGTCAGCGTGAGCAGATATCTGCCCTTGGTGAAATACGCCGACGTTTCGGGCACGGCGCTTACCGCCGCGCTCACCGTGACCGCGGCGGGCATAATGGACGGCGATAAGCTTGGCGAGGAGCATTATTTTGAGCCGGACGCGAGCGTCAGCCGCATTGAATTTCTCTCCGCGCTTATGACCTCGGCGGGAATTGACGATCTGCCAAGCGTGGAAAAGACCGTCTTTGCCGACGACGCGGACATTCCCGACGGCATGAGAGCGTACGTTGCCGCCGCATACGAGCTTGGCTACACGAGTGGCTGGATATCGGACGGCAAGCATTGCTTTTTGCCAAACGAGGAAATAACGGTCGCCGAGGCGGCGGCGCTGACTGCGGCGGTGCTTGATATCAAGCTGACGGGTGCAGTACCCGCCTCGGTGGGGGAGCGCGCGCCCGCGTGGGCGCGAAGCGCGATATCCGCCGTGACCGAGTGCGGCTTCCCGCTTGGAGAGGTCAGCGCGACGGCGACACTCACGCGCCTTGACGCGGCACATCTCCTGTCAGCGGTGATAAGGTATTGTGAGTGATATATTTCGCTACGCAAAATGTGATATACGCCTTCGGCGCATGATGAATGATATATTTTGCTTGCGCAAAATATTAAGGTAGCTTTTTGCCTTAAGGCAAAAAGCCACCAAAATTATTCATTATTCATTATTCAATATTCATCATTCATTTGCTTTTTGCTACGCAAAAAGCTCTATAAAAAAGAGGTGAGTCAAATGCATTTTGCATTTGACTCACTCTCTTTTTTATCTGCAAAGTCCGAGGTGGATATCGTAAAGGCGGCGTATCTCCGCGGCGCGGAAATCGCAGATAGCCTTCATCTTTTCTACGTCCTCGGCGCTGAACTTATCGAGCGCGCCCTCGGCAAGCTTCTTTTTATACATCTTATCGGTGATAAGCGCAAACGAGATATCGTAGCTTACTATCTTGCCCGCAACCTCGGCAACGATAACGTCGCTCTTGCCCTCCATAAGAAGGTCAACGGCAAACGCGCCCATTTCGGTAGCGGTAAGTCTGTCGCGCAGAGTGGGCGCACCGCCGCGAACGATGTGCGCAAGGCGCGCAAACTTGGTTTCAACACCCGTCTTTTCCTGAATGACGTGGCGAAGCACCTCGCCGTAGGGCTTACCGTCGGCGGTAAATACGCCCTCGGAAACGATGACTATCATACTTCTCTTGCCCGATTTCTTAGCGGCGATAATGCGCTCGATAGCGGCATCCTCGTCAAAGGGAACTTCGGGAATAGCGATAGCAACCGCACCCGACGCGATACCCGTCTTAAGTGCGATCTCGCCGCAGTCGCGTCCCATGACCTCGACCACGTTGCAACGAGCGTGGGACTGGCAGGTGTCGCGCAGTCTGTCAACCGCCTCGACAACGGTGTTCATTGCGGTATCAAAGCCAACGGTGTAATCCGTTGCGGTAACGTCGTTATCGATAGAGCCCGTAACGCCGATGGTGGGTATGCCGCGCAGGGAAAGGTCGGTAGCGCCGCGGAACGTGCCGTCACCGCCGATGGCAACGATAGCGTCTATATTATGGCGCTTGCAGGTAGCGATAGCCGCCTGCATTCCCTCCTCGGTCTTGAATTCAAGGCAGCGGTCGGAATAAAGGATAGTTCCGCCAAGATACTCGATGTTGGAAACGTCACGCGCACCGAGATCGATCATAGAATCGTTAACGAGTCCGCTGTATCCGCCAAGGATTCCCTTGACCTTAATGCCGTGCTGAAGTGCGCGGCGCGTGATAGCGCGGATAGCTGTATTCATACCGGGGGCATCGCCGCCCGAGGTCAGTACTCCTATAGTATCAAATTTTGCCATTTCTAACTCCATTATCCGACAAAGCCGGTTATTTTTTTAACACACTTTATATTTTATAATATTATTGCGATAAAATCAAGAGCAAAATCGGCTATTTATAAAATTTTTTCCGTTTTTTTGAAAAAAATCAGGGGCAAAATCAAAAAAAGCGGGGGCAAATGTGTTTTTGCATTTGCCCCGCTATGTTTAGTCTACGAAATTTACGCTCTTTCCGTCAAAAAATTCCTCGCCGAGACATTCGATAATGAACGCCGAGAGCTTCGACGCCATAGTCTTTGCTCCCGCGGCGGTCGGATGTACGCCGTCGGTGGTGGGGAGATTCCAGCCCTTCGTCGGCAAAATATAATAGTTGCCGGGGTTTACGTCGTTTACGATGGACGTTATCGCATCCACTCTCCTTTGATTCAGCGGTATCATATACACTATCGGTACGTTGGGATAGCGGAATTGCAAATACCCAAGCGCCGTGCGAAGATTGCTTTCAAACGCCTCTGCCGTGTAGCTTGTATTGTCGTTGAAGCCGTGATTGATAACGATGAGGTCGGGCATCGTCGTGTCGGTATGCGCCCTCGTTGAGCTGAGATTCATTATTGCCTGACAGAAGGGAGCGAACGAACCGGGTTTAACCACGCCCGACGCGCCAAATCCGCAAACGTAGGAAACCGCGCCGAGCTCCTTTGACGTGTACCACGGGTATGCGCTTGCTTGGCTGTTACAGCTTGACGTCGAGCCTGCCTTTAATGAGCTTACGCCCTCCGTTATGCTGTCGCCGTAGTAGAAGATGACCTTGTTAGTAGGACGGATGCCGACTATCTGCCCTGCATTGAGCGTGATGCTCTTGAGGGCGAAGCCTATCTCATTTTCCCATTTGCCGACGTTTTCAAGCAGACCGTCAAGGATTATGCGAACAATGTGAAGCTCGTCATCGGGGAGCGTTACCGTGTTGGCGCTGATGCGCGCACGCACGGGGGTCTCGCCGTCAATGGAATATGCATAGAACGGCACGGTGTCCGCCTCGGTGATCTGCGTGAAATCAACGTAAAGCTTCGTTGCGCCCTTGGTCATCAGGTACACCGCCGCGCCTGCATTGAGCGATACCTTGTGCGGAACGCCGTTAATATCCTTGTCAAACCATCTGCCGATAAAGAAGGGCTTGTCATCACCAGTAAGCTCAAAATCGTTGTAATCCGCACCGTAGAGATATATCTCCTCCTCGCTCCTTATGCCGATGGAATCCACCTCGTTTTTGATGTAGAGTCCAAGAGTGAGCAGGTCAGCACCCGTCAGCGCATCGTCGCAATCCACGTCGGATGCGACGGCACTTGCCGCGCTCGCCGCCTTTGTCGCGCAGATAGCGTAACTTAACGCAAGATAGTCCGTAGTGTTCACGGAGCCGTCGCCGTCAACGTCGCCCGCAATGGCAATGACCGCGCTGTCGCTGACGGTACCGTTCACGGTAAGAGACACGGTACTGCCCGTGCCAACGCCGTCGGCACTTACGCCCGACGTGTTTTTGATATGCGAAAGTATCTCCGCCTTCGTCATATCGGGGCTGAGACCGCAAAGTAAGCCGTCCTTTATATATACGCCCGCCGATATATCGGTCTTGAGCGAATTGGCGTTATATACCGCCACCTCTTGCGCATCGGAGGCGGATACAGATATTGAGGTGTCGCGCACCTCTATTGCCGCGCAGGATGCAAAAGTGAGCATCGAGACTATCGCAAGTGCGAAAGCTATTATTTTTTTAGTCATATTTTTATCCCTTTCTCGCAAAGCTAACAGTACGTAAAAATGCAACGGTAAGACTATTTTATTATACAATAAGTAGAAAATCAAGTGTTTTTTGTGCATTTTAACATTTTTGATAAAATAAAAACGGACGCCGAAACGTCCGTTTTATCCTCAGCCCTCCGACGAAAGATCGCCGCAAAAGCCGAGTCCAAGCCCTATTGCCTGCGTTCCCGAGCTTTGCCTGATATACGCACGGGAGCGAAGCGGCGACATCGAGAGCTTCTTTACTTTTTCCCCCTCCGCCGTCGAGATAGCCACGAACACGGTTCCGACGGGCTTTTCAGGCGTTCCGCCGCCGGGACCCGCGATTCCCGTGGTGGCAAGCCCCACGTCAGCGCCGAGCGCAAGCCTTACGCCGCGTGCCATTTCGGCGGCGGTCTCCTTTGACACCGCGCCGTGCGCGGCAAGAGTTTCCGCCTTCACGCCGAGAAGCGCCATCTTCGCCTCGTTCGAATACGTCACGCATCCGCCGAGGAAAACGTCGGAGCAGCCCGCGATATCGGTAAATCGCTTGGCTATAAGTCCGCCCGTGCAGGACTCCGCCACGGCAAGCGTCATTCCGCGCTCGCGCAACGAGAGAAGGAGCGCGTTTTCGGCAGTACCGACGTCAATGCCGTATATGAAATCACCGACCTCCGTCGCGCGTATGCGCTCTATAGCAGAGTCACAAAGCGCGCTCGCTTCCTCGCGCGTGGCGGCGCGCGCGCTTACGCGCACGCGCACCTCGCCCTCCTTGGCGTAGGGCGCAACGGTCGGATTTTTATCGTTTTGCATCATGGGGCGCAGTCTTTCCTCGACTGCCGACTCACCCATATTGAGAATATGCAGGTTTTTTGAAAGTATAACGCTGCTTGAGCGTGCGGTAAGGTACGGCTCGACTCGCTCGTACCACAAGGGATGAAGCTCCACGGGCGGCCCGGGGAGCAGAATTGCGACCTTTTCGCCGCACTCCACCGCAAGTGCGGGGGCAGTACCCCACTCGTTCTTGAAAACCACCGAGCCCTCGGGGATATACGCCTGCTTTATATTGTTGTCGGGCATTTCCCTGCCGATATCGGCAAAATACGTGCGTATTGACGCAAGCACGCTCTCGTCAAGATACATTGAAAGTCCGAAATACTCCGCCACCGTTTCCTTCGTAAGGTCGTCGCAGGTGGGGCCAAGTCCGCCCGACATAAACACCGCATCCGCGCGCGAGAAGCTCTCGGCAAGCGCTTCCTTCAGGCGTGCGGGGTTGTCACCGACGACCGATTGACGGTACACGGAAACGCCAAGCTCGGCAAGGCGCTGAGCCATAAATGCGGCGTTGGTGTTTACGATGTCACCGAGCAAAAGCTCCGTTCCTACGCAGAGTATCTCCGCATTTTTTATGCTTTTCATTTTTCCTCGCTCTTGATGTGAACGTCAAGCTGATTGTAGGGTATCTCGATTCCCGCCTCGATGTAAGCCTTGCGGATCTGTCGGATAAGGTCGTGATTTACAGTCCAATAATCGCCCGATTTTGCCCAAGCGCGAACCGTTACGGTAACGGAGGATGCGCCGAGAAGCGTGACCTTTGCGAATACGTCCTGATCCTTGAGAACGAGCTCGTGCGCGGACGCAATGCTTTTCGCCAGCTCGCAGGCGGCGTCGCCGTCAGCCTCGTAGGATATCTCAAACGCCATATCCACGCGGCGGTTGTCCTTTTCGGAAAAGTTGACGACGGGGTTGTTCATCATCGCGCCGTTGGGAATGGTGACCACCTTGTTATCAGCCGTGCAAAGCACGGTGTAGAATATACCAAGCTCCTCAACCGTGCCGCCGTGGCCGTTAGCCTCTATGTAATCACCGATCTTGAACGGACGGAAGATCAAAAGCATAATACCTCCCGCAAAGTTTGAAAGCGAGCCCTGCATAGCAAGACCGATAGCAACGCCGCAGGAAGCAACGGCAGCCACGACGCTCGCCATGGGAACGCCGAGAATGGCTATCACGCACACCGCGAGTATCACCCACAGACCGATGCGCATAAAGGAGCGCATAAAGCCGCGGACGGTGGGGTCCACGTGATCGTATTTCTTGCCGTCGGGGAAAAATCTGACGATGAGCTTAATGACGTAAGAGCCGATGACGAGCGTAAGTATTGCGCCGAGGAGCTTAAGTCCCACGGACTGCGCCACGCCAACGAGCCAAGTAAGAAATGCTTGCATTTTTAATACCTCTTTCTATATTATTTCAAATAATAATTATATCACTAATTGTTAAAAGTAAATGCCGAAACATTTAAAAATATTATTAACAAAATCAAATGCGCCTGCAACGCCAAACGCCGATAAGGAGGACCGTCGGGAACACGACCGCCGCTAAAATGCCGAGGCGAAGGTCGTCGTTAAGCACTCCCGACACAAAGCCGACGGCACTCGGACCAAGCGAGCAGCCGAGGTCGCCGCCGAGCGCAAGGAGCGCAAACATAGCCGTGCCGCCGCGCCGCATAACTCCCGCCGCCTTGCTGAACGTGCCCGGCCACATAATGCCCACGGCAAGGCCGCACAGCGCACACGATATCACGCTGAGGGCGGGCAGGGCGAAAAGCCCGATGCCGAGATACGCGCCGACGGCAAGCAGACAGCTGAGCATCATAAACCGCTCGAGCTTTATCTTGTCCCCGAATTTACTGTAAAACACCCTCGACGCGCCCATAAGGGCGGCAAACGCCATAGGCCCCGCGAGGTCGCCGAGCGTCTTTGCAATGCCGAGGCTCTTTTCCATCAGCGCGGACGACCACTGACTGACCGCCTGCTCGCTTGCGCCCGCGCAGACCATCATAACGAAAAGCAGCCAAAAGGTCTTGCTTTTCAAAAGCTCACCGACGCGCATACCGACCTCGCCGTCCTCAATAAGCGCAGCAAACGGAACGCGCAGGAAAACGAAGGCGTTCACAAGCGGCACGGCAGCCCACAATAGCGCCATCACGCGCCAATTTTCGATGCCGAAAAGGTGGAAAAAGAGCGTTGACAAAAGCACCACGCCGACACAGCCCCAGCAGTAAAAGGAATGGAGCAGGCTCATCGTTTTTTCCTTGTTTTCGGTGGGGCAAGCCTCGACCACGGGGCTGACAAGCACCTCAAGAAGTCCCCCGCCGACGGCGTAGATAACGACGGAAATGAATATTCCCGCAAAGGCGGACGGCAAAAGCTCGGGCAGGACGGAGAGCGCGACGAGTCCGAGTGCGGCAAGCGCGTGCGCCAGCACCATAGCGGCGCGATAGCCGATGCGGTCGATAAAGCCGACCGACAGAAGGTCGACCGCAAGCTGAATGGCGAAGTTAAAGGTAACGAGCAGCGTTATCTGCGAAAGCGGTATACCGTAGGACAAGTGGAACGTCAAAAACAAAAGCGGCGCGAAATTATTTATGATAGCCTGCACGACGTACGCCACAAAGCACGCCGTGACCGTTTTCCCGTATTTTTTATCCATTGTATTTCCTCGATCGTATTTCAAAGCAAGCTAAACAAGCGCTTGCCTGAATTATAGCACAACGAGCGACGGTTTTCAATGATTTTGGGGGAATTCAGGCGAGTTTCCCAAGGCGAAGGATTTATTTTAATGAAATCGCGCAAGCGCGATGAAATCCGAGCAAGCTCGGATGAAATCTTCAGCCTACGGCTTCAGATGAAATTAAATCCGCCTCTCCTATCCCCGCGAAGCGGGATTTCATCACGAAGTGATTTCATCCACCGCAGGTGGATTTATTCCGCCGACGGCGGATTTAGTTGAAAAAAGCACGCTTACGCGTGCTTTTTTCTGGTGCGCCGGGCAGGACTTAAGAACCTAAATTTGCGCGCATTATTACTGCTTTACCCTCATTCCCTGCTCGCGCGCAAATAATTCGATGTTGCCTTGCAACATCGAGAGCTTCGGCGTCTTTCGAATGTAGCAAAGCACAAGGGGTGGCAGAGCCACCCCTTGTGCTTTGGTGCGCCCAACAGGACTTGAACCTGCACGAATTAACACAAGATCCTAAATCTTGCGCGTCTGCCAATTCCGCCACGGGCGCGTACCCGTATATTTTAGCACACAAGTGCGCCCGTGTCAAGTGCTTTTCGCCACTTCTGCGCCTATTCCTCGCATAACGAACGGAACGCCCCGACAAGCATCGGGGCGTTCCTTATATATTTTACTTTGTAGCCTCAAGCATTTTGATGGAATATTTCTTTGAATATTCCTCGTACTTTTCGTTATAACGCGAGTTGCCCTCCTTCAGGCTCTTGACCGCCTCATGCGCGTTCATCGTCTGCTCCCTCTCGTCGATAAGACCGACGGCAATATTCGAGCAATGGTCACTGACGCGCTCGAAATTCGTAAGAAGATCCGACCAGACAAAGCCCGTTTCCACAGTACACGATCCGTCCTGAAGCCTTACGATATGGTTGTTTCTGAGTGCATTCTTTATATCGTCGACGACCTCCTCAAGCGGCTCTACGTCATACGCAACGCCAAGGTCGTTGTTCACAAACGCGCTCTCGGTAAGGGCAAGGATCTCCTCAAGCGCGGCGCTCAATACACCAAGCTCCGCCCTTGCCGCGGCAGAAAATTCTATATCCTTTTCCCTCAATTCCTCGGCCGCCTCGACGACGTTTACCGCGTGGTCGGAAATTCGCTCAAAATCGCCTATCGCCTTCAAAAGCTTCGTGACCGTCGCGCTGTCCTCGTCGGAAACCTGACTCTTGCTAAGCTTCGTAAGATAAGTTCCGAGAACGTCCTCGTAATGGTCGGTGTCACCCTCGATGGTGCGGACGCGCTCCGCAAGCTCGGGGGTGTATTCCCCGATTGCCTTTATGCTCAGGCGGAAGCTCTCCACCGCCTCAACAGCCATTTTCGCAGCAAGGTGGCAGCTCTGCTCGATAGCGATAGCGGGCGTTGCCAAAAGGCGCTCGTCAAGCTCAACTACCTTTTCGGGCGCATCTCCCTCGGGTACGAGCTTGTACGCTATCTTTTCAAGTAGCGACGATGCGGGCAAAAGAACTACCGTGCAAAGAATATTGAAAAGCGAGTGACAAACGGCAATGCCGAAATAGGTTGCCGATTCGCTCAGTATCACGGGCTTTAGCAAATTCGAAACAATTACGAACACCGTAAGCCATATCGCCGTTCCGAGAAAATTAAAAATAAGGTGGATAAGTGACGCACGCTTTGCGTTTTTCGTTGCGCCGATGGACGAAAGAAGTGCTGTTACGCAGGTACCGATGTTCTGTCCCATAATGATCGGGATCGCGGCGGAATACGAGACCGCGCCCGTAACGCTGAGCGCCTGCAAAATACCGACGGACGCAGAGCTTGACTGAATGATAGCCGTAACGAGTGCGCCGACCAGCACGCCAAGCAGGGGGTTAGTAAACAGAAGAAAGAGATTTTGAAATTCGGGAACCTGTGCAAGCCCCGCTACCGCGTCGCTCATTGCGTCCATACCGAACATAAGCGTCGCAAAGCCAAGCAGGATAGTGCCCACATCCTTCTTTTTCGAGGACTTCGAAAACATAGTAAAGCCAATACCGATGAGCGCAAGGATAGGCGTAAAGGACGACGGCTTCAGAAGCGTCATAAAAAAATTGTCGCTGGATATTCCGCCAAGGCTGAGTACCCACGCCGTAACGGTAGTACCGATATTTGCGCCCATAATAACGCCGATGGACTGTCTTAAGGTCATTACCTTAGAGTTTACGAAGCCCACGACCATTACCGTGGTGGCAGACGAGCTTTGAATTACCGCGGTAACTCCCACACCCGTCAAAAATCCCTTAATTTTGCTGTTAGTCAGCCTGCCGAGAAGCGCCTTCAAGCCGTTCCCCGCGCGACGCTCAAGTCCGTCGCCCATTACGTTCATACCGAATAAGAACAGACAAAGTCCGCCTATCAGGGCAAGCACGTCAAAAATGTCAAACATATAATATCCTCCGTAATATGCGGCATAATTTTCTTTTTCGCTTGATTATAGCATTTTTTTGCCTTTTTGTCAACTTACCGTTATTTTACCCCGAATTTGCAAGGCAAAACAAAAAGGCGGCAAAGCCGCCTTTTTGTTTTTTATCCCTTTTGACCGAACAGCTCGATCTCGGAGATATATACCGAGCGCTCGGGTCCGCTGACGATGCCGATCTGGAAGCAATCGACCTCCGTCGCGTCAAAGCTTACGCTGTGTGCGACCGTCAGAAGATTATACGCGCCGTATTTGCTTCTCATATCGGTGCAGGAGGCAAGCACGGACCACGTTATAGTGCCGTCGGCATTCTTTTTGCCGCCGAGAACGTCAAACGCGTCGGGTGCGCTCGTTTCGTCAAGATAGATAGTAAAGGTGTCCACCTTTTGTGTTTCCGTAAACTCGTAGCCGACAAGCGCGCAGTACTTTCCGCCCGTGCCCGTTTTGCCGTTTTCATCGTATTTCGCCTTAAGGTCGGATATCTTGATGAACATAACGTCGCCCTTGATGCTGTTGACGCAGGCGCGTGAGCCGTCGCACGCAGAGGGCGCGCCCTGATTTGCTATGATGCCTGCTCTGCCCCAGCCCGTAGTCATAACGGGACGGACGATGCCGTTGTTGTTCTTGATATAAGTAAACGCGTCCTTTGCGCCCGCCGCCTCAAGCTCCTCCTTTGTGATGAGCATAATATTCTCGCTTGCCGTGTTGGTGGAATCCACCTCGGTAAGTATCTTCGAGTCGCAATAGCGGCACTTTACGAACGAGAGCGCCTTGCAGTCCTTGTCACCTGGGCTTAAGATGTCGCTTTCCGAAAGATATTCGTGCTCGCCCTTGATGACCTGCTTGCCGACCATTATGCCTTCCTTTTCAAGATAGCTGTCCATAAGCACCTGGAAGCCGCGCATATCGGGCTCAGATGCAAGTATCTTGTCAAGGTTCGTCGTATTCGGGTTATAGAAGCTCGACATATAGTTGTTTACGTTGAACGCCGTATTCAGCTTTTTGTTGGTGGCGATGGTGTAGTCCTGCCCCTGAGCCGAGCGCAGCGTGTAGGCGCAATACGCCATCTGCGCGGTGAGATAGCCCGAAAGCATATTCTGGTGGTGCGAGTCCTGCTTATTTACAACGAAGGAATTTTTGTTGTACTTAAGCGTGCCACCGGGGAGCTTGGTGCGTCCCGTCCACACGTCATAGGCAACTGCGCCCCAGTTTACTATGCCGACGCCCATCTTCTTGAGAAGGGGGAAGCTGTCCATTATTTTTCTGTGGTCGCAGGATACGGTGTAGGCGTGGTTGAGATAGTAGAACTCCGTCTTTTCGGGGAAGAGGTTCATTATGTTCTGTATATCTGTAACGAGCGCGGCGTTGTTCTGTCCCGCCTCGGACATAAATACAACGTCGGTTTTAGCAATTATCTGCTTCGCCTTCGCGCTCTGAAGCTGCTCGGTGTATATCCAGCTAAGAGTTTTTCCGCCCCAAACGTAGTCGTAAACGTTTACGGACTCGCCGTTGCTCTTACATATCTGGTAGAAATAGCCGCGGTCGGCGTTGCCCTGACCGCCCTCCATTACGCAGTAGCCGTAATAAACGAAGGAGTTACCCAAAAACATTACGGTCTTTTTGTCAAGCGACCTGTATTCGGGCTCTTCCTCGGGCATATCGAGAAGTTGCTCCTCGCTGTAGCCGCAATCGGGGCAGGTGCGGGTGTGGAAGCCCTGACCCTCGCAGGTGCGCGTGCCCGTAAAGCTCCATTCGGGCATAGCGGAATGCACGCAAGCGGTGCTTTCGGTAGCCTCTGGGGGAGTTGTGTTGCCGCCGCAGGACACGAGCGCCGCAGAAAGCAGAGTCAGCACGGCAAGAAGAAGTGATATGGTTTTTTTCATAGTCATTCGTCCTTTCGGAAAATCGTTTGGAATATCTACGTATTGATTGTAACATATAAAAAAAGCAAAATCAAGCAGATAAAGATATTTTATTCGCCATATTTGAGTAAAATAATAAATAATTAGGAATACTTTATTTGAGGCAAGCAGAGCTTTTTAGGTAAAAAAACGAAAAGAAAAGAAAATTTTTCTGAAAATTCTATTGACAAACCGAAAAGAGTCTGCTATAATAATCGTTGCGTCGACAAGGCGCGAAATAATAAGGCAGTATAGCGGCATCGCCAAGCGGTAAGGCAACGGACTCTGACTCCGTCATTACCTAGGTTCGAATCCTAGTGCCGCTGCCAACGCAAAGGACACCTTCGGGTGTCCTTTTTGCGTTGGCAGCAGCACTGTCGCTTCGAAGCTCGCTCCGCGAGCGAAGCGACGCGGAGATAGGTTCGCATTCGCCGCTCGGAGATCTGCAAGCTCGCTTGCAAGGCGTAGAGCGTGCGAATCTTCGCGCATAGCGCGAATATCCTAATGCCAAGCATAAT